>NZ_JBIRTB010000005.1:0-500267 GCF_044334475.1 Streptomyces sp. NPDC020780 | reverse complement strand
AGGACCTCGACAATCCTCATTCTTGCTGGTCAGAGGCACTTTCTGCGTTTCTGATCAACCACTGGACAGCCCACCTCGTGAAAGCGCGAGGCTAAGGGCTGTCCCGTGGGCCGCTGCCGACGGGAACGTCACACCTGCGGGCAGTCGTGACGTTCCCCCGCCGACGCGGTCCGAACGGGAGCTGGAGGACCACAGCGGGTGGTCTCTCAGACGGAGGCGCGTAGTGACGCGTCCAAGGCACTCATGAGCTGCGACACACGGTTCCTGCCGGTGAGGGCGAGCGGGTACCGGGACAGCACATCGATCAGCACCGGCGAGGCACGTCGCCGGGCCTGGTCGATCATCAGGTCCCCGACGGCGGGGTCGTCGCCCGCGCCCAGCTCGGCGATGCGCGCGGCGCTCGCGGCAGCGCGCAGGATGTGTCCCACCTGGGTCGCCCGCGCTATCGGGTGCAGGTAGGCGGCGGACGCGGCGTCACCGGCGGCCCGGGCGGCAAGGCGTGCCGCTTCGGTGCCCGCCTCCTTCGCGGCCCGGTGTGCGTCCAGCGAGGTGACGCGCTGCAGCTTCGTCCTCTGCGCGCCGTTGACGAATTCCCAAGCGGCGTCAAGGGCTGCGCGGGGGCGCGGATCACCGGGAACGGTCTCCTCGAAAACGGGGAGGACTTCCTGCGCGCTCTGTGCCGCGTAGCGCGCCACGACGCGCAGTTCGTCCATGGTCAACTCGAACTCACCCGACACCGTCGCCATGGACTCGATCCTCTCACCCGGTGGAGCGCTGCCCCGGCGGCGTCCGGGGGCACCACCGGTACGCCGCCGTCCGCCCAGCCGTCAGCCCCCCGCTCCTCCCGGATCTGCCGACGCTGTGCGGCACGGGCCGCTCACCCGCTGTGCCGTGTCGTAGCACCTGCGGGTCCTGCACGCTGCGGGTCCCTTGACCCGGACCCGCGACGGACGGCAGGTCCTGTACCGCCGGAGCGCTCTGGGCGGCCAGGTGGCCGGCCGGCACCACCGCTCCGCGCCGGCGTCCCCCTGACAGGTGAGGAGCTTCCGGTCCGGCATCTGCCCGGTGGCCCCACCCCACAGGAGCGGCGCAGGGCGGGCCCCTAGACCGTGTGCGGTTCCGGGACGCGCATGGCCAGAATGGCCATGTCGTCCGAGGCGGGCTCCGCGGCGAAGCGCTCGACCGCGCGCAGGATCCGTCCGGCCACCGCGCCGGCCGTCAGCCCCGTGCAATTCGTGAGGACGTCCGCCAGGCCGTCGTCGCCGAGCATGCGGGTCCCCTCGCGGCGCTCGGTGACCCCGTCCGTGACGCAGAGGAGTACGTCCCCCGGTTCCAGGACGACCTCCTCCTCGTACAGCTCCAGGTCCTCGATGACCCCCAGCAGCGGCTGCGGTTCGGCCGCCGCCTCCACGGAGCCGTCCTGGCGCAGGCGCAGCGGCAGGGGGTGGCCGGCGCAGACCACCTTCAGGAGCGCGCTGCCGTCCTCCTGGGGCCACAGTTCGCCGTACAGCAGGGTCAGGAAGCGGCTGCGGGCGCCCTCGTCCAGGATGGCGGCGTTGAGCCGTTCCAGCACCGCCGGGCCGCCGAAGCCCTCGCGTGCGAGCAGGCGCAGGGCGTGCCGGGCCAGACCCGTCACGGCCGCCGCCTCCGGGCCCGTACCGCAGACGTCGCCGATGGCGAAGCCGTACGCTCCGTCGCGGATCGGGAACACGTCGTAGAAGTCGCCGCCGACCTCGTTGCCCTCGCCCGCCGCGCGGTAGATGACCTCGATCTCGACGTTGGGGACATCGGGCAGGCCGGGCGGCAGGAGGCTGCGCTGGAGGGACTGGCTGATCGCCATGCGCTCCGAGTACAGGCGTGCGTTGTCCAGGGCGAGAGCGGCCCGGCGGGACAGGTCCTCGGCCAGTTCCAGGATCTCCTGGCGGAAGTGGTCGTCGGACGGCTTGCCGAGCGTCAGCATGCCGATCACGCGGTTCCTCGCCACCAGCGGCAGGACCACCGTCTCGCCGCCCACGGCAGCCGCGGTGGCCAGCGTGTTGCGGGTGGCGGTGCTCATGCTGAGGGGCGCGTCCCTGCCCAGACTGCGGGTGGACATGTGCAGGGCGGCCCGGTGGCCGGCGGCGGCGGGAGCGGGCCAGACACGGGCGCCCGGGGTGGGGACGGGCTCCGGCGGGGCGATGGAGGACAGCAGCGCCTTGAGCCCGTCGATCCGCTCCTCGTCCTCGTGCAGGACGTAGGAGAGGGACGGCTCCGCGGACTGGTCGGCGATGGTGTAGACGGCACACCAGGTCGCCAGGGTGGGGACCGTCATCTGGGCCATCAGCGCCAGGGTCTGATCCCTGTCCAAGGTGCCGGCGAGCAGGTCGGACGCCTCGACCAGGAAGGACAGCGAGCCGCGGCGCAGCCGCTCCAGTTCGCCGAGCCGCGCCGACTCGACGGCCAGCGCGATGCGGTCCGCGGCGAACTGGAGGCGCAGCGCCTCCTCGTTGGAGTACCGCCCCGCCGCCTCGGCCGCGACACCCAGGGACCCCGTGAGCCTGCCCTCGACCTTCAGCGGCACCGTGACGACGGAGCGCATGCCGGTGTCCGCGAGCAGCGGGACGGCGCCCGGAACGGCGGTGAGGTCCTCGTGGACCGCCGGCATGCGGGCGGAGCCGTAACGGCCCGTCCCGGCCTCCACGGGGACCCGGGCGAAGCGCTGGCGGGCCGAGGGAAGGCCGGTCGTCGCCCGTACCTCCAGCTCCGTCTCGTCGTCGGTCGCGAGCAGCAGGAAGGCCGCGTCGGCGTCGAGCATGTCGCGGGCCCGTTCGACGGTGCGCTGCAGCAGCCCGTCGAGGTCGTCGGGGGCGGGGGAGCCGATGAAGACCTCGAACGGGTCCGTGGCGCGGTGCTCGGCCGAACCGTCGGAGACGGGGGTGCGTGCCGGGGTCTGGAGCACCGCGCGTTCGTAGTCGCGCACGAGGAGGCAGACCGTGGACGGTTCGCCCTGGGTGTCGCGGACTCTGAGGTGCGAGGAGTAGACGGGGATGACGCGGCCGTCGGCGCCGCGGATGCCGTAGCTGCCCTCCCAGCGGGAGAGCTGCAGGGCGTCGGCGATGCCTGTGCTGGTGCCCGGGGTGTGCGGCCAGGCCACGAAGTCGGTGAACTGCTTGCCGGTGACCTGGTCCGCTGAGTATCCGAAGAGGAAGGCGGCGTCGTCGTTCCACGCGGCGACGGAGCCGGAACGGTCGATCTGGACGACGGCCACCCGTACCCGCTCGTCCGTGACGGGGAGCAGGGCCGTGGGCAGGACGGGGCCGGCGGAGCGGATGCCGACGGGGCGTTCGGGGAGGTCGAGCTGGAACCAGACGTGCTTGTGGGCGGGGGAGTACTCGACGCCCCAGCGCGACGCGAGGGCCGCGCAGAGCAGCAGGCCGCGACCGCCCTCCCGGTCGGGGCTGCCGAAGTCCAGGCCGGAGCTCTGGAGCGGGATCTCCCGTTCCGGATAGTGGTCGGAGACCTCGACGCGTACGCCGTCCTCGGTGCGCAGGCACAGGACATCGGCGGCCGTCCCCGCGTGGACGACCGCGTTGGTGACGAGTTCGCTGGTCAGAACGACGGCGTCGTCGACGACGTCGGTGTACCCCCATCCCTGGAGGGTGTCGCGTACGAAGGCGCGGGCGGTCGCCACCGAGCGTCCGACCGGATCGAAGGTGGCAGCCGCACGCGCGGTGATCACAGCACTCCCCATATGGTGTCTCGTCGCTTCCCCGAGTCCTGTGCCCGTTTCTCGCCGCTTCGATTCGCCTGCCAGGCTAGACGCTCGGCCGGCGCCGCGGGTACCCGAGGGCGGACTCGGGCGCTCGGGGACGGCTGTGGTGGTGCGCGGGGTGCGCGAACCGGGGGTGCGGGGCGGGGGGAATGCGGCAACCATGGAACTTTTCACTCCGTCCGCTTCCGGGCTGGTACGTTTCAACGATTTGACGTCCGCATAGTCACCCCTCGACGGTGTGCTGTGGCGGTGAGCCAAAGTGGAAGTGGGCAAGCTTCCGGTAACGGCCCGAGCGATACGGTCAACCCCTGCGGGAGGGACACGGTGGAGTCTGGCGTGGCGGCGCGGGGTCCAGAAACGCGCACAAAAGGCGGACAGCCCGTGAAGAAGCAGCGCAATGGGACCATCGATGTGGACGCGGCAGCTCTGAACAGACTGCTCGCGGCTCTCGTGGCGATGCGCGACGGTAATTTCCGCAGGCGGCTGACCGTCTCGGGCGACGGTGTGCTCACGGAGATCGCCGCGGTCTTCAACGAGGTGGCCGACCGCAATCTGCATCTGACGGGCGAGCTCGCCCGGGTACGGCGCATGGTCGGGCGGGAGGGGAAGCTCACCGAGCGGCTGGAGACCGGCGCCTGCGAAGGCTCCTGGGCCGCTGCGATCGACGCCTCGAACGAGCTCGTCGACGACTTGGCACGGCCGGTGTCCGAGGTCGGACGGGTGCTCTCCGCGGTGGCGGACGGAGATCTCGAGCAGCGCATGGAGCTGCGGTCGCACACGTCCGACGAGACGGTGAGGCCGCTGCGCGGGGAGTTCCTGAAGGTCGCCCGTACGGTCAACAACCTCGTGGACCAGCTGGCCGCGTTCACCGAGCAGGTGACGCGGGTGGCGGTCGAGGTGGGCACCGAGGGCAAGCTGGGGGGCCAGGCCCAGGTTCGTGGCATGTCCGGTTCGTGGAAGGACCTCACGGACTCCGTCAACACCATGGCGTACCGGCTCACCGCCCAGGTGCGCGACATCGCCCTTGTCACGACGGCGGTCGCCAAGGGGGACCTGTCGCGGAAGGTCACCGTCCATGTGGCCGGCGAGATGCTGCAGCTGAAGAACACCGTCAACACGATGGTCGACCAGCTGTCGTCGTTCTCCTCCGAGGTGACCCGGGTCGCCCGTGAGGTGGGCACGGAGGGCGAGCTGGGCGGTCAGGCGATGGTGCCCGGGGTGGCCGGCGTCTGGAAGGACCTCACCGACTCCGTCAACACGATGGCGGGGAACCTGACCTCCCAGGTGCGGGGCATCGCCGAGGTGACGACGGCGGTCGCCAACGGGGACCTGACGCAGAAGGTCACGGTGAGCGCGCGGGGCGAGGTCGCGCAGCTCGCCGAGACGATCAACCAGATGACCGAGACGCTGCGCACCTTCGCCGACGAGGTGACCCGGGTGGCGAGCGAGGTCGGCGGCGAGGGTCTGCTCGGCGGCCAGGCGCAGGTGCCGGGTGCGGCGGGGACGTGGAAGGACCTCACCGATTCGGTGAACACGGTCTTCCGCAACCTCACGACGCAGGTGCGTGACATCGCCCAGGTGACCACGGCCGTGGCCAGTGGTGACATGACGCAGAAGGTCACCGTGGACGTGGCCGGCGAGATGCTGGAGCTGAAGAACACCGTCAACACGATGGTGGACCAGCTTCAGTCCTTCGGGTCGGAGGTGACCCGGGTCGCCCGGGAGGTCGGTGTCGAGGGCCGCCTCGGTGGCCAGGCCGAGGTGCCGGGTGCGGCGGGGACGTGGAAGGACCTCACCGACTCGGTGAACACCGCCTTCCGCAACCTGACGGGGCAGGTGCGTGACATCGCCCAGGTGACCACGGCGGTCGCCAACGGTGACCTGTCGCAGAAGGTCACCGTGGACGTGGCCGGCGAGATGCTGGAGCTGAAGAACACCGTCAACACGATGGTGGCGCAGCTGTCCAACTTCGCCGACCAGGTGACCCGCATGGCCCGTGACGTCGGCACGGAGGGCCGCCTCGGCGGCCAGGCACGGGTCGACGGCGTGTCCGGTACCTGGAAGGAGCTCACCGACTCCGTCAACTTCATGGCGGGGAACCTGACCTCCCAGGTGCGGCAGATCGCCCAGGTGACCACGGCCGTGGCGCGGGGTGACCTGTCGCAGAAGATCGACGTGGACGCCCGGGGCGAGATCCTCGAGCTGAAGAACACCATCAACACGATGGTCGACCAGCTGTCCGCCTTCGCCGACCAGGTGACCCGGGTGGCCCGCGAGGTGGGCACGGACGGACGGCTCGGCGGCCAGGCACAGGTGCCCGGCGTGGCCGGTGTGTGGCGCGATCTGACCGACTCGGTGAACGGCATGGCGGGGAACCTCACCGCGCAGGTCCGCAACATCGCGCAGGTCGCGACGGCGGTCGCGCGGGGTGACCTGTCGCAGAAGATCGACGTGGACGCCCGGGGCGAGATCCTGGAGCTGAAGAACACCCTCAACACGATGGTCGACCAGCTCTCGAACTTCGCCGAGCAGGTGACCCGGGTGGCCCGCGAGGTGGGCACGGAAGGCATGCTGGGCGGCCAGGCGGAGGTGCAGGGCGTCTCCGGTACGTGGAAGGACCTCACCCAGTCCGTCAACGGCATGGCGAACAACCTGACTCTCCAGGTGCGCAACATCGCCGAGGTGACCACCGCGGTCGCCAACGGCGACCTCTCCAAGAAGATCACCGTCGACGCCAAGGGCGAGATCCTCGAACTGGTCACGACCGTCAACACGATGGTCGACCAGCTGCTGAACTTCGCCGACGAGGTGACGCGCGTCGCCCGGGAGGTCGGTACCGAGGGAATCCTCGGCGGTCAGGCACGGGTGCGCGGTGCGACGGGCATCTGGAAGGACCTCAGCGACAACGTCAACCTGATGGCCAACAACCTGACCAGTCAGGTGCGCAACATCTCCCGGGTCTCGTCCGCGGTCGCCAACGGCGACCTGACGAAGAAGGTCACCGTCGAGGCGCGGGGCGAGGTCGCCGAACTCGCCGACACCGTCAACACGATGGTGACGACCCTGTCCTCGTTCGCCGACGAGGTCACCCGGGTGGCGCGCGAGGTGGGTACCGAGGGCGAACTGGGCGGCCAGGCACGCGTGCCCGGCGTCTCGGGCACCTGGAAGGACCTCACCGAGTCGGTGAACTCGATGGCGTCCAACCTGACCGGTCAGGTGCGCCAGATCGCCACGGTCACGACGGCGATCGCCAAGGGCGATCTCACCAAGAAGATCGACATCGACGCCCGGGGCGAGATCCAGGAGCTGAAGAACACCATCAACACGATGGTCGACCAGCTCTCCTCCTTCGCCGAGCAGGTGACCCGGGTCGCCCGTGAGGTGGGTACGGAGGGGCAGCTGGGCGGACAGGCCCGGGTGCGGGACGTCGACGGTACGTGGCGCGACCTCACCGAGTCGGTGAACGAGATGGCGGGGAATCTGACCCGTCAGGTGCGCGCCATCGCGGCGGTCGCCACCGCCGTGACCCGGGGCGATCTGAACCTCAAGATCGACGTCGACGCGGCCGGCGAGATCCAGGTGCTGCAGGACAACATCAACACGATGATCGCCAACCTGCGTGACACCACCCTCGCCAACAAGGAGCAGGACTGGCTCAAGGGGAACCTGGCCCGGATCTCCGGCCTGATGCAGGGCCGCCGCGATCTGGACGACGTCGCCTCGCTGATCATGAGCGAGCTGACCCCGGTCGTCTCCGCCCAGCACGGCGCCTTCTTCCTGGCCATGCCCACGGGTGACGCCGACGAGGTGGGGGTCGACGGCGGCGACGACGGTGCCTACGAGCTGCGGATGCGGGGCAGCTACGGCTATTCCGCGGGCTCGATGCCGACGTCCTTCCGGCCCGGTGAGACGCTCATCGGGACGGCGGCCGAGGAGAAGCGGACGATCCAGGTGGACAACGTCCCGCCGGGGTACCTGAAGATCTCCTCGGGACTGGGCGAGGCGCCGCCCGCGCACGTGATCGTGCTGCCGGTGCTCTTCGAGGGCAAGGTGCTCGGTGTGATCGAGCTGGCCTCCTTCCAGCCGTTCACGCACATCCAGCGTGACTTCCTCAACCAGCTCGCCGAGATGATCGCGACGAGCGTCAACACCATCAGCGTCAACACGAAGACCGAGAAGCTCCTCGAGCAGTCCCAGGAACTCACCGAGCAACTGCGCGACCGCTCCCAGGAGCTGGAGAACCGGCAGAAGGCACTCCAGGCCTCCAACGCGGAACTGGAGGAGAAGGCCGAACTGCTGGCGCAGCAGAACCGCGACATCGAGGTGAAGAACACCGAGATCGAGGAGGCGCGGCAGGTCCTGGAGGAGCGGGCCGAGCAGCTGGCCGTCTCGATGCGCTACAAGTCCGAGTTCCTGGCCAACATGTCGCACGAGCTGCGTACCCCGCTGAACTCGCTGCTCATCCTGGCCAAGCTGCTCGCCGACAACGCCGAGGGCAACCTCTCGCCGAAGCAGGTGGAGTTCGCCGAGACGATCCACGGAGCCGGGTCCGACCTGCTCCAGCTGATCAACGACATCCTCGACCTGTCCAAGGTCGAGGCGGGCAAGATGGACGTCAGCCCGACCCGGATCGCCCTCGTCCAGCTGGTCGACTACGTGGAGGCGACGTTCCGGCCGCTCACCGCGGAGAAGGGGCTCGACTTCTCCGTGCGGGTGTCTCCGGAACTGCCCGCCACGCTGCACACGGACGAGCAGCGGCTGCTCCAGGTGCTGCGCAACCTGCTGTCCAACGCGGTGAAGTTCACCGACAGCGGTGCGGTGGAGCTGGTGATCCGGCCGGCCGGCGCGGACGTGCCCGACTCCATCAGGGAGCATCTGCTGGAAGCCGGTTCGCTCCGGGAGGCCGACGGCGACCTGATCGCCTTCTCGGTCACCGACACCGGGATCGGCATCGCGTCCAGCAAGATGCTGGTGATCTTCGAGGCCTTCAAGCAGGCCGACGGTACGACCAGCCGCAAGTACGGCGGTACGGGCCTCGGCCTCTCCATCAGCCGGGAGATCGCCCGGTTGCTGGGCGGCGAGATCCACGCGGCGAGCGAACCGGGCCGCGGCTCGACGTTCACGCTGTACCTGCCGCTGCACCCCAGCGAACTGCCGCCGCAGGGTTACCCGCAGACGGGTCCCGCCCAGGCGGATGTCCGCGGGGGCGCCGGCGAGGGGCCGCTGCGTATGGAGGCCTCCCCGCGCAGCGGTACGGAGCTGCCGTTGGGCGACCCGGGCAACTCCGCCGGGGTGTTCAGGCGCCGGCGCAAGGCGCTGGGCGGTGCGGCGCAGCGGCCGGCCCTGGCGAACGGCAGGACGGGCGAGGAGAGCGCCGCCCCCGACGAGTGGGTGCAGGGTGCCCAGGAGGAGCAGGAGCCGCGCAGGACCTTCCGCTTCCGCGGGGAGAAGGTGCTGATCGTCGACGACGACATCCGCAACGTCTTCGCCCTGACGAGCGTCCTGGAGCAGCACGGGCTGTCGGTGCTGTACGCGGAGAACGGCCGCGAGGGCATCGAGGTCCTGGAGCAGCACGACGATGTGACGATCGTCCTGATGGACATCATGATGCCCGAGATGGACGGCTACGCGACGACCACGGCGATCCGCAGGATGCCGCAGTTCGCGGGGCTTCCGATCGTGGCGCTGACCGCGAAGGCGATGAAGGGCGACCGTGAGAAGGCGATCGACTGCGGGGCCTCGGACTACGTGACCAAGCCGGTCGACTCCGATCATCTGCTGTCGGTGATGGAGCGGTGGATGCGCGGGGAGTGACAGGGCGGGGCGCCCGCTCCGTGCGGGCCGGCCTGTTTCCGCGCCCAGGGGTGTGAGAGCGCGAATCCGGGGAACCTTCTGGTCGCCCACCGCGTTTCCGCTATGTGCACAGTGACATCACGGTGACAGGGTGTGGCGACGGGCGGGGTGCGGCTACCATGACCGGCACAAGGACGGACGGCGCAAGGGAGTCGTCCCCCGGGGCGGCCCCCGGTGCGATTCCGGGGCGAGGAGGGCGGGCCATGGTGCAGAAGGCCAAAATCCTTCTGGTCGATGACCGGCCGGAAAATCTGCTGGCGCTGGAGGCCATCCTCTCCGCGCTGGACCAGACACTGGTACGGGCGTCGTCAGGGGAGGAAGCGCTCAAAGCGCTGCTCACAGACGATTTCGCGGTCATCCTGCTGGATGTCCAGATGCCGGGCATGGACGGATTCGAGACCGCCGCGCACATCAAGCGGCGCGAGCGGACCCGGGACATCCCGATCATCTTCCTGACCGCGATCAACCACGGTCCCCACCACACCTTCCGGGGATACGCCGCGGGCGCGGTGGACTACATCTCGAAGCCGTTCGACCCCTGGGTGCTGCGCGCGAAGGTCTCCGTCTTCGTCGAGCTGTACATGAAGAACTGTCAGCTGCGGGAGCAGGCCGCCTTGCTGCGCCTGCAGTTGGAGGGTGGCGCGCACCCAGGCGCCGAGGAGAGGGAACCGGCCGGACTGCTTGCCGAGCTCTCCGCGCGCCTCGCAGCGGTCGAGGAGCAGGCGGAGGCCCTCTCCAAGCAGCTGGACGACGAATCGGCGGATGCCGCGGCCGTCGCGACCGCCGCTCACCTCGAGCGCAAGCTCACCGGGCTGCGACGCGCGCTCGACGCCCTGGAGCCCGGCACGGGCGGGTCGGTGTCCGCTCTGCCCTCGCAGCACTGACCTTCCTCGGCCGCGCACTCGCGGAACCGTCCGCCGACGGCTGAGGGAGCGTCAGTTTCGGTCCCGGACAAGGCGACACGGTCGGGTGAAGTCGTAGGCATCGTGTCCGCAGTCGCCCACACCGGTAACCTCGGTCCCATGGCCTCACGTACGTCCGGCAAGGGTTCCCAGGGCACGGCGGGCACCGCTAAGCGTGCCGGTCGTACCGCTGCCCCGGCGAAGAACGCCCCGCCCGCCAGGAAGACCGCCGCGAAGAAGACCGCGCCCGCGAAGAAGGCCCCCGCCAAGAAGGCGGCGGCCAGGAAGCCGGCGCCCCCTCCCGCGCCGTCCCCCACCGGTGGGGTGTACCGCCTTGTCCGCGCCGTGTGGCTCGGTACGGCTCACGGCGTCGGCGCGGTCTTCCGCTCGATAGGGCGCGGCGCCAAGGGCCTCGACCCCGCGCACCGCAAGGACGGCCTCGCACTTCTGCTCCTCGGGCTCGCGCTGATCGTGGCGGCGGGCACCTGGTCGCATCTGCAAGGGCCGGTGGGCGATCTCGTCGACATGCTCGTCACCGGAGCGTTCGGCCGGCTCGACCTGCTCGTGCCGATACTGCTGGGTGTCGTCGCGGTGCGGCTCATCCTCTATCCGGAGCGGCCCGAGGCCAACGGCCGTATCGTCATCGGGCTCTCGGCCCTCGTCATCGGGGTGCTCGGCCAGGTCCACATCGCCTGCGGATCGCCCGGCCGCGAGGACGGAACGGACGCGATGCAGGACGCGGGCGGCCTGGTCGGCTGGGCCGCGTCCAAGCCGCTCGTCTTCGCGATGGGCGAGGTGCTGGCCCTCCCGCTCCTTCTGCTCCTGACCGTCTTCGGACTTCTGGTCGTCACCGCGACCCCGGTCAACGCCATTCCCAGGAGACTGCGGCAGCTCGCTGTCAGGCTCGGCGTGCTCGACCCGGGGCCCGCGCCCGGGGCGTACGGGGAGAGCGACGACGAGCGGTACGACGAGCAGTGGCGCGAGGCGCTTCCCGAGCGGACCCGGCGCGCGCCGGGACGCCGCCCGGCGGCCGACGGCGGGTACGACCCGGACCAGGTCGAGGGGGAGGCCCTGGCGAAGCGGCGCCGGCCGCGCAGGCCCTCCGCACAGCCCGCGATGAACCGGACCATGGACGCCGTGGACGTCGCGGCCGCCGCCGCGGCGGCCCTCGACGGGGCGGTGCTCAACGGCATGCCGCCCTCGCCCGTGGTCGCCGACCTGACTCACGGTGTCTCCGCGGACCGGGACGGGGAGCGCACCGCGACCCCGGTGCCCGGTGCCAGGTCGGCCGAGAAGAGGACATCGCCCAGGAGCGGTACGGGGCAGGACGCGTCGCCCTCCGGCGGCGTACCCGACCTGACCAAGCCGGTCCCCGAGCGATCCGGGGCGCTGCCCGCCCGCGCCGAGCAGCTCCAGCTCTCCGGTGACATCACCTACTCCCTGCCCTCGCTCGACCTGCTGGAGCGCGGGGGCCCGGGCAAGACGCGCAGCGCCGCCAACGACGCGGTCGTCGCCTCGCTGACCACCGTTTTCACCGAGTTCAAGGTCGACGCCGCCGTCACCGGCTTCACCCGCGGCCCGACGGTCACCCGGTACGAGGTGGAACTCGGCCCGGCCGTCAAGGTCGAGCGCATCACCGCCCTGACGAAGAACATCGCGTACGCCGTCGCCAGTCCGGACGTCCGGATCATCTCCCCCATCCCGGGGAAGTCCGCCGTCGGCATCGAGATCCCCAACTCCGACCGGGAGATGGTCAACCTCGGTGACGTGCTGCGCCTCGCGGACGCGGCGGAGGACGACCACCCGATGCTGGTGGCGCTCGGCAAGAACGTCGAGGGCGGCTACGAGATGGCCAACCTCGCGAACATGCCGCACGTGCTGGTGGCCGGTGCGACGGGTTCCGGCAAGTCGTCCTGCATCAACTGCCTGATCACCTCGGTCATGGTCCGGGCGACCCCCGACGACGTCCGGATGGTGCTCGTCGACCCCAAACGGGTCGAGCTCACCGCCTACGAAGGCATTCCGCACCTCATCACGCCGATCATCACCAATCCGAAGAAGGCGGCCGAGGCGCTGCAGTGGGTCGTGCGGGAGATGGATCTGCGCTACGACGACCTCGCGGCGTACGGGTACCGGCACATCGACGACTTCAACCACGCGGTGCGCAACGGCAAGGCCAAGGCGCCCGAGGGCAGTGAGCGGGAGCTGTCCCCGTACCCCTATCTGCTGGTCATCGTCGACGAGCTGGCGGACCTGATGATGGTGGCCCCGCGGGACGTCGAGGACTCCATCGTCCGTATCACCCAGCTGGCGCGCGCGGCCGGGATCCATCTGGTCCTCGCCACGCAGCGTCCCTCTGTCGACGTGGTGACCGGTCTGATCAAGGCGAACGTGCCCTCCCGGCTGGCCTTCGCGACCTCGTCACTGGCCGACAGCCGGGTCATCCTCGACCAGCCCGGCGCCGAGAAGCTCATCGGAAAGGGCGACGGACTGTTCCTGCCGATGGGGGCGAACAAGCCGACCCGTATGCAGGGAGCCTTCGTCACCGAGGACGAGGTCGCGGCAGTCGTCCAGCACTGCAAGGATCAGATGGCGCCGGTCTTCCGTGACGACGTGGTCGTCGGCACGAAGCAGAAGAAGGAGATCGACGAGGACATCGGCGACGACCTCGACCTCCTGTGCCAGGCGGCCGAACTGGTCGTCTCCACGCAGTTCGGCTCCACCTCGATGCTCCAGCGCAAGCTCCGTGTGGGCTTCGCCAAGGCGGGCCGCCTCATGGATCTGATGGAGTCGCGTAACATCGTGGGCCCCAGCGAGGGTTCCAAGGCGCGCGACGTGCTGGTCAAGGCGGAAGAACTCGACGGGGTGTTGGCCGTGATACGTGGGGAAACCGCTCCGTAAGGGTTGTGCGGGCAACCGTTTTGCCCGGCCGTACGTCACGTTGTAGAAGGGGCGGCGGGGTGACCTGCCCGCTGCCCTGGCCCGTGCCCTGCCCGAGGGGCTGCCCGGCGAACCCGATGGCGTACAAAGCCGTCGCTCCCGGTTGCCCCACCCTTTCGTACCACCCCTAGACTGAACATCCAGCAGGTGGCTCACGCTCGAAAGGCGCCCCCGTGTCCATCGGCAACTCCCCCGAAGACGACCGGCCTTCGATCGGTCACGCGCTTCAGCAGGCCCGCGTCGCAGCGGGCCTGACGGTCGAGGAAGTCAGCAGCTCCACCCGGGTGCGCATCCCCATCGTGCACGCGATCGAGACGGACGACTTCTCCCGCTGCGGCGGCGACGTGTACGCACGCGGCCACATCCGCATGCTCGCCCACGCCGTCCGGCTCGACCCGGACCCGCTGATCGCCCAGTACGACGCCGATCACGGGGGGCGCCCCGCGCCCACCCCCGCGGCGCCGCTGTTCGAGGCGGAACGTATCCGCTCCGACCCCCGTCGGCCCAACTGGACCGCCGCCATGGTGGCGGCGATCGTGGCCGTGGTCGGTTTCGTCGGCTTCACGCTCTTCAGCGGCGGTGACGACGACTCCGGCACGGCGCAGGTCGCCGAGGGCTCGACACCCGACAAGACCACTCCCGAGCCCACCGGCACCAAGCCGGCCGATCCCAAGCCCGCCCCCTCCGACAGCGCCATCGCCGCGGTCCCCCGGGACAAGGTCACGGTGAAGCTCAGCGCCACCGAAGGCAAGAGCTGGATCTCCGCCAAGGACCACAACGGACGGCTGCTGTTCGACGGGCTGCTCCTCAAGGGCGACTCCAAGACCTTCCAGGACAAGGAACGGGTCGACCTCGTCCTCGGCGACGCCGGAGCGATCGAGCTCTTCGTGAACGGCAAGAAGGTCGACGACCAGTTCGAGTCCGGCCAGGTCGAACGGCTTTCGTACACCAAGGGTGACCCCGAGGTGGGCTGACCACCCTCCTTCCACCCCCAGGCGCCCCAGGACGGTGGCCGTCCGGCAGCGCTGCCGGCCGGCCACCGTCCTCGCTTCTGCCCGCGAACCGCCGGCCCGTCCGGTCACACCGGGTAGCGGTGAACCCTGCACGGCAGGGCGGGTGCCGGGACGAAGTAGTCTTGAGCCCATGCCCGAACGCCGTACCGTCGCCCTTGTCACTCTTGGCTGCGCCCGTAACGAGGTGGACTCGGAGGAGCTCGCAGGCCGCTTGGCAGCGGACGGCTGGGAGCTCGTCGAGAACGCCACCGACGCGGACGTCGCCGTCGTCAACACCTGTGGATTCGTCGAGGCCGCCAAAAAGGACTCCGTCGACGCCCTGCTCGAAGCCAACGATCTCAAGGACCACGGCAGAACCCAGGCCGTCGTGGCCGTCGGCTGCATGGCCGAGCGCTACGGCAAGGACCTCGCCGAGGCTCTCCCCGAAGCGGACGGGGTGCTCGGGTTCGACGACTACGCCGACATCTCCGACCGCCTGCAGACCATCCTCAACGGAGGCATCCACGCCTCCCACACCCCGCGTGACCGGCGCAAGCTCCTCCCGATCAGCCCGGCCGAGCGGCAGGACGCCGCCGTCGCGCTGCCCGGTCACGCCCAGGAGGCCACGTCGGCCCCTGCGGACCTGCCGGAAGGCATCGCACCGGTCTCCGGACCCCGGGCACCTTTGCGCCGCAGGCTGGGCACCAGTCCGGTCGCCTCGGTGAAGCTCGCCTCCGGCTGCGACCGTCGCTGCTCCTTCTGCGCCATCCCGTCCTTCCGCGGGTCGTTCATCTCCCGGCGCCCCTCCGACGTCCTGGCGGAGACCCGCTGGCTCGCCGAGCAGGGGGTCAAGGAGGTGATGCTGGTCTCCGAGAACAACACGTCCTACGGCAAGGACCTCGGTGACATCAGGCTCCTGGAGACCCTGCTGCCCGAGCTCGCCGACGTCGACGGGATCGAGCGGATCCGCGTCAGCTACCTGCAGCCCGCGGAGATGCGGCCGGGTCTGATCGACGTCCTGACCTCGACGCCGAAGGTCGCCCCCTACTTCGACCTGTCCTTCCAGCACTCCGCTCCCGGGGTGCTGCGCGCGATGCGCCGGTTCGGCGACACCGACCGCTTCCTGGAGCTCCTGGACACGATCCGGGGCAAGGCGCCGCAGGCCGGCGCCCGGTCGAACTTCATCGTGGGCTTCCCGGGGGAGACCGAGGCCGATCTCGCCGAGCTGGAGCGCTTCCTCACCGGAGCCCGCCTGGACGCCATCGGAATCTTCGGCTACTCCGACGAGGAAGGCACCGAGGCCGTCGGGTACGAGAACAAGCTGGACGCCGACGTCATCGCGGAACGCCTGGCCCACATCTCGCAGCTCGCCGAGGAACTGACCTCCCAGCGCGCCGAGGAGCGCGTCGGTGAGACCCTGCAGGTCCTGGTCGAGTCCGTGGAGTCCGAGGAGGACGGCCCGGTCGCAGTGGGCCGCGCGGCGCACCAGGCGCCCGAAACGGACGGCCAGGTCGTCTTCACCACACGCGAAGGGCTCGTGCCGGGCCTTATGGTCGAGGCTAAGGCAGTGGGCACCGAGGGAGTGGACCTCGTGGCCGAACACCACGAGCTTGCGGAGGCGGCCAGATGACGGGAGCCCCGGCATCCGCGGCAGGCGGTTCCGGCGCGACGCCGGCGCCCCGCGGCGGCAAGCTGGGTGCGGCGGCCGTCAACCAGGCCGGCCTGTGGAACATCGCCAACATCCTCACCATGGTGCGGCTGCTGCTCGTTCCCGGGTTCGTCATGCTGCTCCTGCACGACGGGGGCTACGACCCGGTCTGGCGCTCGTTCGCCTGGGCGGCCTTCGCCGTCGCGATGATCACCGATCTCTTCGACGGGCACCTGGCCCGCACCTACGACCTGGTCACGGACTTCGGGAAGATCGCCGACCCCATCGCCGACAAGGCGATCATGGGCGCCGCGCTGATCTCCCTGTCCTGCCTGGGCGACCTTCCGTGGTGGATCACCGGCGTGATCCTCTTCCGGGAGCTGGGCATCACGCTGATGCGGTTCTGGGTCATCCGGCACGCGGTGATCCCGGCCAGCCGGGGCGGGAAACTGAAGACCCTGGCCCAGGGCACGGCGGTGGGCATGTACATCCTGGCGCTGACGGGACCGCTGGCCACCCTGCGGTTCTGGGTGATGATGGCCGCCGTCGTGCTGACGGTGGTGACGGGGCTGGACTACGTGCGCCAGGCCGTGGTTCTGCGCCGTAAGGGGCTCGCAGTCGACCGGGCCGCGGCTCCGGAAGCGATCACGGCGGCAGCGGACGTGGACGGCTCCGGTCCGGACGGCGGGCGCCGCGCGGCGGGCCGCCGTCAGGCCGACGGCGTCGCGGAGGGCGTGGCGGGCGGCCGGGGCGCCGCGGAGGCCGAGCGGTGACGTCCGGGGCGGCACGGGTGCTGCGCCTGCTCCAGGAACGCGGTGAGACCGTGGCCGTGGCCGAGTCCCTGACCGGCGGCCTGGTGGCCGCGGAGCTGACCTCCGTGCCGGGTGCCTCGCTGTCCTTCCGCGGGTCCGTGACGGCGTACGCGACGCCCCTGAAGCAGCGGTTGCTGGGCGTCGACGGGGCGCTGCTGGCCGAGCGCGGCGCGGTGGACCCCGATGTCGCCGGCGCGATGGCCGCCGGTGTGCGGGAGGCGCTGGACGCGGACTGGGGGGTCTCGACCACCGGAGTCGCCGGTCCCGCACCCCAGGACGGCAAGCCCGTGGGAACGGTCTACGTGGCCGTATCAGGACCCGGCGGCGTACAGAAAGTCGCCGGGCTGAGGTTGAACGGCGAGCGGGCGGACATCCGTAAAGAGAGTGTACGGAGCGTGCTCGACCTGCTCTTCGGCGAACTGGGCGACAATGCGAGGGCACAGGATACGGAACAGAACGGGGGGACTTGATGTTTGCAGCCCTGAGTGAACACGACATCGCTCCCCGCACGGCCGCAGCGCGAGGCGGTACGGTGGGGCGTGAAGGATGCGGCTACGCGGTCCGAGGAGGGAGCCACCGATGATTCTGCTCCGTCGCCTGCTTGGTGACGTGCTGCGTCGGCAGCGCCAGCGCCAAGGCCGTACTCTGCGCGAAGTCTCCTCGTCCGCCCGAGTCTCGCTCGGCTATCTCTCCGAGGTGGAGCGGGGGCAGAAGGAGGCATCCTCCGAACTGCTCTCCGCCATTTGCGACGCGCTTGACGTACGGATGTCCGAGCTCATGCGTGAAGTGAGCGATGAGCTGTCGCTGGCGGAGCTGGCCGAGTCGGCAGCAGCCAGTGACCCGGTGCCTGTGCCGGTACGCCCCATGCTCAATTCCGTCTCCGTGTCGTCGGTGGCAGGTGTGCCGACGGGGCGTGTGACCATCAAGGCGCCCGCGGAAGCGGTGGACGTCGTCGCCGCCTGACCTGCGTGGTCCGCGGTGAACGGAGCCCCGGCCGACCCCTTGGGGGGAGGCCGGGGCTTTCGGTTTTCCGGGTGTGGGACCCGTGGTGCCGGGCAGGCGAGCAGCGAGGCCGGGGACCGTCCCGTATCGGGATGGTCGCCCGAATGACTATTTTGTGTCATATGTGCCATCGTGGACAGGTGGTATGCCGAACAGCTACCTGATCGGAGAAGTGCATGTCTGTCGTGAAGAGCCCGCTGACCGAGGACGATCGCAAGGTCGTCGGAGACGCGCTGCAGGGTGCCCTCGTCGACCTGATCGACCTTTCCCTGGTGGCGAAGCAGGTCCACTGGAACGTCGTCGGGCCGCGGTTCCGGTCCGTCCATCTCCAGCTCGACGAGGTCGTGGACACGGCGAGGCAGCATTCGGACACGGTCGCGGAGAGGGCTTCGGCGGTCGGAGTCAATCCGGACGGGCGGTCCAGGACACTCGCGCAGACCACGGCCATCGACATCGTGCCCGACGGCTGGATCAAAGACGTGGACGCGGTGAAGGTCCTGGTGGACGCCCTGCGTGTGGTGATCGACCGGATGCGGGAGCGGATCGACGCGACCGCCGATCCCGATCCCGTCAGCCAGGACATCCTGATCACGCTGACGGCCGATCTCGAGAAGCACGCCTGGATGTTCCAGGCGGAGAGTGCCTGACCGCGGCTCCGGGGGACCAGCGTGGGACAGGCCCGCGCACAGAACCCGCACCGAGTGCCGACCATCGAGCCGACGACCGAGGAGTGCGACATGAGTGACGACAAGGCCATGGACAAGATGAAGGGCAAGGCCAAGGAGGCGACGGGCAAGCTCACGGGCGACCGCCGCAAGGAGGCCGAGGGCAAGACCGACCAGGCGAAAGCCAAGGCCGGCGGTGCCCTGGACGAGGCCGGCGAGCGCGCCAAGGGCATGAAGGACTCCCTGTCCGACGACGACCGCCGTTAGCCTCACCGGCTCTGCACGGCCGTTGAGGCCTGACAGGCTCTGCTGTGCCCCCGTCGATGCGTTCGGCGGGGGCACACGTGTGTGCGAGCGGGATGCAGGGTGCGCGGTCCCGGGGCAAACTGCCGGAGAGGGCCGCGGTTCACCTCTCCCGTAAGCGGCCCAGGAGAGCGCGTGCCGACGTTTCGTGCGCGCCGCGCACGCCGGTCGTGCACCGGTGCGCCCTCCCCTCAGGCAATCGAGCCGTACTAGCGTCGGCCGGAGGAGGCAGCCATGGTGCGGCGATGGGTGCCGGCGCTTGTCCTCGGTGGCGTGTGGTGGTGGGCCGTGCTGCGCATACTGCTGCAGCCGGAGCGTACGGGCCTGGTCGAGGGGGCGGTGGCAGCGGGCGGTTGGGGGCTGAGCCTGCTGCCTGTTCATGTGGCGGGGGTCGTACGGCCCCCGCGTGCGTCGGGGGAGACGGCCGGGGGATCCGGGCGGGAGCCAGCGGCCGGTGGAGCGGGGCCGGGGGAGGCGGCCGGTGGAGCGGGGCCTGAGAGGCCCGTTCCGTAGGACTCGCCCCCGTGGAGCTTCCCCGGTGTCGGGCGTCCGGGTGGGGATTCCGGACTGCGGTGCCGGGAGGTCCCGGCTCAGCCTGTGGGGCCGGACTGGCAATGCGGGCACCAGTAGGTGGGGCGGGTGTCCTGGTCCGCCTTGCGGATGGGGGTGCGGCAGCGCAGACAAGGGCGGCCCGCCCGGCCGTAGACGAAGAGGGGCTCCCGGGCACGCGGGTGGGGCAGCGCGGCGGTGGGGCCACCGGTCGTGGTCCGCGTGGGGCGGTCGCGGTTGGCCTCCAGCAGGTGTTTGGCCGTGGCCACCAGGTGCTCGGCGAGGGGCACGGGGAGGTCGCCCACGGGCAGCCAGGGTGTGACGCGGGCCAGGAAGCAGAGTTCACATTTGTACACGTTGCCGATACCGGCCAGGTTGCGCTGGTCCAGGAGCGCCTCGCCGAGGGGGCGCGCCGGCTGCGAGAGCAGGTTGCGCAGCGCGGCTTCCGGATCCCAGTCCGGGCCGAGCAGATCGGGGCCCAGGTGCCCGACGACCTGCCCCTCGTCCCGGGTGCGCAGCAGTTCGAGTACGGGCAGCCGGTAGCCGACGGCGGTGCGCCCTGCGGTGGCGAGGATCGCACGGATCTGGTGGCCCGGGCCGCCGCGCCAGCGCTCGCCCGGAGCGTAGACGCGCCAGGCACCGTCCATCCGTAGGTGGCTGTGGAGGGTGAGTCCGTCCTCGACACGGGTGAGGAGGTGTTTGCC
The DNA here is from genome assembly GCF_044334475.1 of Streptomyces sp. NPDC020780. NCBI lineage: Bacteria > Bacillati > Actinomycetota > Actinomycetes > Kitasatosporales > Streptomycetaceae > Streptomyces > Streptomyces sp. NPDC020780. The sequence goes on along the minus strand of NZ_JBIRTB010000005.1, from coordinate 480,146 downwards.
GCGCGCGGTGACGTCCAGGACCGTGCGGCCGGACAGGTCGGCCGTGGCGAAGCGGGGGACCCGTAGATCCGACCGGGTCAGGACGTGACCGGTGAGCGCGGCGTCGAGACGCTTGGCGGTCTGCAGGACGGTGTCACCTTCGGGCATGCCTCCATGATGCGCGGCCCGGACCCGCGGCGGCGGGGCGCCGGCGCCCCGCCGGCCTCACGCGCGCAGGCGCAGCCCTCGCGGGGTGGCGAGGAATCCGGCCTCCTCCAGGGTGCGGCCCAGTGGGGAGGTGAGGGAGGAGGCACCGTTGGTGCGCTCCACCGTGACGGTGCCGAGCGCCCCCGCACGGGCCGCCGACGCGAGTGCCTCGGCGGCCGCCCGGAGTGCGGGGTCTGCCGGGTCCGTGGGCCACGCGAGGAGGGTCTTGCCGCCGCGCTCCATGTAGAGGGTCAGCTCGCCGTCGACGAGGACCACCAGCGCCCCCGCCTTGCGACCCGGCTTGTGCCCGGCCCCGTCCGGTGACTCGGGCCAGGCAAGAGCCGCGCCGTAGGCGTTGGCCGGGTCGGCCGCGGCGAGGACCTGTGCGCGGGGAGCCGCACCGGGCTCTGCCCGGTCGCGGGCGGTGGACACGGCCCTGAGCCGGTCCACCGCGCCGTCCATCGCGAACTGGGCCGCCCCCAGGCCTTCGACGACATATCCGCGGCGGGCCTGCCCGCTGTCCTCGAACGCGGCGAGGACGCGGTAGACGGCGGAGAACCCGCCCTCCACACCCTCGGCCTGCACCGCGCCGCGTGTCACCACACCGTGGCGGTCCAGGAGCGTACGGGCCAGGGCGTGGGCGCGGTGGGTCGGCTCCGGCTCGGCCGGGGGCAGCAGCGACCAGCGCCCCGAAACCGTCGGAGGGCCGGTCCGGGATCCGGGGCGGGCGGCAGCGGTGAGCGAACCGTAACGGCCGCGCGGCACGCTGCGCCGGGCGCGGTGGGCGGTGGAGCCGGCCGTGCGCCCCGAACCGAGCAGCGAGCGAAGGGGTGCCAGGGTGTCGTTGGTGAGACGGCCGGACCAGACGAGGTCCCACAGGGCGTCGGCCAGGTGGGGGTCGGTGCAGTCGGGGTGGGTGGTGGCTCGGATCTGATCGGCGATCTGGCGGAAGAAGAGGCCGTATCCGCCGGAGAGGACCGTGAGGACCGACTCGTGCAGCGACGTCTGCTCCAGCGGGCGGGGTGGCGGCAGGAGGAGCGGGGCACTGTCGGCGAGGTACAGGGAGAGCCAGCCGTCCTTTCCCGGGAGCGCGCCCGACCCCGCCCAGACGACCTCGCCGGTGGTCGTCAGCTCGTCCAGCAACGCGGGGGTGTACCCCGCGACGCGGCTCGGCAGGATCAGCTTCTCCAGGGCCGACGCGGGAACCGGTGCTCCCTGCAACTGCTCGACGGCGCGGGCCAGTCCGTCGATCCCGCGCAGGCCGCTGTCACCCAGGTGCTGCCACTGGGGGAGGAAGCCGGCCAGAGCGGCGGGTGGAACCGGCTCCAGCTCCTGTCGGAGTGCGGCCAGCGAGCGCCGGCGCAGACGGCGCAGGACCGTGGCGTCGCACCACTCCTGGCCGATGCCCGCCGGGTGGAACTCGCCCTGGACGACGCGTCCCGACGCCGCGAGGCGCTGCAGCGCCCCCTCGGTGACGGCGGCGCCGAGGCCGAAGCGGGCCGCCGCCTGCGTGGTGGTGAACGGGCCGTGGGTACGGGCGTGACGGGCGAGGAGGTCGCCGAGCGGATCCTTCACCGGCTCGGTGAACGCCTCGGGCACCCCGACCGGCAGCGCCGTACCGAGCGCGTCCCGCAGGCGGCCCGCGTCCTCGACCGCCGCCCAGCGGGGGGAACCGCCGATGCGGACCTGGATGGCGCGCCGGGCCGTCGCCAGCTCGGCAGCCCAGTGCGGCTCGGCGCCGCGCTCGGCCAACTCGGTGTCCGTGAGGGGGCCGAGGACCCGCAGCAGGTCGGCGACGCCTTCGACGTCCTTGATCTTCCTGTCGTCGGTCAGCCACTGCAGCTCGCGCTCGAGTTCACCGAGGACGTCGGCGTCGAGCAGCTCGCGCAGCTCTGCCTGGCCGAGCAGTTCGGCCAGGAGGTGGGAGTCGAGCGAGAGTGCGGCGGCCCGGCGCTCGGCGAGGGGGGAGTCGCCTTCGTACAGGAACTGGGCGACGTAGCCGAAGAGGAGTGAGCGTGCGAACGGGGAGGGCTCGGGGGTGGTCACCTCGACCAGGCGGACGCGGCGTGCCTCCAGATCGCCCATCAGTTCCGTGAGGCCCGGGACGTCGAAGACGTCCTGGAGGCACTCGCGGACCGCTTCGAGGACGATCGGGAACGAGCCGAACTCGGAGGCCACCTGAAGCAGCTGGGACGCGCGCTGGCGCTGCTGCCACAGGGGGGTGCGCTTGCCGGGGCTGCGCCGCGGCAACAGCAGGGCGCGGGCCGCGCATTCGCGGAACCGGGAGGCGAACAGGGCGGAGCCGCCCACCTGGTCGGTGACGACCTGACCGATCTCCCCCTTGTCGAAGACCACATCGGCGGCGCCGACGGGCGGCTGCTCGCTGTCAAATCCGGCTTCGGGGAAGCCCGGCTCCTGACCGCCGTCGGGCGTACGGCCCGCCCCGCTCCCGGGGTCCGTCCCGGCCGGGTCGAAGTCGAAGAGGTCCAGCCCCATCAGGTCGGCGTCGGGCAGCCGCAGCACGATGCCGTCGTCGGCGTGCATGACCTGGGCGTCCATGCCGTACCGCTCGGCGAGCCGTGCCGACAGCGCCAGTGCCCACGGGGCGTGCACCTGGGCACCGAACGGGGAATGCACCACGACCCGCCAGTCGCCCAGCTCGTCCCGGAACCTCTCGACGAGAACGGTCCGGTCGTCGGGGACATGACCACACGCCCGGCGCTGCTCGTCCAGGTAGGACAGGATGTTGTCGGCCGCCCAGGCGTCGAGCCCGGCCGCGAGCAGCCGGAGCCGGGCGTCCTCGGCGGACAGCCCGCCGATCTCCCGCAGGAACGCGCCCAGCGCACGCCCCAGCTCCAGCGGCCGGCCCAGCTGGTCGCCCTTCCAGAACGGCAGCCGGCCCGGAACCCCGGGGGCGGGCGAGACCAGGACCCGGTCCCGGGTGATGTCCTCGATACGCCAGGACGTGGTGCCCAGCGTGAAGACGTCGCCGACCCGGGACTCGTAGACCATCTCCTCGTCCAGCTCGCCGACGCGGCCGCCCCCCTTCTTCGGATCGGCCCCGGCCAGGAAGACGCCGAACAATCCGCGGTCGGGAATGGTGCCGCCCGAGGTGACGGCGAGCCGCTGGGCGCCGGGGCGGCCCGTGACCGTGCCCGCCACGCGGTCCCACACCACCCGCGGGCGCAGCTCCGCGAAGGCGTCCGACGGATAGCGTCCGGCGAGCATGTCGAGGACGGCGGTGAACGCCGACTCGGGCAGGGAGGCGAACGGGGCCGCCCGGCGGGCGAGCGCCAGCAGGTCGTCGGCCTGCCAGCTGTCGAGTGCGACCATGGCGACGATCTGCTGGGCGAGCACGTCCAGGGGGTTGGACGGGATCCGCAGCGCCTCGATGGCGCCCTCGCGCATCCGTTCGGTGACGACGGCGGCCTGCACCAGGTCGCCGCGGTACTTCGGGAAGACGACCCCGGTGGATACCGCCCCGACCTGGTGTCCCGCGCGGCCCACCCGCTGGAGCCCCGAGGCGACGGAGGGCGGGGACTCGACCTGGATCACCAGGTCGACCGCGCCCATGTCGATGCCCAGCTCGAGACTGGACGTGGCGACCACGGCGGGCAGCCGGCCCGCCTTGAGGTCCTCCTCGACCTGGGAGCGCTGCTCCTTGGACACCGAGCCGTGGTGGGCGCGGGCCAGCACGGCGGGCGCCCCCTTGGCCGCTCCGGACTGCGCCATGATCTCGGCGGGGGAGTGAGCCTCGGGCAGGGCTCCGGCGGACGCCCCGTCGTCGAACGCCGTGCCGGTCGCCCGCTCGTAAGCGATCTCGTTGAGCCGGTTGCACAGGCGCTCCGCCAGGCGCCGGGAGTTGGCGAAGACGATCGTGGAGCGGTGCGACTGGACGAGATCGGCGATCCGCTCCTCGACATGGGGCCAGATCGACGGCTTCTCCCCCTGGTCCGCCCCGCTGTCGGTCGCAGGGGAGCCCCCGAGCTCCCCGAGGTCCTCGACCGGGACGACGACGGACAGGTCGAACTCCTTCGCGGAGGGCGGCTGGACGATCTCCACCTTCCGCTGCGGCGACAGGAAGCGTGCCACCTCGTCGACCGGCCGGACCGTCGCCGACAGGCCGATACGGCGGGCGGGCCGGGGCAGCAGCTCGTCCAGCCGCTCCAGCGACACGGCCAGGTGCGCGCCGCGTTTGGTGCCCGCCACGGCGTGCACCTCGTCGAGGATCACCGTCTCGACTCCCGCTAGGGCCTCCCGGGCCGAGGAGGTGAGCATCAGGAACAGCGACTCGGGAGTGGTGATCAGGATGTCCGGGGGCCTGGTCGCCATCGAACGGCGCTCGGCCGGAGGCGTGTCGCCCGAACGGATTCCCACCCGCACCTCCGGCTCGGGGAGACCGAGGCGCACCGACTCCTGCCGGATCCCGGTCAGGGGGGAGCGCAGATTGCGCTCCACGTCGACCGCGAGCGCCTTCAGCGGGGAGACGTACAGCACACGGCAGCGCTTCTTCGCCTCGGCCGGAGGCGGCACGGCTGCCAGCCGGTCCAGGGAGGCGAGGAACGCGGCGAGCGTCTTGCCCGACCCGGTGGGCGCGACGACCAGCACGTCCGAGCCCTCGCCGATGGCCTGCCAGGCGCCCTCCTGGGCCGCCGTGGGCGCGTCGAAGGCGCCCGTGAACCAGCCACGGGTAGCGGGCGAGAAGGAGTCGAGTGCGGAACCGGCCATGCCCCCCATCGTGCACCCCGGCACTGACAAGGACCGGTGGACGGAGCTGCCACCTGCCTGCCCGGACGGCGTACCCCCGCCCGGACCTGCGAGAATGCGCGCATGGCGGCAGCGGGCACGACACGGGAATGGGCGAGGCACTGGCAGCACGCCGAGCTGCCCGACCTGGACCTGCTCCGTGCCCGGTACGTACGCCACACCTTTCCGCGCCACAGCCACGAGGGCTACGTCCTGGCCGCGGTCACTCGCGGGATCGAGACGATCGGACTGCCCCACGCCACCGTGCACGCCGGCCCCGGCAGCGTCGTCATGATCAACCCCGAGGTGCCCCACACCGCCCGGGCGGGAGCGCCCGAAGGCTGGGTCTACGCCACGCTCTACCCCTCCGCACGGGTGATCAACGACATCGCGGCCGAGCTCACGAGCCTGCGCGGCACCGTCGCCTTCACCGAGACGAGCGTGGCCGACCCGCAGGCCGCCCGGCTGATCACCGAGGTCCACCGCGCAGCCGAGGAAGGCGACGCCCTGGCGGCCGGCACCCTGCTGCGCGCAGCCGTCGCCCGGCTCCTCGACCGCCACGCCCGGGCGCTGCCCACGCGTACGCCCCCTTCGGCGGGAGCCTCCGAGGCGGCCCTCGCGCGCGCCGCGCTCGAAGAGCGGATGCAGCGGCCACCCACCCTGGAGAGTCTCGCGGCGGAGGTGGGCACCAGCCCGTTCGCTCTGCTGCGGGCCTTCAAGAAGCAGTACGGCATGCCCCCGCACACCTGGCTCACGGACGCCCGGGTGCGCCGCGCGCGACGCATGCTCGAGACAGGGACCGCGCCCGCCGAGGCCGCCACCGCCGTCGGTTTCACCGACCAGCCGCATCTCAACCGTCACTTCACCCGGATCGTGGGGGTGCCCCCGGGCGCGTACCGACGCGAGCGCGCAAGAACGTACAAGACCGGTCAGGACCTTTCCTCATAACGTTCCGTACGTGGCAGAACGAACAACACACCAGAGCGCCGGAGCTTCCGGCACCACGGCCGAGGCCCCCCGCACGGCCGAGGCGAAACCGGACGCGGCCGTCGTCAGGGACGCACTCGGCGTCGGTGTGGCCGTGGGGCTCTCCGGATTCGCCTTCGGCGTCACCTCGGCGGGTTCCGGGCTCACCCTCCCGCAGACCTGTGTGCTCAGCCTGCTCGTCTTCACCGGCGCCTCGCAGTTCGCCCTGGTGGGGGCGCTCGCGGCCGGCGGCAACCCCTACACCGCGGCCGCCGGAGCCTTCTTCCTGGGCGTCCGCAACGCCTTCTACGGGCTGCGGCTGTCCCAGCTCCTCTCCCTGCCACGCGCGCTACGGCCCCTCGCCGCCCAATGGGTCATCGACGAGACGACCGCCGTGACGCTCGCCCAGCCCACCCGTCGTGCCGCACGCATCGGTTTCACGGTCACCGGGCTCACCCTCTACGCCCTGTGGAACCTCACCACCCTGGGGGGCGCGCTGGGCGCCGAGGCACTCGGCGACACCGACGCCTGGGGTCTCGACGCGGCGAGCCCCGCCGTCTTCCTCGCCCTTCTCGCGCCGATGCTGAAGACCACCAAGGAACGCGTCACGGCCGCACTGGCCGTCCTGCTCGCCCTCGGGCTGCTGCCCGTGCTGCCGGCAGGTGTGCCCGTCCTCCTGTCCGCCTCGGCCGCCCCCCTCGTCCTCTTCCTGACGGGACGCGGGAGGCGCGGCCCCGCCGACGCGAGCGCCGCCGGCACCACCGGGAACACCCGGGAGGGCCGGTGAACGTCTGGATCGCCATCGCCCTCACCGCGGCCGGCTGCTACCTCGCCAAACTCCTGGGACTGCTGGTGCCCGCCGGCCTGCTGGAGCGGCCGCTCGTGCAGCGCCTGGCCGCGCTCCTGCCCGTCGCGCTGCTCGCGGCCCTCACCGCCCAGCAGACCTTCGGCGACGGACAACAGGTCGGGCTGGACGCGCGGGCGGCCGGGCTCGCGGCAGCGGCCCTCGCACTCGTCCTACGGGCCCCGTTCCTCGTCGTCGTCGGTGCGGCCGTCGCGGTCACCGCGGCCGCACGCGCCCTGGCGTAGGGCACGCCGCTCCCGCGGACTCAGCCGACGCCGTGCCCGTACGCCCGCAGGGTCTGCAGCGCCTTGAGCGTCACGAGGGGGCGCCCCTCCAGGGCCGTCCCGGGAGCCCACTGCCGCCAGGTCACCGGCCAGCCCCCGTCCTCCTCCTGTCCGGCGGCCAGGTGCTCCAGGGCACGCTCCATCTCACCGTCGCCGAACCACCGGCGCGCCAGTGACCCGGGTGTGCGGGCGTAGTCGTACGGGAAGTGGTGTTCCCCCGGTGCGTAGCCGGGCGCCACCGGGTACTCCGGCCGCCGCAGCGGATCCAGGACGACCAGGCGCTGCTCACGCACCAGGTGGCCCAGCCGCTCGGCGGCGGCCTCGGCGCGCGCCCGGTCCGGGACGCCGTCCAGGAAGGCGACGGCCGCCTCGATCTCGTACGGGTGCGACTGCTCCAGCGCGTCGACCGCGGCCCAGCAGAAATCGGTCGCCCGGAAGAGCCAGGCGTGCCACACCTCGTTGCGGTGCAGCAGTCCGACGACCGGGCCCGTGGCCAGCAGCTCGGCGGGCGGGTCGTCGACGACGGGGATGAACGGCGCGGAGGGGTAGCCGCGCTGCGTGGGGAGCAGGGCGGGCAGCGCGCCCTCCCTGGTCGACACTTCCGTCAGGTAGCGGCAGATCCGCTCGACCCGCAGACCGCGGCAGCGGCCGATCGAGTCGAGGACGCTCAGCGCGTGGGCGGTGTGCAGCGGCTGACTCACCGGTCCGCGCAGATCGGGTTCGAGCGCGTGCCCGTAGCCGCCGTCCTCGTTCAGGTAGGCGGCGAGCGCGGTCTCGACGGCGTCCGCGCCTCCGCCCAGGAAGAGGTGGGCGAACCGCCGCTGCTCCAGGACGCGTGCGGTGAGCCAGACGAACTGTTCTGCGCGGGCGAGAGGGTCTTCTCCGGTTCCAGCCATGGACCGACCGTAGAGGCCGCCGAACCGCCGGACCCTCTTCCCGGTCCGGCTGCACTCTCAGGAGCGGGATACTTGGGTCATGCGGTTGACGATTTTCTGGGAGCGGATGGCCGACCACTTCGGCGAGGCGTACGCGGATTCCTTCGCGCGCGACCACGTGATGGCCGAGCTCGGCGGCCGTACGGTGCATGAGGCGCTGGCCGCCGGCTGGGAGGCCAAGGACGTCTGGCGCGCGGTCTGCTCGGCGGTCGGGGTTCCCGCGGACAAGCGCTGAGCTCCGGTGAGCGAGACTTGACCCGTGGCACCGACAGACGAGACCGCCCAGACCCGGCCCCCCTCCCCTCCGCCCGTCGCGCCGGCCGCGCCACCGCATCCGCCGTCCGGCACCGCTCCGGTCCGCATGCCCGGCTGGCTGCCCCGCGCGATGGTCCTGGCGCTGGCTCTCTACGGGTGCTTCCGGCTGGGCAGCTGGGCGTTCGACCAGCTCATCGGGCTGCTGATCAACATCCTCATCGCCTTCTTCCTGGCGCTGGCGATCGAGCCGGCGGTCAGCCGCATGGCGGCCCGGGGTATGCGCCGGGGACTCGCGACCTTCCTGGTCTTCCTCGGTGTGCTGATCGTCGGAGTGGGGTTCGTCGTCCTGCTCGGCTCGATGCTCGCGGGACAGATCGTCACCATGGTCGACGACTTCCCGCAGTACCTCGACTCCGTGATCAAGTGGGTCAACCAGACCTTCCACACGGAGCTCTCCCGGGTTCAGGTGCAGGACAGCGTGCTGCACTCCGACTGGCTCCAGAGGTATGTCCAGAACAGTGCGACCGGGGTCCTCGACGTCTCCACCACGGTGCTCGGCGGACTGTTCCGGCTGCTCACGATCTTCCTCTTCTCGTTCTACTTCGCGGCGGACGGTCCCCGGCTGCGGCGCGCGCTGTGCTCGGTGCTGCCCCCCGCCCGCCAGGCCGAGGTACTGCGCGCCTGGGAGCTCGCGGTCGACAAGACCGGTGGCTACATATACTCGCGGGGACTCATGGCGCTGGTCTCCGGGGTGGCGCACTACATCCTGCTGGTCTTCCTCGGTGTGCCCTACGCGCCGGCACTCGCGGTCTGGGTCGGCCTGGTCTCGCAGTTCATCCCCACGATCGGCACGTATCTGGCCGGTGCGCTGCCGATGCTGATCGCTTTCACGGTCAACCCCTGGTACGCGTTGTGGGTCCTCGGGTTCGTCGTCGTCTACCAGCAGTTCGAGAACTACGTGCTGCAGCCCAAACTCACCTCGAAGACGGTCGACATCCATCCCGCGGTGGCCTTCGGCTCGGTGGTGGCGGGGACCGCGCTGCTGGGCGCCGTCGGCGCGCTGATCGCCATTCCGGCCGTCGCCACGTTGCAGGCGTTCCTCGGCGCGTACGTGAGGCGCTACGCCGTGACGGACGATCCGCGGATGCACGGCGGTCACCGCTCGCGTCGTGGTGAGCCGGTGCTGTCCCGGATCCGTCGGGCAGTCGGGCGCGGGGACGGCAGGCGGGACGAGGGAGCGGGCGGGCCGGGATGAACGCGGCACCGGCGCTCGGCGCGATGCGCTTGACACTGAAATCGAACATGCATTCACATGGGAGTCCGGCCGGCTTTTCCCGGGCCCGGCCGTGGAGTTGTCCACAGGCCGGGAGGACGTCGAGGCCCGTTGTCAGTGGCAGGGGTTAGCGTCTGTGATGTGAAGCGATCGACTCAAGCAAATCGGGTGGAACCCATGGCAGGAAACGACCGCGAGAAGGCGTTGGACGCCGCGCTCGCACAGATTGAACGGCAGTTCGGCAAGGGTGCGGTGATGCGCCTCGGCGAGCGGCCGAACGAGCCGATCGAGGTGATCCCTACCGGATCGACCGCGCTCGACGTCGCGCTCGGCGTCGGCGGCCTGCCGCGCGGCCGCGTGGTGGAGGTGTACGGACCGGAGTCCTCCGGTAAGACGACGCTGACGCTGCACGCCGTGGCGAACGCGCAGCGGCTCGGCGGTTCGGTGGCGTTCATCGACGCGGAGCACGCCCTCGACCCGGAGTACGCGAAGAAGCTCGGCGTCGACATCGACAACCTGATCCTCTCGCAGCCGGACAACGGCGAGCAGGCGCTGGAGATCGTGGACATGCTGGTCCGCTCCGGTGCCCTGGACCTCATCGTCATCGACTCCGTCGCGGCCCTGGTGCCCCGTGCGGAGATCGAGGGTGAGATGGGTGACTCGCACGTGGGCCTGCAGGCCCGTCTGATGAGCCAGGCGCTCCGCAAGATCACCAGTGCGCTCAACCAGTCCAAGACCACCGCGATCTTCATCAACCAGCTCCGCGAGAAGATCGGCGTGATGTTCGGCTCGCCGGAGACCACCACGGGTGGCCGGGCGCTGAAGTTCTACGCCTCGGTGCGGCTGGACATCCGGCGGATCGAGACGCTCAAGGACGGTACCGACGCCGTCGGTAACCGCACCCGCGTCAAGGTCGTCAAGAACAAGGTCGCGCCGCCGTTCAAGCAGGCCGAGTTCGACATCCTCTACGGCCAGGGAATCAGCCGTGAGGGCGGCCTGATCGACATGGGCGTGGAGCACGGCTTCGTCCGCAAGGCCGGCGCCTGGTACACGTACGAGGGCGATCAGCTCGGCCAGGGCAAGGAGAACGCCCGCAACTTCCTCAAGGACAACCCCGACCTCGCCAACGAGATCGAGAAGAAGATCCTGGAGAAGCTCGGGATCGGTGTCCGTCCGGCGGACCCGGCGGCGGAGCCCGCCGCCGTGGACGCGGCCGTCGCACCCGGTGCGACGGCGGCCGACGGGGCGGCGAAGCCGGTGCCCGCTTCCGCCACCAAGGCGAAGCCCACCAAGGCCGCGGCGGCCAAGAGCTAGGCCGTGACACGCCGTACGGAGTGGCCGGGTACCGACACGAGTGCGGGCCCCGGCCCCGAAAGCGCCGCAGAGTCCGCCGACGGTCTCCCGGGTCCCGTGCCGGGGGCCGGGACCGACGAGGGGGTGGGCCGTCGTCCCCGCTCCCGTTCCAGAAGCAGCGGCTCCCCCTCCCCGTCGAGGGCCGGGAAGGGGGAGCCGCGAGACCCGGTGGAGCAGGCGCGCAACGTCTGCCTGAGATTGCTGACCGGGACGCCTCGGACCCGGAAGCAGCTCGCCGACGCTCTGCGCAAGCGGGAGATCCCCGACGAGGCGGCGGAAGAGGTGCTCTCGCGGTTCGAGGACGTCGGGCTCATCGACGACGCGGCGTTCGCGGACGCCTGGGTCGAGTCCCGGCACCACGGCAGAGGGCTGGCCCGTCGCGCTCTCGTCCGGGAGCTGCGCACCAAGGGCGTGGACTCCGCGGTGATCGACGAGGCGGTCGGGCAGCTCGACCCCGAACAGGAGGAGGAGACCGCGAGAGAGCTCGTCGCGCGCAAGCTCCGCTCCACTCGGGGCCTGGACCGCGACAAGCGCCTGCGCAGGCTGGCGGGCATGCTCGCGCGTAAGGGCTACGGCGAGGGCATGGCCCTGCGGGTGGTGCGGCAGGCGCTCGAGGCGGAGGGGGAGGACACGGAGGGGCTGGACGAGCCCTTCTGAGCGGGGACGAGCGCGCAGCACGGCGGGGGCGGAGGGGGCCGCCGCCCTGATGTGTGGCTCAGTACGGGGCCGGGACGCACGGTACCGGGACGGCGAGTGGGCAGGCAGGGCGGCCGGGCCGGGTGGGTCCGGCAGCGGGGCTGCCCGGTAGTGAACGGTTCGGCGCCAGGTCGGTTGTGCGCGCTACGGGTGGTGGGGAATCTGAGACTGCCGACTGTGCCGACTGTGCCGACTGCCGACTGCCGACTGTCGAGCGCCGACTGTCGAGCGCCGACTGTCGAGCGCCGAGCGCCGGCCGGGCTGGGTGCCCTGAGGCTGCGGGTAGGAGACAGGGCTGCGGGATCCGGGCGGGGTCGACAGTGGTGGCTGCCCGCCGCTGATCGCTTGGGCACCGGCCGGGCTGTCGCGCTCGGCGCCCGGATGTACGGGTGCCCTGGCCCGGATGGCCGGTTGGTCGGTTGGTCGGTATGGGCCGGTCGCCGGGTAAGGGCTCGGGGCGCCGGTTCGGGCAGCGGTGGGGAGGGGGCGCTGTGCCGGGCGGGTGTGGCGGCGAGGTCAGTGTCCGGCCAGGGACGCCCGTCGGATCGTGGCGTCGATCAGGGACAGGGCGTCCGACGCGGTGCGTCCGGGTTGCCGGTTCCAGGGGCCGATGAGGTCCGTCCAGCCCTGGGAACGCAGTTCGGTGATCAGCCAGGCACCGGCCCGGTCCACGGTTTCGAGGGAGCCGTACCCCAGCCTGTGCGCGGTCAGCATCGCCCCGCAGAGACAGCGCGCACCACGGGCGTTGCGCAGGCGGTACGGCGTGTTCTGCCACCCCCACTCGGTCAGGATCTGCCGCGCGTAGCCGAGGTGGGTGGAGGGAAGGACATCGGGCTGACCGATCCGGCGCCACGCGTGGAGGCGTTCGGGCAGCACGGCGCCCAGGCGCCCGGGGAGCGGCCGTTCGCGGGGTGGCCGGGCGGGCAGTGCCCGCAGCGACTCCTTGATGAGCCGGTCGACGGGTACCGACAGCAGGTCCCGCCAGTCGCCCGGGCCCTCCGGTTCCGACGCCGCCTCCTCGGCGGGCGCGGGCACGACGGGTACGGGCGCTGTTGGCACCGGAACCCGAACCGGCACCGGCGCGGCCGCGGGGGGAGCGGCATCGAGAGTGGTCCGGTCCCAGCCCGTGACGATCTGCTGCCACACCTGTGAGTCATGGAGCCGGGAGGCCTGGACGTCGACCTGGTCGGGGGTGGGGTGAACGGTTTCCATCGGCGCGACATCTCCGTACATTCCGGTCCTCAGTGGTGAGGTGAATGTCCGTCGCGCGGGGCGATCGCTCCACCGGGGAGCGGCGTTCGGGTGTGTCAGGCCGTCATTCGGTCCTGCCGGTCACCCGCAGAGCGACCGGCAGGCCGGCCGCGCGCCAGGCCTGGAAGCCGCCGATCAGGTCCGTGGCCCGGCGAAGGCCGAGCTGCCGCAGGGACACGACCGCGAGAGACGAGGCGTACCCCTCGTTGCAGATCAGTACGACCGGCAGGTCGTGACTCGCCGCCTCCGGGACGCGGTGGCTGCCCAGTGGATCGAGGCGCCATTCCAGCTCGTTCCGTTCGACGACCAGGGCGCCCGGGATCAGACCGTCCCTCTCCCGCAGGGCCGCGTACCGGATGTCGACCAGCAGGGCGCCCTCGGCCGCCGCGGCGGCAGCCTCCCGGGGGCCGATCCGCTCGTACCCTGCCCGGACCTGTTCCAGAAGCTCGTCGATACTCACTCGCCCGACGCCTGCCCGCTCACCGTCCACCCGGTCCACTCGCTCGATGTCCTCCGCGCCGAAGTCGGCCGCGCCGGTTACTGCAGCGCCGGCCCCCGCAGCGCCGAAGTCGGCCGCGCCGGCCTCCGCAGCGCCGGCCTCCGCAGCGCCGGCGCGCACTGTGCCGATGCCGACGTCGTCCGTGCGCGCTCCGTCGGTGTTCACCGTCCGCACCGTACGGTTCTCGTCCGCCCTGCTCACTGCCAGTCCTCCGGTCCCTCGGTCCGCTCCAGGCGGAGCACCTGGCCGGTGCGACTGTACTGACGGATCGCAGGCAGGGGCGGGTAGTAGGCGTGTACGGAAACGGCGTGTTGCTGTCCCGACTCGTTCAGCACCTCGTGCACGTGGTGCCGGCCGAACGCCCTGCCCCGCCCGGTGGCGAGCAGTCGGGTCCGGTCGATGCCCTCGGTGAGTTCGAGCGTGCGCCAGCCCTCGGTGGGGAGCCGGGCGGCCAGGGAATGCTCCCGCAGCGTGCCCGAGGCGACGGTGAAGGCGCCGACCGATTCGGCGTGGTCGTGCCAACCGGTGCCCGAACCGGGCGGCCAGCCGATCAGCCACGCCTCGCTGCCGCCGGGCCCTTCGAGCCGGAGCCAGGTGCGGCCGTCGGGGTCGAGGGGGAGCGAGGCGACCAGAGCGGTGTCGTCCGCGGTCCTGCGGACGAAGTCGAGCAGCTCCGCAGCCGTCGGACCGGGGGCGGCGGGAGTGGCGGGGACCCCGGCAGCCGCGGCGGTACCGGGGGAGCCGGCGGAAGCGCCGTCCCCGGACGAGGACGTGCGGAGGGAGGGAATGGGCGCAGACACGGGTTCCGTCCTGGGAGTTCGCTGGAGGGCACGCCCGTGCGCGGAGAACGGCACGGCGTGCGGAGGAGGCGATTCAGCAGGACGGACGACACACGCAGCCCGCATAGCGGACGAGATCCATATGGACCCTCCGCCACAGGCGCACATCGGTGTCGGTCATGATCTGGAGTACACCATGTGCGCCTGCGACGGTCAATTGACGTCCGCGGTCCGGTCGGAGGCGTCCGGAGCGTGTGCCCCGTCGCCACCCACCGTCCCCACAGCTCCCCCGCGCGCGGCATCCGCCGCCGCCCGAAGTTCAGCCGGCCGGACCCCGCTGAAGGCCGCCACCAGGTGCCCGTCCGGCCTGACCAGCAGCACGGTGTGGGCCGTCGCCCCGGGGTAGCTCTCCGTCAGCAGCAGTTCGGCCTTCACCGGCAGTCCGTCCACCGCGTCGGCCAGCCGGGGCATGACGCCGGCGGTCAGCCAGTGCCGCCGGTCCCAGACTCCGGTGCCCGGAGCGACGAGGATCACGAGCATGTGCCCCCGGCCCAGCCGTTCGCGCAGCCGCGCCGTGTTCCCGTCGGGCGCCGTCACCCGGACGTCGGTGACCGGCGCGCCAGGGGGCGTGCTCACAGGAGTGTGCGCCCCGGAGTGCTCAGGTGAAAGAGGTGAGTGCGTGTACGAGGGGGGCGCACCCAGCGGTCCGCACCCCAGGTGGCCGTCGGCCAGCAAGGTGTCGTGCCCCCGGGCGCTGCCGGGTACGAGCGTCCGCAGACCCGCGCCGCCGCGCAGTATCGGCAGCGACTGGTCGGCGGCTCGCAGCCGGGAGGCGACCGCCGCGCGGCGCTCCGCCTGGTAGCTGTCGAGCAGCAGCTCCGAGGCGCCTTGGTGCCAGGCCTGGGCCAGTTTCCAGGCCAGGTTCTCCGCGTCCCGCAGTCCTTCGTCCAGGCCCTGGGTGCCGAGCGCGCCCAGCAGGTGGGCCGCGTCCCCGGCGAGGAAGGCCCGCTTCACCCGCCACCGCCGGGCCAGCCGGTGGTGCAGGGTGTACACACCGGTGTCCAGCAGCTCGTAGGGCGGGGTGTCGCCGCACCAGCCCGCGAGCGTGTCGCGGACCCGGGTGATCAGGGCGTCGGGGGTGACGAGTTCGCCCCGGGGTGGAAGGAGCCAGTCCAGCCGCCAGACACCGTCGGGCAGCGGCCGTGCGGTGACCTCCGCGCCGCCCGTCCGCCAGGGCGGTGCACGGTGCAGCAACGCCTCGCCCGGCCAGGGGAGTTCGACGCGGAGCGCGGCGACGGCGTGCCGCTCCACCGCCGTACGGCCGGGGAAGCGGATGTCGAGGAGCTTGCGTACTGTGGACCGGGCGCCGTCGCAGCCGACCAGGTAACTCCCGCGCCACCAGGTCGAGCCGGGCCCCCTGGTGTGCACCGTGATCCCGTCGGCGTCCTGTTCCAGCGTGTCGATCCGGCTGAACGGCACCATCCGTACGAGGGAGTGCCGGGCGGCCGCCTCCCGCAGGCCCCCGGTGAGGGCGTGCTGGGGCACGTGGACGGGGGCGGGCAGTGGGACGGCGCCCTCCTCCTCGCCCAGCGGAACGGCGCGCACCAGTTGCTTGCGCCGTACCGACCGCCAGCCGGTCCAGCGCAGTCCTTCCTCGGGGAGGGCATCGCATCCCAGCCGCCCCACCATGTCGGCGGTGTCCTCACGCAGGACCACGGTGCGGGCAGGGCGGGGCTCCTCCTTCCCCGGGCCTTCGTCGAGCACGACGGAGGGAACGCCCTGGGCGGCCAGCCCCAGCGCGAGCGCCAGACCGACCGGCCCGGCACCCACGACGATCACCGGGTCCACGGTGTGTTCCCTTCGGCGCTGAGGGTCGACGGCGAGGGGCGGGAAGGGAGTGCGGCGGCGGACGTTCGGGGCGCGATCACAGAACGTATGCAACCCACTGCCGGTGCTTGCGTCAAGTGACAGTGGACCGTGGCGGGGGGCGCGGCAGATGCGCCGGCGCCCCCCGTGAGTTCCGTACCGGTGGTCTGTCAGACCCCGTGCCCGTCCTCGGTGACGAGCTTCGGTGTGCCGATGGTCTCGACGCCTCCGTCGGGTCCGCCGCCGACCACCGCGCCCGTGCTCTTCTTCCCTCGCCTCAGCCTGCCTTCGAGCCAGCTCGCGAACGAGGTGATCAGGAAGTTCACCGCGATGAAGATCACCGCGATGACGGTGAAGCACGCGATGGTGTTGGCGCCGTAGTTGGCGCTCATCGGGCGGACCGACGCGAGCAGCTCGGGGAAGGTGAGGACCGCGCCGCCGAGGGCGGTGTCCTTCACGATGACCACGATCTGGCTGACGATCGCCGGCAGCATGGCCGTCACCGACTGCGGCAGCAGGACGAACCGCATCGTCTGGCCCTTGCGCATCCCGATCGCCTTGGCGGCGTCGGTCTGGCCCCGGGGGAGCGACAGGATGCCGGCGCGGACGATCTCGGCGAGGACCGAGGCGTTGTACAGCACCAGACCCGTGACGACGGCGTACAGCGGACGCACGTCGCTGTCGATGTCGGTGAACTCCGAGTAGGCGGCGTTCGCCGTGATCATCAGGATCAGGACCGGGATGGCGCGGAAGAACTCCACGACGACGCCGGACGGCATCCGGACCCACCGGTGGTCGGAGAGCCGGCCGATGCCGAACAGCGCGCCGAGCGGCAGGGCGATCAGGAGGGCGAAGAACGCGGCCTTGAGCGTGTTCTGGAGCCCCGGCCAGATATAGGTCTCCCACGGCTGGAAGCTCGTGAAGAACGGCTCCCACTTGACCCAGTCGAGCTGGTGCTTCTCGTCGAGGCTGGTGTAGAGCCACCATCCGAGGGCGGCGAGGGCCGCCACGAACACCACGGTGTACAGGATGTTGCGCTGTTTGGCGTGGGGTCCCTGCGCGTCGAAGAGGACGGACGTCGTCATCGCTTCACCGCCACCTTCTTGCTCACCCAGCCGAGGAGGAGCCCGGTCGGAAGGGTGAGGCAGATGAATCCGAACGCGAAGATGGCCGAGATGAGGATGAGTTGAGCCTCTGCTTCGATCATGTCCTTCATCAGGTAGGCCGCTTCGACCACGCCGATCGCCGCGGCGACGGTGGTGTTCTTGGTCAGCGCGATGAGCACGTTGGCCAGGGGGTTCACGACCGAGCGGAAGGCCTGGGGGAGGATGATCAGCCGGAGGACCTGGGTGAAGCTCAGCCCGAGTGCCCGTGCCGCCTCTGCCTGGCCCGTGGGCACCGTGTTGATGCCCGAGCGCAGGGCCTCGCAGACGAAGGCGGCGGTGTACAGCGACAGGGCGAGCACCGCGAGGCGGAAGTTGATGACCTCGAAGTCGTCTCCGCCTCCCAGGGTGACCTGCAAGGTCTGGAAGAGGCCCAGTGACGCGAAGACGATGATGACCGTCAGTGGGATGTTTCTGACGCTGTTCACATAAGCGGTACCGAAACCGCGCATCAGGGGGACCGGGCCGACCCGCATGCCGGCCAGCAGTGTTCCCCATATAAGGGATCCGAGGGCGGAGTAGACGGTGAGTTTCACCGTTACCCAGAAGGCCCCCAGTAGGTCGTAACCTTCAAGAAAGTCGAACACGATCTCCCGTGCTTCCACGTGTGGGGAGGGCTCGGTGCGCCGCCTCGGCGGCGGCGCACCTCATCAGCCCGGCTTCGGACCGCCCGGTGACAGGAGCCCTACTTGACGATGTTGCCGGTCTTCGGCGCGGGCTCGTTCTTGTAGTTGGCGGGGCCGAAGTTGGCCTCGACCGCCTTGTCCCAGGAACCGTCCGAGACCATCTTGGTCAGCGCGGCGTCGATCTTCTTCTTGAGGTCGGCGTCGCCCTTCTTCAGACCGATGCCGTAGTTCTCGTTGGTCATCTTGAAGCCGGCCAGCTTGAACTTGCCCTTGTGGGCGTCCTGCGCCGCGTATCCGGCGAGGATGGAGTCGTCGGTGGTCAGAGCGTCGATGGCCTTGTTCTCCAGACCGGTGAGGCACTCGGAGTATCCGCCGTAGTTCTGCAGCTGAGCCTTCGGGGCCAGCTTCTCCTTGACGTTCTTCGCCGAAGTCGAACCGGTGACCGAGCAGAGCTTCTTGTTGTTGAGGTCCGCGGGCGACTTGATGGAGTCGTCGTCGGCCCGGACGAGGACGTCCTGGTGGGCCAGGAGGTACGGGCCGGCGAAGTCGACCTTCTGCAGACGCTCGTCGTTGATGGAGTACGTCGCGGCGATGAACTTCACGTCGCCACGCTCGATGGCGGTCTCGCGGTCGGCGCTCTTCGTCTCGACGAACTCGATGTTCTTGGCGTCGTAGCCGAGCTCCTTGGCGACGTACGTGGCGACGTCGACGTCGAAGCCGGCGAACTTGCCGTCCGGAGTCTTCAGGCCGAGACCGGGCTGGTCGATCTTGATACCGATCGTGATCTTCTTGCCGCCGCCCGCCGAGTCGTCCTTGTCGCCGGAGCCGCAGGCGGTGGCGGTGAGGGCGAGCGCGAGCACGGCGGCCGAGGCGGCGGTGACCTTACGAAGCTGCATGGTGGAATTCCCTGGGGTTGACGCGATGTGAGTGATCAGCTGGTCCGGAGAACAGTCGTCCGGAATCAGTGGTGCAGGATCTTCGACAGGAAGTCCTTGGCCCGGTCACTGCGCGGATTGCTGAAGAACTGGTCCGGCGTGGCCTCTTCGACGATCTTCCCGTCCGCCATGAAGACGACGCGGTTCGCCGCCGACCTGGCGAAGCCCATCTCGTGCGTGACGACGACCATGGTCATCCCGTCCCGGGCGAGCTGCTGCATGACCTCCAGCACCTCATTGATCATCTCCGGGTCGAGCGCGGACGTCGGCTCGTCGAACAGCATGACCTTGGGGTCCATCGCCAACGCGCGTGCGATGGCGACCCGTTGCTGCTGACCGCCGGAGAGCTGGGAGGGGTACTTGTCGGCCTGCGTGGCCACTCCCACCCGGTCGAGCAGCGAACGGGCCTTCTCCTCAGCGGCCGCCTTGTCCGCCTTGCGGACCTTGAGCTGCCCCAGCATCACGTTCTCCAGCACCGTCTTGTGTGCGAAGAGATTGAACGACTGGAACACCATGCCGACATCGGCGCGCAGCCTCGCCAGCTCCTTGCCCTCCTGGGGCAGGGCCTTGCCGTCGATCGTGATCGCGCCCGAGTCGATCGTCTCCAAGCGGTTGATCGTGCGGCACAGCGTGGACTTCCCGGACCCGGAGGGCCCGATGACGACGACAACCTCGCCACGGGCGATGGTCAGGTCGATGTCCTGGAGCACATGCAGCGCGCCGAAGTGCTTGTTGACGTCGCTCAGTACGACAAGGTCGTCACCCGTGGTCGCGGCGTCCTGGGCGGCCTTGGTCACTGAAACTCCGCTCATCGGCTTTTTGCTCCGTCCTCCTCGGTTAGGGGGAGACCATAGTGAGGCGGTGCGACCAGCGTCATCACATCTGAGCGGAACTTGAGGATAACGATCAGGCCGCCACCGGACACGCGGCGTGTGCGGTACGCCACGCCCCGCAGGGTGGCGTACCGGGTCCATAACGGAAACGCGTAGGTAACGGGGAGGGGCTTGACTGACGTGCCGGTCATCGGCGTGGATGCCCTGTACGGGACTGCGCGGATCCTCGCCGTACGGCAAGATCCGCCGGGTGCGGCGCCCGGCCGGTGCACACGTGCCGTGCCGGCGGACATGAGGCGGAGAGGGGGGGCATGAGACTGCTGCTCGTCGAGGACGACGACCACGTCGCGGCGGCCCTGTCCGCCGTGCTCGCGCGCCACGGCTTCCAGGTCGTGCACGCCCGCAACGGCGAGGAGGCCCTGCGGGCGCTGCTGCCCGCGGACAAGGAGCCGTTCTCGGTCGTGCTCCTCGACCTCGGCCTGCCCGACCAGGACGGCTACGAGGTGTGCGGGAAGATCCGCAAGCGCTCCGCGATCCCGGTGATCATGGTGACCGCGCGCGCCGACGTGCGCTCCCGCATCCACGGCCTCAACCTCGGCGCGGACGACTACGTCGTCAAGCCGTACGACACCGGCGAACTCCTGGCCCGCATCCACGCCGTGGCCCGGCGCAGACCCCCCGGCGAGGACACCGGGCCCACCCCGCTCGCGGCCCTGCGGCTCGGCCCGGTCCGCATCGAGCTGCCCACCCGCAGGGTCAGTGTCGACGGCCACGAGGTCCAGCTCACCCGCAAGGAGTTCGACCTGCTCGCGCTTCTCGCCCAGCGCCCCGGCGTGGTCTTCCGCCGGGAACAGATCATCAGCGAGGTGTGGCGGACCAGCTGGGAGGGCACGGGACGCACCCTGGAGGTGCACGTCGCGTCGCTGCGCTCCAAGCTGCGGCTGCCCGCCCTGATCGAGACCGTGCGGGGCGTCGGCTACCGACTCGTCCCGCCGCAGGCCTGAGGGCGTACGTTCCCCGTGCGCACCCGCCTGCTCCCCCTGCTCATCGTCCTGATGGCCGCCGTGCTGCTCGCCCTCGGCTTCCCCCTGGCCGTGCGGGTCGCCGCCGCCGAACAGCAGCGGGTCGTCATCGACCGCATCGACGACACGGCGCGCTTCGCCGCGCTCGCGCAGTTCGCCGGCGCGCTCATCGAGGACTCCGGAGAACGGCAGCGCATCCTGCAGACCGAGCTCAGGGCCTACGACTCGGTGTACGGGATCCGGGCGGGCGTCTTCTACCGGGACGACCGGGCCCTCGCCAAGGCCCCCGCCTCCTGGACCCTGCCGGTGGAGGGGGAGGGGCGCCAGGCGTTCCGGGAAGCCCTGCTCGGCCGGCGCTCCCACGATCCGGCGCAGGTCTGGCCCTGGCAGCGCGGCCGGCTCGTCGTCGCCTCCCCGGTCGTGCGCGACGGCGATGTCGTGGCCGTCGTGGTGACCGACTCCCCGACCGGTGACATGCGGTCCCGGACCCTGCGGGGCTGGCTGCTCATCGCCCTCGGCGAGAGCGCGGCCATGCTCGTCGCGGTCGGTGCCGCGTTCCGCCTCACCGGCTGGGTCCTGCTGCCCGTACGCACCCTGGACGCGGCCACCCACGACATCGCCAGCGGCCGGATGAGGTCACGGGTCGTCGCCTCCGGCGGGCCTCCCGAACTCAGGCGCCTGGCCCGTTCCTTCAACGAGATGGCGGACAACGTCGAGGACGTGCTGGAGCAGCAGCGGGCCTTCGTGGCCGACGCCTCGCACCAGCTGCGCAATCCCCTGGCGGCGCTGCTCCTGCGCATCGAACTCCTCGCCCTGGAACTCCCGGAGGGCAACGGGGAGATCGCCTCGGTGCGCACGGAGGGCAAGCGCCTCGCGCGGGTCCTGGACGACCTGCTGGACCTGGCGCTGGCCGAGCACGCCCCGGCGGACCTGCGGCTCACGGACATCGGCGCGCTCACCGGCGAACGGGTCGCCTCCTGGCGTCCGCTCGCCGAGGAGAAGGGCGTACGGCTGACACTGGACGGCGCCCCCGCGGTGACCGGCTGGGCGGATCCCATCGCGCTCTCCAGCGCCCTGGACGCCGTCATCGACAACGCGCTGAAGTTCACCCCGCAGGGTCAGGAGGTCACGGTCACGGCCGGAACCGACGGCTCCGGCACCACGATCGTCGTCGCCGACCGGGGGCCCGGTCTGAGCGAGCAGGAGCTGGAGCGCATCGGCGACCGCTTCTGGCGCAGCAACCGGCACCAGAACATCAAGGGGTCCGGGCTCGGGCTCTCCATCTCCCGGGCGCTGCTGGCGGCCGGTGGCGGATCGATCGGCTACGACCGGCACGAACCGCACGGCCTGCGGGTGACGCTCACCGTGCCGCGCGACGCTCCGCACGCCTGAGAGCCTGCCGGGTGACCGGGGCCCGGAGAGCGGATGCGGTCCGGCCCCCGGTCACCGGACAGGCTCTGAGCCGCCCGCGCACCGGCTTCGCGGGGCGGCCGCTCAGGGCTTGGCCGAACGGTAGTAGCGCTTGGCCCCTTCGTGCAGCGGCAGCGGATCGGTGTAGATCGCGGTCCGGAGGTCCACCAGCTGCGCGGCGTGCACCTCGCGCCCGATCCGGTCCCTGCTGTCGATCACGGTGCGGGTGAAGGCCTCGGTCATCAGCGGATCCGTACGGTCCGTCGTGATCAGCAGATTGGCGACCGCGACCGTCCGTACCGCCTGTCCCTGCTGGGCGTCGAGATAGGCGTCGGCCGGCATCACGGCCGAACGGTAGTGGCGGGTGGAGCCGCCGGCCGCCTGCAGCTTCGCGATCAGTGCGTCCTCGAGCGGCACCAGCCGGACGGCGAACTTCTCCGACAGGTCCTGCACCGCACCGGTCGGCAGGCCGCCGGACCAGAAGAAGGCGTCCAGGGTGCCGGACGTCAGCCTGGCCGGCATGGTGTCGATGCCCGCGTGGACCGGCGTGATGTCCCCGGCCGGATCGACGCCGGCCGCCTTCATCAGCCGGTCGGCGACGAGGAGCACCCCAGAACCCTTCTGCCCGACGCCGACCCGCTTGCCCCGCAGGTCGCCGACCGTCCGGATGCCGGAGTCCCTCGGGACGACCAGCTGGACGTAGTCGTCGTACAGCCGGACGCAGCCGCGCAGCCGGTCTCCGCCGGCCCGCCCGCTCTGCAGGTACGTGGCCACGGCGTCGGCGGTGGCGATGGTGAAGTCCGCCTTTCCCGTCGCCACCCGTTCGATGTTCTGCTGGGAGCCCTCGCTGGTCCGCAGCCGTATCGACACCTTGGGCATGTCCTTGGCCAGCGCGCCCTCCAGGCGCTCCCCGTAGCGCTGGTACACGCCGCTGCGTACGCCGGTGGAGAAGGTCAGCGAACCGCTCGGCTCCGGGCTCCCCAGTGGGAGGACCCACCACAGCAGCAGCCCGAGGACGAGCGCGGCCCCGGCGCCTCCCTGGAGGGTGCGGCGCCGGCCGAATCGGGACAGTGCGTGCAGCATGGCGCGATCCTGCCAGTCCACGCCCCGTCCTGGCCAGGCCGGATCCCCCGAGGGACTCCGGCGGCCGGAAGGTGCCCGGCCACCGCCTACCCTTGTCCCATGACCAGCGGCAACCGGAGCGAAGCAGTGGACGTCCAGAAGAGCTACGAGGTACGCACTTACGGGTGCCAGATGAACGTCCATGACTCCGAACGCCTGTCGGGGCTGCTGGAGGACGCCGGCTACGTCCGCGCCCCCGAGGGTGCGGACGGTGACGCGGACGTCGTCGTCTTCAACACGTGCGCGGTGCGGGAGAACGCCGACAACAAGCTGTACGGGAACCTCGGCCGCCTCGCCCCCATGAAGACGAAGCGCCCCGGGATGCAGATCGCCGTCGGCGGCTGTCTGGCGCAGAAGGACCGCGACACCATCGTCAAGCGCGCCCCCTGGGTCGACGTCGTCTTCGGTACGCACAACATCGGCAAGCTGCCGGTGCTCCTGGAGCGCGCGCGGATCCAGGAGGAGGCGCAGGTCGAGATCGCCGAGTCCCTGGAGGCCTTCCCGTCCACTCTGCCCACCCGCCGCGAGTCCGCGTACGCCGCGTGGGTGTCCATCTCCGTGGGCTGCAACAACACCTGCACCTTCTGTATCGTCCCGGCCCTGCGCGGCAAGGAGAAGGACCGCCGCACCGGCGACATCCTGGCGGAGATCGAGGCGCTCGTCGCCGAGGGCGTCAGCGAGATCACCCTGCTCGGCCAGAACGTGAACGCCTACGGCTCCGACATCGGTGACCGCGAGGCCTTCTCCAAGCTGTTGCGCGCCTGCGGCACCATCGAGGGCCTGGAGCGGGTCCGCTTCACCTCGCCGCACCCGCGCGACTTCACCGACGACGTGATCGCCGCGATGGCCGAGACGCCGAACGTGATGCCCCAGCTCCACATGCCGATGCAGTCGGGCTCGGACACGATCCTGAAGGCCATGCGGCGCTCGTACCGCCAGGAGCGCTTCCTCGGCATCATCGGCAAGGTGCGCGCCGCCATGCCGGACGCGGCCATCTCCACCGACATCATCGTGGGCTTCCCCGGCGAGACCGAGGAGGACTTCGAGCAGACGATGCACGCCGTCCGCGAGGCCCGTTTCGCCAACGCCTTCACCTTCCAGTACTCCAAGCGCCCCGGCACGCCCGCCGCGGAGATGGAGGGGCAGATCCCCAAGGAGGTCGTCCAGGAGCGGTACATGCGCCTGTCCGCCCTCCAGGAGGAGATCTCCTGGGAGGAGAACAAGAAGCAGGTCGGCCGCACCCTGGACGTCATGGTCGCCGAGGGCGAGGGACGTAAGGACGGTGCGACGCACCGCCTCTCCGGGCGCGCCCCGGACAATCGCCTCGTCCACTTCACCAAGCCGGCGCAGGACGTGCGCCCCGGGGACGTCGTGACCGTCGAGATCACGTACGCGGCCCCGCACCACCTCCTCGCCGAGGGCGCCCCGCTGGGTGTGCGGCACACCCGTTCGGGGGACGCCTGGGCGAAGCGCACGGAGGCTGTGGCTCCGAAGCCGGCGGGGGTCATGCTCGGGCTGCCGGGCATCGGCGCACCCGCGCCGACGCCGGCCGCGGCGCCTGGATGCGGCTGCGACTGAGGGCGGCGCGCGGGGCGGGGCCCACGGCTCGGGCGGCGGGCTTCCGGCCTCGCCGGCGTTCGAGGCGGAGCCCGAAGCGAGTCCGGTTCCGCCAGGAGGCGGATGGGGAAGCAGCCCCCCCCCGCAGGCGCGACCCGCCCCGGCGGCCCCCCCCCACCCGCTTCGGGGCTGGCCGGTGGGCCGCGCCTCGGGCGCGGGCGCGACCGGACGGGTGGTGCGCAACCTGTGCCCGGGGGTCTCGCAGTACGCTGACCGGCATGCTTGTCGCCGCCGCCGTGTGTCCCTGCCCGCCTCTCCTGGTCCCCGAGGTCGCCGCGGGTGCCGCGCACGAGCTCGACCCGGCGCGGGCCGCGTGTGCCGACGCGCTCGGGGTGCTCGCCGCCTCGCGACCCGACCTGCTGATCGTCGCCGGGCCCGCAGGCCCGTCCGAGCGCGGCCCCTACCCCGTGGGTTCGCCCGGTACCTTCGCCGCGTTCGGTGTCGAGCTCGCCGTCCGCTTGGGGGAGCCGCCCGCCGGATCGGCGGCCCCGGACCGCCCGCTCCCGGCGTCCCTCGCCGTCGGCGCCTGGCTGCTGGCCCGCTCCCGGTGGTCCTGCGCCCCGGTCGAGGGGCTCGGGGTGGACGAGCCGCTGTCCGCCGACCGCTGCGCGGAGGCCGGACGGGAGCTGGCCGGCCGGGCGGACCGGGTGGCCCTGCTGGTCATGGGTGACGGCAGCGCCTGTCGTACGGTCAAGGCTCCCGGTTACCTGGACGAACGGGCGGTGGACTTCGACGCGGCGGCCTTCCGGGCCCTCGGTGCGGCCGATCTCTCCGCGCTGGCGGCCCTGGACGAGGAACTCGCCCGGGAGCTGCGAGTGGCAGGCCGGGCGCCCTGGCAGGTGCTCGCGGGGGCGGCGCGGGGCGCCGGGCTCGGCGGGCGGCTGCTGTACGAGGACGCCCCGTACGGCGTGGGCTACGCGGTCGCCGCCTGGTCGTGACGGGGGGCCGACAGCCGTGAGGGCCGGGGAGCGACGTGCTTCCCCGGCCCTCACGGCCGTGCCCTACTCGTCCGGCCCCGGATCAGGACGCCGGCGGCGTGGGCGGCGTACCGCCCTCGTTCTTCTGACCCAGGCGGTCCACCGCGTCCTTTGCCTTCTGCGTACCGGACACGATCTTCTCGCTGTACTTGCCCTTGGTCTTCTGGTCGACCGTGCGGGCGGCCTTGTCGAGGCCCTGGTCGATCTTGCCCCCGTGCTGCTGCGCGAGGTCGCCGACCTTGTCCTTGGCCGGGGCCAGCTTGGCCTTCAGGTTGTCCAGGAAACCCATGGGTCACCTTCCGTGCTCGGGGGACTGTTCGTACATTTTACCCGGAAGAAGACCTTGCGGGTGCTGCCGGGCACGCGGCGGGGGGCCGTTGCGGAACTCGGGCGTCCCGGAGTTTGGGACACTGTCCCGGTGAGAAGACCAGCTCCCACCCCCCGCGTCATCGCCGTCGTCGGCCCCACCGCCGCCGGAAAGTCCGACCTGGGAGTCTTTCTCGCCCAGCGGCTCGGCGGCGAAGTCGTCAACGCCGACTCGATGCAGCTCTACCGCGGCATGGACATCGGCACGGCGAAACTGACCCTGGCCGAGCGCGGCGGCGTTCCGCACCACCTGATGGACATCTGGGACGTCACCGAAGCCGCCAGCGTCGCCGAGTACCAGCGTCTGGCCCGCGCCGAGATCGACAGGCTGCTGGCCCAGGGACGTACCCCCGTCCTGGTGGGCGGCTCCGGCCTCTACGTCAAGGGTGCGATCGACGCCCTGGAGTTCCCGGGGACCGACCCGGGCGTGCGCGCCCGGCTCGAGGACGAACTCGCGGAACACGGCTCCGGTGCCCTGCACGCCCGGCTCGCAGCCGCGGACCCGGAGGCGGCCGGGGCCATCCTGGCCAGTAACGGCCGCCGTATCGTCCGCGCCCTCGAGGTCATCGAGATCACGGGCAAGCCGTTCACCGCCAACCTTCCGGGCGACGAGGCGGTCTACGACGCGGTGCAGATCGGCGTGGACGTGGAGCGCCCGGAACTCGACGGGCGGATCAGCGCCCGGGTGGACCGGATGTGGGAGGCGGGGCTCGTGGAGGAGGTACGCGGCCTGGAGGCCCTGGGGCTGCGCGAGGGGCGTACCGCCTCGCGCGCACTCGGCTACCAGCAGGTCCTGTCCGCGCTCGCGGGCGAGTGCACCCAGCAGGAGGCGCGCGCCGAGACCGTACGCGCCACCAAACGCTTCGCGCGCCGTCAGGACTCGTGGTTCCGGCGCGACCCGCGCGTCCAGTGGCTCAGTGGCGCCGAGGAACACCGCGGGGAACTCCCGCACCGGGCGCTGGCGTTGGTCGAACGGGCGGTTACAGCCTGATCACGTGATGGCATCGGGACGCTCCGCCCGTCATTTCGGTGCCCCACGCCGTGCCATCATCGAGCATCGATCGACCAGTGGAGTCCGAGTTGGGAGGGCGCGTGGCGATGGAGGCCGGCCCTCGCGACACAGACCGGGACGCACCGGATACGCGGCACGAGACGGGACGCCTGAGCCCGGACGGGCCCGACGAGCACGACGTGGCCCCCGAGGTCGAGGTCGAGCTCCGTCCGGTCCGCCGCATGCGGATCTGGCAGCTCGCGCCCATCGTGGTGCTGGCGGCGCTCGGCTCCCTGATGTTCGCCTTCCCGCTCGCCTTCGAGTTCGGCGGCGGCGGTGCCGTCGTGGCGATGCTGGGACTGCTGATCAGCTGCTGCGCCGCGGGCTGGGCCATGATGGCGGCCCGCCGGGTGGGTCACACCTGGCCCGGACTGCCGGCCAGAGGCGCCGGGGAACGCCCCGACTGGCGCGTGATCGGGCTCTACGTCGTCGTGGGTGCGGGCCTGGTCGCCCTGGCCGTCTGGCGCGTGGCGCGACTCCGCTGAGAGGACGCCGCAGGCGGTCGCCCGGTGGGCGGGCGGACCGGCGAGGCGGACGGGCGGCGCGGCCTCGTACAGTGGATCCGTGAGCACTGCGCAGATCACCTTCCTCAAGGGCCACGGCACCGAGAACGACTTCGTGATCGTTCCGGACCCGGACAACGCCGTCGCCCTGCCGGGTCGCGTCGTCGCGCGCCTCTGCGACCGCCGCGCGGGGATCGGCGGTGACGGCCTGCTGCACGTCGTACGGTCCGCGGCGCACCCCGAGGCGCTCGCCATGGCCGATCAGGCCGAGTGGTTCATGGACTACCGCAACGCGGACGGCTCCGTCGCCGAGATGTGCGGCAACGGCGTACGCGTCTTCGCCCGGCACCTGCAGCGCGCCGGTCTGGTCGGCGAAGGCGATCTGGCCGTCGCGACCCGGGGCGGGGTCAAGCGGGTGCACATCGCCAAGGACGGCGACATCACGGTCTCCATGGGACGTGCGGTGCTCCCGGACGAGGGCGTCACCGTCACGGTGGACGGCCGCAACTGGGACGCGCGCAACGTGAACATGGGCAATCCGCACGCCGTCGCGTTCGTCGACGCCCTGGAACACGCCGGTGACCTGCTCTCCGTACCGCCGTTCGCCCCGGCGTCCGTCTATCCGGACGGAGTGAACGTCGAGTTCGTCGTGGACCGCGGGCCGCGGCACGTCGCCATGCGCGTCCACGAGCGTGGTTCGGGCGAGACCCGGTCCTGCGGCACGGGCGCCTGCGCCGTGGCCGTCGCGGCCGCCCGCAGGGACGGGCTCGACCCCGCGAGGACCGGCGACCCGGCCACGTACACGGTGGACCTCCCCGGCGGCACCCTGGTGATCACGGAGCATCCGGACGGCGGGATCGACATGACGGGTCCCGCGGTCATCGTCGCCGAAGGCATGATCGACCCCGCCTGGCTCGAAACGGTGACCGGTTAGAGCTTCGCTCGAATGGGTGATCCGTTTCACGCTGAGCAGGAGCGGGACTGCGCCACGTGGTCGGGTCGATAGCATCAAGCACCGGCCCCGGAGGCGCACCCGCGCCTACGCGCCGCCGGTCGACGTTGCCGGAGGTGCCCCATGAGCGCAGAGGCCACCGATCCAGGTGCTCCCAGTCGCAAGCGCAGTCGCCCGCGGATCGACCTGCGCCGGCTGGGGCGTGTGGCCCTGCTCGGTCCGGCCTCCCGCGACCGGCTGCCCGCCGCCATCGGCCATGTGGCGGAGGCCCACCGGGCGCACCATCCGGATGCCGACCTGTCCCTCCTGCACCGCGCCTACGTCCTCGCGGAGTCCTCCCACCGCGGCCAGACCCGAAAGAGCGGCGAGCCGTACATCACGCACCCGCTGGCCGTGACCCTGATCCTGGCCGAACTCGGCGCGGAGACGACGACGCTGACGGCCTCACTCCTGCACGACACGGTCGAGGACACCGAGGTGACGCTCGATCAGGTCAAGGCGGAGTTCGGGGCGGAGGTCTGTTACCTCGTCGACGGCGTCACCAAGCTGGAGAAGGTGGACTACGGGGCGGCGGCCGAACCCGAGACCTTCCGCAAGATGCTCGTCGCCACCGGCAACGACGTGCGGGTCATGTCGATCAAGCTGGCCGACCGGCTGCACAACATGCGCACCCTCGGCGTCATGCGCCCCGAGAAGCAGGCCAGGATCGCCAAGGTCACCCGCGACGTCCTCATCCCGCTCGCCGAACGCCTCGGCGTGCAGGCGCTCAAGACGGAGCTGGAGGACCTGGTCTTCGCGATCCTCCACCCCGCGGAGTACGAGCGGACCCGGGCCCTGATCGCCGAGGCGGCCCGCACCCACGACCCGCTCGCCGAGATCGCCGACCGTGTCAGGACGACACTGCGCGAAGCCGGAATCAGCGCCGAAGTACTCATCAGGCCGCGCCACTTCGTCTCCCTCCACCGGGTCAGGACGAAACGCGGCGAACTGCGCGGCACCGACTTCGGGCGACTGCTCGTCCTGGTCGGCGACGACGCCGACTGCTACGCGGTCCTCGGAGAACTGCACACCTGTTTCACCCCGGTCATCTCCGAGTTCAAGGACTTCGTGGCAGCGCCGAAGTTCAACCTCTACCAGTCGCTGCACACTGCCGTCGTCGGTCCGCAGGGCGCGGTCGCCGAAGTGCTCATCCGCACGCACCGGATGCACAAGGTCGCCGAGGCGGGTGTCGTCGCCCTCGGCAATCCCTACGCGCAGGACGGCGCCACCGCCGCCTACCGGGCCGAGCCCGCCGACGGGGAGCGCGCCGACCCGACCAGGCCCGGCTGGCTCTCGCGCCTGCTCGACTGGCAGCAGTCCGCCACCGACCCCGACACCTTCTGGACCACGCTGCGCGCCGATCTCGCGCAGGACCGGGAGATCACCGTCTTCCGCACCGACGGCGGCACACTCGGTCTGCCGGCGGGCGCGAGCTGCGTCGACGCCGCGTACGCGCAGTACGGCGACGAGGCGCACGGCTGCATCGGAGCCCGCGTCAACGGGCGCCTGGCCACGCTCAGCACGGTCCTGAGGGACGGTGACACCGTGCAGCTCCTGCTCGCGCAGGACGCTTCCTCCGGCCCCTCCCCGGAGTGGCTGGACCACGCCCGTACGCCTGCCGCGCGCATCGCGATCGCGGGATGGCTGGAGACCCACCGGGACGACGTCCCGGAGCACCGGAGGGGCCGGGCCGCCGCCCCAGGGCAGCAGAGCCGGTCCGGGGACGACGGGCCGGACGGCCCCGGGGCCGGCAGGGCGCAGCAGAGCGCGGACCGCGCGGCCGACGCCGGGGACGGCCCCCCGAACGGCCGGGGCAGGCCGGGCGGCCGGGCCGTGACCGTGTCCGTCGACGCACCCGGATCGCAGGTCCGGCTCGCCGGCTGCTGTACGCCCGTCCCTCCCGACGACATCATCGGATGCATGGTGCGCGGCGGGGCCGTGACCGTGCACCGCCGGGAATGCGCGGCCGTCGCCCGTATGCGGGCGACCGGCCGGGCGGCCGTCGGGGCGCGCTGGAACGACACCGGCGACCCCGGCGGGACGGCGGACTACCGCGTCACCCTCGTCGCCGAGTCGTTCGGACGCCCCCGGCTGCTGGCGGACCTCACCGAGGCCATCGCCGCAGCGGACGCGGCCATCGTCGCCGCGACGGTCGAGCCGCCCAGCGAACAGCGCGTCCGGCACACCTACACCCTGCAGCTCCCGGACGCCGCCGGGCTGCCGGGACTCATGCGGGCGATGCGCGACGTACCGGGGGTGTACGACGTGAGCCGCGCCCAGCAGCCCGCCGCCGCGGGCTGACGGCCGCTCCGGGCGCCCCCGTTCGGGTGGTGCGGCGCGCGCCGCTCCCGCGTGGCCGGATTCCGCTGGTAGCCGTAGTCCATGCCGCTCACCTCCCGTCGCCTGCGCACCGCTCTGCTGGCCACCGCGTCGGCCACCCTCATCGCCGCCACCGCGCCCGCACCGGGGCCGCTGGGCATCGGCGACCGCTTGTTCCCCCATCTCGGCAACCCCGGGTACGACGTCCTCTCGTACGACATCTCGCTCAGGTACCACGGCCGCGCCACCGAGCCCCTGGACGCCGTGACCAGGATCGACGCCCGGACCACCGCGCCGCTGGAACGCGTCAACCTCGACTTCGCCCGGGGCACCGTCCGCTCCGTGCAGGTCAACGGGCTCGGCTCCCGGTTCTCCACCGAGGACGAGGACCTGATCGTCCGGCCCCCCGCCCGGCTCCCCGCGGGAGTGCCCCTGCGGATCACGGTCCGGCACACCAGCGACCCCTCCGGGGACACCGGAACCGGCGGCTGGGTCCCGACCGCGGACGGCCTGGCCATGGCCAACCAGGCCGACGCGGCCCACCGGGTCTTCCCCGGCAACGACCACCCGTCCGACAAGGCCTACTTCACCTTCCACGTCACCGCGCCCGAGGAGTACACCGTCGTGGCGGGCGGCCTGCCCACCGGGAAGCGCCGCCACGGGGCCACGACCACCTGGACCTACCGCACCGGGCACCCCATGGCCACCGAACTGGCCCAGGTGTCCATCGGCCGCTCCGCCGTCCTGCGACGGACCGGGCCACGCGGGCTGCCGGTACGCGACGTCGTTCCCGCGGCCGACCGCGGGAAGCTGGAGCCCTGGCTGCGCAGGACCCCGGGGCAGCTGGCCTGGATGGAGGAGCAGGTCGGCCCCTACCCGTTCGAGACGTACGGGCTGCTGGTCGCGGACACGGACACCGGCTTCGAGCTGGAGACCCAGACCCTCTCCCTCTTCGAACGCTCCCTCTTCACCGACGCGGGCCACCCCGCCTGGTACATCGAATCGATCATGGTGCACGAGCTCGCCCACCAGTGGTTCGGCAACAGCGTCTCGCCGCGGACCTGGTCCGACCTCTGGCTCAACGAGGGGCACGCCACCTGGTACGAGGCCCGGTACGCGGAGGAGCACGCGCAGAAGCCGATGGAGCGGCGCATGCGCGAGGCGTACAGCCGCTCCGACGCCTGGCGTGCGGCCGGGGGTCCGCCCGCGCACCCCGACGCACCCTCCACCGACCACAAGATCAGCCTCTTCAGGCCGGTGGTGTACGACGGCAGCGCCCTCGTCCTGTACGCCCTGCGCCAGGAGATCGGCGAAGCGGCCTTCGACCGCCTGGAGCGCACCTGGGTGCGCACACACCGCGACGGGTCGGCCGGCACCGCCCAGTTCACCGCGCTGGCCTCCCGCATCGCCGGGCGCGACCTGACGGACTTCTTCGACGGCTGGCTGTACGCGGAGAGGACGCCGCCGATGCCGGGGCACCCGGACTGGCGCAGCGCGGCGCCGCGCAACGCGGCCCCGGCCCCGCAGGGGCCCGCACACCCGGTGAAACCCGCGTGACGCGCCCAGCGGGGCCATGTCACTATCGAGGCGTCGGCACGGCGGCCGGCCGGGGTACCCCGCCCGGGGGAATCTTCCGGCGGGGTGACGCGTTGTGACTGGCGTAACGGACTTCTATCGACGTAAGGATCCAATGACCTCCTCTTCTTCCCTTCCCCAGGACGCGCGCGACGCGCGGAGCGCCACGGAAAACGACTCCGAGAGCCTCACCGAGGGCCGGCGGGCCGACGCCCTGATGGAAGAGGACGTCGCCTGGAGCCACGAGATCGACGGGGAGCGCGACGGCGACCAGTTCGACCGCTCCGACCGTGCGGCACTGCGCCGCGTGGCGGGTCTCTCCACAGAGCTCGAGGACGTCACCGAGGTCGAGTACCGACAGCTGCGCCTGGAGCGTGTGGTGCTGGTCGGTGTCTGGACCTCGGGGACGGTGCACGACGCGGAGATCTCTCTCGCGGAGCTGGCGGCGCTGGCCGAGACGGCGGGTGCCTTGGTGCTCGACGCCGTGTTCCAGCGGCGCGACAAGCCGGACCCCGCCACATACATCGGGTCGGGCAAGGCGCTGGAGCTGCGCGACATCGTGCTGGAGACCGGCGCGGACACCGTCATCTGTGACGGTGAGCTGAGTCCCGGCCAGCTGATCCACCTCGAGGACGTCGTCAAGGTCAAGGTGGTCGACAGGACCGCCCTGATCCTCGACATCTTCGCCCAGCATGCCAAGTCCCGCGAGGGCAAGGCCCAGGTGTCGCTGGCACAGATGCAGTACATGCTGCCGAGGCTGCGCGGCTGGGGTCAGTCGCTCTCCCGGCAGATGGGCGGCGGTGGGTCCAGCGGCGGTGGCGGCATGGCCACGCGTGGACCCGGTGAGACCAAGATCGAGACGGACCGTCGCCGGATCCGCGAGAAGATGGCGAAGATGCGCCGGGAGATCGCGGAGATGAAGACGGGCCGCGAGATCAAGCGCCAGGAGCGCAAGCGCAACAAGGTGCCTTCGGTCGCGATCGCCGGATACACCAACGCGGGGAAGTCGTCGCTGCTCAACCGGCTCACCGGTGCGGGCGTCCTGGTGGAGAACGCGCTGTTCGCCACCCTCGACCCGACCGTGCGCCGGGCGGAGACGCCCAGCGGACGGCTCTACACCCTGGCCGACACCGTCGGGTTCGTGCGGCACCTGCCGCACCACCTGGTCGAGGCGTTCCGCTCCACCATGGAGGAGGTCGGGGAGTCCGACCTGATCCTGCACGTGGTCGACGGCTCGCACCCGGCCCCCGAGGAGCAGCTCGCCGCCGTGCGGGAGGTGATCCGGGAGGTCGGCGCGGTCGACGTGCCCGAGATCGTCGTGATCAACAAGGCGGACGCGGCGGACCCGCTGGTGCTCCAGCGCCTGATGCGCGCCGAGCGGTACGCGATCGCGGTCTCGGCACGGACCGGTGCCGGCATCGACGAGCTGCTCGCGCTCATCGACGCCGAGCTGCCGCGGCCGTCCGTCGAGATCGAGGCGCTCGTGCCCTACACCCAGGGCGGACTCGTCTCCCGCGTGCACGCCGAGGGCGAGGTCGTCTCCGAGGAGCACCTCCCGGAGGGCACCCTGCTCAAGGCGCGGGTGCACGAGGAGCTCGGCGCGGAACTCGCGGCGTTCGTCCCCGTGGCCCACTGAGGCACGGCCGCCCGTTCCCCGGAACGGGCGGCGGCGTCGCACCCCACGAAGACCGACGGCCCGGCTCCCTCGACGAGGGAGCCGGGCCGTCGGTGCGTCGTCCTGCTAACGGCCCGCGTACTTCTCGCTGACGGCCCGGTAGACGCCCTCGGCCTCCTTGCCCAGACGGGGCCCGGCCAGCCAGCCGGCGGTCACCGGCCCGATGGAGGTGTTCGAGACCAGGGCCGGCTTACCGTCCTGGCCCTTCGCCACCCAGCCACCGCCGGAGGAGCCCCCGGTCATCGTGCACCCGATGCGGTACATCGTCGGCTGGTCCTGGAAGACGGAGAGACGGCCCGGCTCGTCCGCGCACCGGAACGCCTTCTGCCCGTCGAACGGCGGAGCCGCCGGGTAGCCGGTGGCCGTCATGGTGTCGATCTCCGGGACCGCCGGGGCGTCGAAGTCGACGGGCAGCGCGGAACCGACCGTCTCCTCCAGGGACTTGCCCGTCGAACCCTTCTCCGGTGTCACCTGCAGGACCGCGAAGTCGTACGGCGCGCCCTGGCCGCCGGTCCCCGCGCCCTGGGCGATCCACTGCTCGGAGGTCTGCGCCCACTGGCCCCACCACACGCCGTACGGAGCGATCTTCTCCTTGGGCGCGTTCTCCAGCTCGGCCACCGACAGGCCGTTGTCGTTGTACGACGGGACGAAGGCGATGTTGCGGTACCAGCCGCCCTTCTTGCCCGCGTGCACGCAATGGCCCGCGGTCCACACCATGTTGGACTTGCCCGGGCGGGCCGGGTCCTGCACCACGGTCGCCGAGCAGACCATCGACCCCTCGGGCCCGTCGAAGAAGAGCTTGCCGGACTCCGCGGCGCCGGCGTGGTACGGCGTCGCGAGGGCGGCGGCCTCCACGGGGGCCGGGGTGGGGTCCGTCACGCCCTCGTCGCCCGAGATGTCGTTGTCGACGGGGTTCTCCGGGGCCTTGTCCGCGTCCCGCATCCGGTCCGGGTCCCACAGGTCCTCGATGATCGGGTTGACGTAGTCCTTGGCCTCACGCAGCCACGTGTCCCGGTCCCAGTTCTTCCACTCGCCGTTCCGCCACTTGTCGAGGTCGATCCCGTGCTCCTTGAGCCGGTCCTTCAGATCGTCCGGGATGGTGACCTTGCCGTCGGCGGCCTGGCCGGCGGAGCCGGCCGGCTTGCCGCTCGCCGCGTCCTCCTCGGGACCGCAGGCGGTGACGGTGAGCGTGAGGACAGCGGTGAGGGCGGCTGCCGCGAACACGGGGGAGGTGCGGCGGGCGCTCCTCCCGCGGCGTGCGGTGTCGATCGGGCGCATGGGTCGCATCTGGTGATCCCCCTGGGACTTCGTCACTGACTTCTCTGCCGCACCGCGGACGGCCGCCGGGCGCGGCACCGGTTCGACGCCACGGCGCGCACACGCGGGCCGCGGCGGCCCGTTCCGGGTGCGGCCCCCACTATGCCGGTGCCGATGGGGACGGCGTGCGGCAGGGCCATGGTTCCCGCCCCGCGAGGATCTTCCGCCGCACCCGTGATCCCCCGCGCCCGGCGTCGTTGGTACGTACGGGGAACACCCGGACAGCGTTCAGCCGCGCGGTCCGTCACCGGGGCTTCGTACGGGCGTACGAAGCCACTCTTACCGCAGGAGGACCACAGCCGTGGCCGTGACCGAACCAGCTCCGGCGCCGCAGGCCGCGTACGAGGGGATCCTGCGGCGTCAGGCGCTGCGCGAGTCGGCGGCCCGTACCTATGCGCGGTCGCTGCCGATCGTGCCGGTCCGGGCCAGGGGGATGACGATCGAGGGAGCGGACGGGCGGCGCTACCTCGACTGCCTCTCCGGGGCGGGAACCCTGGCACTCGGTCACAACCACCCCGTGGTGCTCGAGGCGATCAGGAAGGTCATCGACTCCGGGACGCCCCTGCACGTCCTCGATCTCGCCACTCCCGTCAAGGACGCCTTCACCACCGAGCTGTTCGCCACCCTGCCCGGCCGGCTCGCCGACGACGCCCGGATCCAGTTCTGCGGACCGGCCGGGACCGACGCGGTCGAGGCCGCCCTCACGCTGGTCCGCGCGGCCACCGGGCGCAGCGGACTCCTCGCCTTCACCGGCGCGTACCACGGGATGACCGCCGGAGCGCTGGCCGTGTCGGGCGGCGCCCCGGACGTCCGGGTGACCAGACTGCCCTTCCCGCAGGACTACCGCTGCCCCTTCGGGACCGGCGGGGAGCGGGGCGCCGGCATCGCCGCACGCTGGACCGAGCACCTGCTGGACGATCCCAAGGGCGGGGTACCCGCTCCCGCCGGGATGATCGTGGAACCCGTCCAGGGGGAGGGCGGGGTGAACCCCGCCCCCGACGGGTGGCTGCGCCGGATGCGCGAGATCACCCGGGACCGGTCCATCCCTCTGATCGCGGACGAGGTGCAGACCGGGGTCGGCAGGACCGGCGCCTTCTGGGCGGTCGAGCACAGCGGAGTCGTGCCCGACGTCATGGTGCTCTCCAAAGCCATCGGCGGCTCGCTCCCCCTCGCGGTGATCGTCTACCGCTCGGCGCTCGACGTCTGGCCCCCGGGCGCCCACGCGGGAACCTTCCGGGGCAACCAGCTCGCCATGGCCGCCGGGCGCGCCACCCTCGCGTACGTACGGGAGAACCGTCTCGCCGAGCGTGCCGCGACGCTCGGCGCCCGCATGCTCGCCGCTCTCCGCACGCTGAGCGAGGACCACCCGCGGATCGGCGACGTACGGGGCCGCGGCCTGATGCTGGGCATCGAGCTCGTCGACCCCGAGGCCGCGCCGCACCCCGCCCCCGCCGGGAGCGGATCCGCCCCACCGCCCGACCCGGCCCTGGCCGCCGCGGTGCAGCAGGAATGCCTGCGCCGCGGTCTCATCGTCGAGATCGGCGGACGCGACAGCGCCGTCGTCCGGCTGCTCCCACCCCTCACTCTCACCGACGAACAGGCCACGGCGGTCGTCGACCGTCTCGCCGATGCGCTGAGCGCCGCGGAGCGCTCCGCGAGCCGTCGGACCCCTTCCGGGCCGACCCCCTGATCCCGGACCCCTCACAAGGAAGACCGCCGTGAACCCCACCCCTGCGCCCGAGGCCGACGGCCCTCCCACCAGCGAACAGCGAGGACAGGACGTGCCCGACGGTGTCCTCGCCGTCGAGCCGACGACCGTGCCGCGTCAGAAGGCCGGTCACCGGGCGACCCCGTACACCGGGGCGGGCGCCGCCGTGCGCGGACTCCCCGCAGACCGGCCCTGCCCCGCGCGCGTACCCGCCCGCACCGGCACCCCCGGCCGTCCGGACCCCCTCGACCACCCGGACCCGCTCCGGGCCGCCGACTCGGCCGGCACCGAGAACCTCCTGCGCTGCTGGGTCAGGGAGAACGACCTGCCCCGGCCGCAGGGGGACACCCTGCGCATCCCGCTCCCCGCGAGCGGCACCGCCCTGCTCGCCCCGGTCGGCCACTGGTCCGCGACGGGCTGGCACCGCTTCGGTACGCCCACCCTGGAGAACGCCCCCGAGGGTGCTCCCGGGGTCGACGCCGTCACCGTGGCCGCCCTCCTCGGGCGGGAGAGCGACCGGGACGCCGGTGTGGACCTGGTGGCACGGGTGGCGGACTCGGTACGCAACACCGCCGTCTTCCTCGCCGACCGCCGACGGGCCCCCGCCGCATACCCGGAGACCGACCTCTTCCTCGACGCCGAGCAGTCCCTGCTCCTCGGCCACCCCCTGCACCCCACGCCCAAGAGCCGCGAGGGCCTGACGGAGACCGAGACGCTCCGCTACTCACCCGAGTCGCGCGGCTCCTTCCCGCTGCACTGGATGGCCGTGGACCGCTCGGTACTGGCCACCGAGTCCTCCTGGGCCCGTGCGGGCCGGCCGGTCTGCGCCGAGGAGCTCCTCGCACCCCACGCCGACGGGCTGCGCCTGCCCGACGGCACGGCGGCTCTCCCGCTCCACCCCTGGCAGGCGGCGGAGCTCAAGCGCCGCCCCGAGGTGACCACCCTGCTCGGCAAGGGCCTCCTCCACGACCTCGGCCCGTACGGGGAGCACTGGCACCCCACCTCCTCCGTACGGACCGTGCACCGCCCCGGCGCCGGCATCATGCTGAAGCTCTCCCTGGGGGTGCGCATCACCAACTCCCGCCGGGAGAACCTCCGCAAGGAACTCCACCGCGGCACCGAGGTCCACCGGCTGCTGGGCACGGGGCTGGCCCGTGCGTGGCAGGCGGTCCACCCGGGCTTCGACATCGTCCGGGACCCCGCCTGGCTCGCCGTGGACGCCCCGGACGGCGTGCCCGTCCCCGGCCTCGACGTCATGATCCGCCACAATCCGTTCGGTCCGGGCGACGACGCGGTGTGCATCGCCGGACTCACCGCCCCCCGTCCCTGGCCGGGCCGCCCCGGTACGCACTCGCGGCTCGCGGAGACCGTCTCCCGCCTGGCCGACCGCACGGGCAGGACGACGGGAGCGGTCTGCGCCGAGTGGTTCCTGCGCTACCTGGACCGCGTGGTGCTGCCCGTCCTGTGGCTCGACGCCCACGCGGGCGTGGCCCTGGAGGCCCACCAGCAGAACACCCTGGTCCTGCTCGACGCCGACGGCTGGCCGGCCGGCGGCCGGTACCGCGACAACCAGGGGTACTACTTCCGCGAGTCGCACCGTCCCGCACTCGAGGACCGGCTCCCCGGAATCGGCAGCGTCAGCGACACCTTCGTCGCCGACGCGGTCACCGACGAGAGGCTCGCCTACTACCTCGGCATCAACAACGTCCTCGGGCTCATCGGCGCCTTCGGTTCCCAGCGGCTGGCCGACGAGCACCTGCTCCTCGCCGCGTTCCGCCGCTTCCTCGAAGACGCGCGCACGCTGGGCTCCCCCCTGCCCGCCTACCTGCTGGAGACGGCGCACCTGCGCTGCAAGGCCAACCTGCTGACCCGTCTGCACGGGCTGGACGAGCTCGTCGGCCCGGTCGACACCCAGTCCGTCTACGTCACCATCGCCAACCCGCTGCGCAGCTGAGCGAACCGCCCGCCCGAACCGAGGAGAGGAGAGCGTCACGGTGGACCACGCCGATGCGCACACCGAGTCCGGTGCGTCCCCACCGCGCGTCACGGGCGCCGAGGACACGCTGGAGCTGCGGCTCACCGAAGAGCTGTTCACCCTGCTCGGCGACGGCGGGCCGCCGGCCCCCGCCTCACCCGCTCGCCGCGGTTCGCCGGGGCCCCGCCCCTCGTCGGCCGAGGCTCCGCCAGGGGCCGGAGAGGGACGGCGGGCCGGTACCTCCGGCCCCGTCGGCGATCCGGCCGCGTGGACCCCGGCCACCACCTCCGCCGGGGTGTTCCGGCTGGTCCCCGTGGAACCCGCGCGCGATCTCGCCGTGATCAGCCGCTGGATGAACGACCCAGCGGTGGCCGCCTTCTGGGAGCTCGCCGGACCGGAGTCGGTCACCGCCGGCCACCTGCGCCCGCAACTCGAGGGCGACGGGCGCAGCGTCCCCTGCCTCGGCGTGCTCGACGGCAGGCCGATGAGCTACTGGGAGATCTACCGGGCCGACCTGGACCCCCTGGCCCGCCACTACCCGGCCCGGCCCCACGACACCGGGATCCACCTCCTGATCGGCGGTGTGGGCAACCGGGGCCGGGGCATCGGCACCGTGCTGCTCAGGGCCGTCGCCGACCTCGTGCTCGACCACCGTCCGCGCTGCGCCCGTGTGGTCGCGGAGCCGGACCTGCGCAACACCCCGTCCGTCTCGGCCTTCCTGAGCGCCGGTTTCCGCTTCTCCGCCGAAGTGGAACTGCCCGGCAAACGCGCTGCTTTGATGGTCCGCGACCGGGCCCACCGCGCACAGCTGTGAACAACTCGCCGTCTCATCCACACGCTCGAACCCCATCGGTTCCACCCCGAGGAGTCCCCGTGCCGACACATCCCGCGAGCCACGAACCGGCGCCGTACCGCACGCCGTTCGCCACCGAGGAACTGAACCGGGAGGGCTGGGACCGCGCGGCGGTGCGGCTGCTCGCGAAGATGCTCGGCGAGTTCGCCTACGAGGAGGTCATCGAACCCGCGCGCCTGGAGGGGGAGTCCGCGGGAAGCACCCACGGGTACACCCTGCCGCTCGACGACGGCGGGCTCCTGAGCTTCCGTGCGCGCCGCGGGGTCTACGGAAGCTGGCGCGTCGACCCGGAGTCGGTCCGCGAGGGCGGCGCGGACTCCGGCGGCACGCCCTTCCGCGACCCGCTGCACTTCCTCGTCCGCGCCCGCCGCCTCCTGGGCCTGGACGGGGCCACCCTGGGCCACCTCGTACGCGAACTCACCGCCACGCTCACCGCCGACACCCGCCTGGACCGCACCGCGCTCCCGGTGGCGCGGCTCGCCGACCTCCCGTACGCCGAACTCGAAGGGCATCAGACGGGACACCCCTGGCTGGTCGCCAGCAAGGGGCGCCTCGGCTTCTCCGCCGCGGACGCCGCCCGCTTCACCCCGGAGGCGCGCTCCGCCACCACACTGCCCTGGATCGCCGTCAGCACCCGGATAGCCGGTTATCGGGGAGTGGGCCGCCTCGCCACCCCCGGACAGCTGTACGACCAGGAACTCGACGCGCCGGTCCGCGCCTCGTTCGCCGCCGTGCTGCGCGGCCGGGGCCTCGACCCCGGCGACTACCTCTTCCTCCCGGTGCACCCCTGGCAGTGGGACGAGTGGATCGTCCCCCTCTTCGCCCCCGCCATCGCGGACGGCCGGATCGTGCCCCTGCACGCGGACGACGACCTCCGGCTGCCGCAGCAGTCGATCCGTACGTTCAGCAACGTGGGGCATCCCGACCGGCACACGGTCAAACTGCCCCTCTCGATCCTCAACACACTGGTCTGGCGCGGTCTGCCGACCGAACGCACCCTCGCCGCCCCCGCCGTCACCGCCTGGGTCCAGGGGATCCGCGACTCGGATCCCTTCCTGCGCGACAGCGGGGTCATCCTTCTGGGAGAAGTCGCCTCGGTGGCGGTCGAGCATCCGCTCTACGATCACCTTCCCGAGGTGCCGTACCAGTTCAAGGAGATCCTCGGCGCCATCTGGCGGGAGCCGCTGCCACCACGGCTCGGCCCCGGGGAACGCGCCCGCACCCTGGCCTCCCTTCTGCACACGGATCCCGGTGGACGCTCCTTCACGGCCGAGCTGGTCACCCGGTCGGGACTCACGCCCCATGCCTGGCTGACGCGGCTCTTCGCCGCCATGCTGCCCCCGCTCCTGCACTTCCTGTACCGCTACGGCACCGTGTTCTCCCCCCACGGCGAGAACGCGATCGTCGTCTTCGACGAACGGGACGTTCCCCAGCGCCTCGCGATCAAGGACTTCGTCGACGACGTGAACGTCAGTTCCCGGCCGCTGCCCGAGCACGGGTCGATGCCCGACGACGTCCGCGCCGTCCTGCTGACCGAGGAACCCTCCTTCCTCACCCAGTTCATCCACGCGGGGCTTTTCGTCGGCGTCTTCCGTTTCCTCTCCCCGCTGTGCGAGGAACAGCTGGGTGTACCGGAAAGGAAGTTCTGGTCACTCGTCCGTGCCGAGATCCTGCGCTACCACGCCCGCTTCCCCGAGCTCAAGGAGCGGTTCGAGACGTTCGACATGCTGACGCCGACGATCGAGCGTCTCTGTCTCAACCGCAACCGGCTGCACGTGGACGGATACCGTGACAGGCCGAAGCGCCCGCACGCCGCCGTCCACGGAACGGTCCCCAACCCCCTTCACCCCACCGCGTGAGACCGGGAGTGACCGCCGATGTCAGTCCCGCGCCGTAGGGTGGACGCGCTATGACGAAGCCATCTCTCCCCGAGCTCCTCCACGCCGCCGTCACCGCCGTCGGCGGTACGGAACGGCCCGGCCAGGTCACCATGGCCGAAGCCGTCGCCGAGGCCGTCGAGGACAACGCGCACCTCCTCGTCCAGGCCGGAACCGG
Organism: Streptomyces sp. NPDC020780; assembly: GCF_044334475.1. Taxonomy (NCBI): domain Bacteria; kingdom Bacillati; phylum Actinomycetota; class Actinomycetes; order Kitasatosporales; family Streptomycetaceae; genus Streptomyces; species Streptomyces sp. NPDC020780. Next base: position 438,120 of record NZ_JBIRTB010000005.1, on the reverse strand, counting down.
CACGGGCAAGTCCCTCGGCTATCTGGTGCCGGCCCTGGCCCACGGGGAGCGCGTCGTGGTGGCCACGGCGACCCTCGCCCTCCAGCGCCAGCTGGTGGAGCGGGACCTCCCGCGGACGGTCGACGCACTGCAACCGCTGCTGCGCCGCCGCCCCCAGTTCGCGATGCTCAAGGGCCGCTCGAACTACCTCTGCCTGCACCGCCTCCACGAGGGGGTACCGCAGGACGAGGAGGAGGGCCTCTTCGACCAGTTCGAGGCGGCGGCCCCGTCGAGCAAGCTCGGCCAGGACCTGCTGCGCATGCGCGACTGGGCGGACGAGACGGAGACCGGTGACCGCGACGACCTCACCCCGGGTGTGTCCGACCGTGCCTGGGCGCAGATCTCCGTCTCCTCGCGCGAGTGCCTGGGCGCCTCCAGGTGCGCGTACGGCGCCGAGTGCTTCGCGGAGGCGGCCCGGGAGCGGGCCAAGCTCGCCGATGTCGTCGTGACCAACCACGCCCTGTTGGCCATCGACGCGATCGAGGGCGCCCCGGTGCTTCCCCAGCACGAGGTGCTGATCGTCGACGAAGCCCACGAGCTGGTGTCGCGGGTCACCGGGGTCGCGACCGGTGAGCTCACTCCCGGCCAGGTGAACCGGGCGGTGCGCCGCGCGGCCAAGCTGGTCGACGAGAAGGCGGCCGACGCGCTCCAGACCGCCTCGGAGGGGTTCGAACGGGTCATGGAGCTGGCGCTGCCCGGCCGGCTCGAGGAGGTGCCGGAAGACCTCGGTTACGCGGTGGCCGCGCTGCGTGACGCGGCGCGCACGGTGATCTCGGCGCTGGGCTCCACCCGGGACAAGTCCGTCCAGGACGAGGACGCCGTCCGCAAGCAGGCCATGGCGTCCGTGGAGTCCGTCCACAGTGTCGCGGAGCGCATCACCCAGGGGTCCGAGTACGACGTCGTCTGGTACGAGCGCCATGACCGCTTCGGCGCCTCCGTGCGGGTCGCCCCGCTCTCGGTGTCCGGGCTCCTGCGCGAGAAGCTCTTCGCCGACCGGTCGGTGGTCCTCACCTCGGCCACCCTGAAGCTGGGCGGGGACTTCAACGGCGTGGGGGCCTCGCTCGGGCTCGCGCCCGAGGGGACGGCGGGGGACGACATCCCGCAGTGGAAGGGCCTGGACGTCGGCTCGCCGTTCGACTACCCGAAGCAGGGCATCCTGTACGTCGCCCGGCATCTGGCCACACCGGGGCGTGAGGGTTCCCGCGCCGACATGCTGGACGAGCTGGCCGAGCTGGTGGAGGCGGCGGGAGGCAGGACCCTCGGCCTGTTCTCGTCCATGCGGGCTGCCCAGGCGGCGGCTGAGGAGCTGCGCGGCCGGCAGGACAGGCCCGTCCTGCTGCAGGGCGAGGAGACGCTCGGGGAGCTGATCAAGAACTTCGCGGCGGATCCCGAGACCTGCCTCTTCGGCACGCTCTCCCTCTGGCAGGGGGTCGATGTGCCGGGGGCGAGCTGCCAGCTGGTCGTCATGGACAGGATTCCGTTCCCCCGGCCGGACGACCCGCTGATGAGCGCGCGCCAGAAGGCCGTGGAGGAGGCCGGTGGCAACGGCTTCATGGCGGTCGCGGCCACCCACGCCGCGCTGCTGATGGCCCAGGGAGCCGGCCGGCTCGTCCGGGCCACGGGTGACAAGGGTGTGGTGGCGGTGCTCGATCCGCGGCTGGCCACCGCACGGTATGGAAGCTACCTCCGGGCGTCGCTGCCCGACTTCTGGTACACCACGGACCGCAATCAGGTCCGGCGCTCGCTCGCGGCCATCGACGCGGCGGCCCAAGCCGCTTCCTGAGCCGGGCGGGGCCCGTCGTGGCCCCGCCCGGGAGCCGCCCTCCGCCAGGCCGAGGAGCCGGAAACCTCCAGGGCGTGCGGCACCGCACCGGAAGGTCTCCCTCGTCTGCGGCACCGCGAGCGACCGTGCGGACGGCGGTGTGAGCGACCGTGCGGACGGCGGCGAGACGCCCCGGAGGCCGGGCTGTCGCCCGGGCCGGTGCAGCAGGGACCGGGGAGCCGGCACAGCGGCCACGGCTCAGGCCGCCCAGGAAACATGGCGAGGACGCGGCACAGGGCCCCGGGACCGCCGCAGGGGTCCCAGGGCCCGGCCAACGGGTGACGGGGTCACACTCGCCGCAACACCGCTACGACCTTGCCGAGAATGGTCGCCTCGTCGCCGGGGATCGGCTGGTAGGCGGAGTTGTGCGGGAGGAGCCAGACATGCCCGTCCTCGCGCTTGAAGCGCTTGACCGTGGCTTCGCCGTCCAGCATGGCGGCCACGATGTCGCCGTTCTCCGCGACGGGCTGGCGGCGGACGGTGACCCAGTCGCCGTCCATGATCGCGGCCTCGATCATCGAGTCGCCGACGACCTTCAGCACGAAGAGCTCGCCGTCACCGACCAGCTGGCGGGGGAGAGGGAAGACGTCCTCGACGGACTCCTCCGCGAGGATCGGTCCGCCGGCCGCGATCCGGCCGACCAGCGGCACGTACGAAGCGGCGGGCTTCCCCGTGGTGTCCGTGGGCTGTGTGCTGGGCTGGTCCGATCCGCGGACCTCGTACGCACGGGGGCGATGCGGGTCGCGGCGCAGGAACCCCTTGCGTTCCAGGGCCATGAGCTGGTGGGCGACGGACGAGGTGCTGGACAGCCCCACCGCCTGACCGATCTCCCGCATCGACGGGGGGTATCCCCGCCGCTGCACGGAATCCCGGATGACCTCGATCACGCGCCGCTGCCGGTCCGTGAGGCCCGAGCTGTCCGCCCGGATTCCTGGAGGCCGTCCTGGCAAGGAGCGACCGGGACGCACAGGCTCCGGCCCCTCCGTGTTCGTGACTGAGTCATTCATGGCATGCACCGGCTCAAGTCGGCTCTGGGCGCGGTGGTCCTGCGCAGTGATCGTGGCACTGTCGGCGGTGGCGGTCACGTCGGCCCCTCTCGAATGGTCTCCCTAGCTAGGCAACGGTAGTAGCTTTCGAAAGGTTGCGCCAAACACACGTTCGAGTGAAAAACAAATAAAGGGCTGTTCTGGTCCTGCTGTGAGGTGTATGAGCGGGATTCGGCGGACCTCGGGCGGCCGGTGGGACCGGGGAGCCGTCGCGGGGAGCGGCCGCACCTCGCGGTCACGGACGTCACGCTAGCGCCCGCGCGCTCGCGTGCGACGCCCGGGGGTGCGGCGTCCCGGGGTGCGACGTCCGGGGCGTGGAGCAGTCGTCCGCCCGGGAGGGTGGACGAAGGGCCCGTCCGGAGCGGGCGGCGGGGGCGGGTCCTGGGGTCGGCCGGCGGGGGTGCGGAGACGGGCCCCGGCCGCGTCCCGGGGGTGCGAGCCGGGCTCCCGTCGCCCGGCGAGTGATCCTGTGCCCGCGCGTTTCCCATACCCTCGTGCCGGGCCGTACGCTGCCTCCTGGCCGTCGGCCGGGGCGCGACACGCGCTGGGGTGCAAGCAGAGTAAAACCCTAGATCTAGTGGTTGGATTGCCGCTGTCGCCCAGAACTAGTGGTCCCTGGTCTTTCAGGGCCGAGTCCATCGCCTATGCTGGGGACTGCCTCGCAGGTCCGTGACGGAGCTGGGGAGGCCATTCAGTCGTGCTTGTGAAGGAGGGTTGAGAGACGTGCACTGCCCCTTCTGCAGGCATCCCGACAGCCGGGTGGTCGACAGTCGCACCACGGACGACGGGACGTCGATCCGGCGGCGGCGCCAGTGCCCCGACTGCTCCCGCCGCTTCACGACGGTGGAGACCTGCTCGCTGATGGTGGTGAAGCGGAGCGGCGTGACCGAACCCTTCAGCCGCACCAAGGTCATCTCCGGCGTCCGCAAGGCCTGCCAGGGGCGTCCCGTCACCGAGGACGCCCTGGCGAAGCTGGGCCAGCGGGTCGAGGAGGCGGTCCGGGCCACGGGCAGCGCGGAGCTGACCACCCACGACGTGGGTCTGGCCATACTGGGCCCGCTCCAGGAGCTCGACCTCGTCGCGTACCTGCGCTTCGCATCCGTGTATCGGGCATTCGACTCCCTCGAGGACTTCGAGGCCGCGATCGCGGAACTCCGCGACCAGCGGCCTCCCACCGGGAGGAGTGGGACGGGCGGCGAGAGCCTCGCCGTTCCCGCCCCCGCCGCTGTCGCGGCCGATTGACCGCCGAAGCCGTGCGGCGGAGGCGGTAGAGCCGCCGGACAGGCGGCACAAGACCTGCTCCGGGGCGCTGTGCGAGGCGTCCCGAGCATCAGACACAGACTGTGCCCTGGGAAGAACTGGGCACTTCAGGGCGTTTTTGCCCACATATGGGAGGCGGCATGACAGAGACGGCGAGCGGCCCGGCACGAGGTTCCCGTACCAAGGGAGCCAAGTCGACTGCGACCAAGCAGGGCCTGCGCATCGAGCGCATCCACACCACTCCCGGCGTGCATCCGTACGACGAGGTGGCGTGGGAGCGCCGTGACGTCGTCATGACCAATTGGCGCGACGGCTCGATCAACTTCGAGCAGCGTGGCGTCGAGTTCCCCGACTTCTGGTCGGTGAACGCGGTCAACATCGTCACCAGCAAGTACTTCCGGGGGGCTGTCGGCACGCCGCAGCGCGAGACCGGTCTGCGGCAGCTGATCGACCGGATCGTGAAGACGTACCGGAAGGCCGGCGAGGACCACCACTACTTCGCCTCTCCCGCCGACGCGGAGATCTTCGAGCACGAGCTGGCGTACGCCCTCCTGCACCAGATCTTCAGCTTCAACTCGCCGGTCTGGTTCAACGTCGGCACGCCCCAGCCGCAGCAGGTCTCGGCCTGCTTCATCCTGGCCGTCGACGACTCCATGGAGTCGATCCTCGACTGGTACAAGGAAGAGGGGATGATCTTCAAGGGCGGCTCCGGCGCCGGCCTGAACCTCTCCCGCATCCGCTCCTCCAAGGAACTGCTCTCCTCCGGTGGCAACGCCTCCGGCCCGGTCTCCTTCATGCGGGGCGCCGACGCCTCCGCCGGGACCATCAAGTCCGGTGGCGCCACCCGCCGCGCGGCCAAGATGGTCATCCTCGACGTCGACCACCCCGACATCGAGAACTTCATCGAGACGAAGGTGAAGGAGGAGGAGAAGATCCGCGCCCTGCGCGACGCGGGCTTCGATATGGATCTGGGCGGCGACGACATCACGTCCGTCCAGTACCAGAATGCCAACAACTCGGTCCGCGTGAACGACGAGTTCATGAAGGCCGTCGAGTCCGGCGGGAAGTTCGGGCTGCGCGCCCGGATGACCGGTGACGTCATCGAGGAGGTCGAGGCCAAGTCCCTCTTCCGCAAGATGGCCGAGGCCGCCTGGGCCTGCGCCGACCCGGGCATCCAGTACGACGACACGATCAACCAGTGGCACACCTGCCCGGAGTCCGGCCGGATCAACGGCTCGAACCCCTGCAGCGAGTACATGCACCTGGACAACACGTCGTGCAACCTGGCCTCGCTGAACCTCATGAAGTTCCTCAAGGACGACGGCGAGGGCCACCAGTCCTTCGAGTCCGAGCGCTTCGCCAAGGTCGTCGAACTGGTCATCACCGCGATGGACATCTCGATCTGCTTCGCGGACTTCCCGACGCAGAAGATCGGTGAGAACACCCGCGCCTACCGCCAGCTCGGCATCGGCTACGCCAACCTGGGCGCCCTGCTGATGGCGACCGGCCACGCGTACGACAGCGACGGCGGCCGCGCGCTCGCCGGCGCCATCACCTCGCTCATGACCAGTACCTCCTACCGGCGGTCCGCGGAACTCGCCGCGGTCGTCGGCGCGTACGACGGTTACGCCCGCAACGCCGAGCCGCACCAGCGCGTCATGAAGCAGCACGCCGACGCCAACGCCGTGGCCGTCCGCATGGACGACCTGGACGCGCCGATCTGGGCCGCCGCCACGGAGGCCTGGCAGGACGTGATCCGCCTCGGCGCGAAGAACGGCTTCCGCAACGCCCAGGCCTCGGTCATCGCCCCCACCGGCACCATCGGTCTCGCGATGTCCTGCGACACCACCGGTCTGGAGCCCGACCTCGCCCTGGTCAAGTTCAAGAAGCTGGTCGGCGGCGGCTCGATGCAGATCGTCAACGGCACGGTGCCGCAGGCCCTGCGCCGCCTCGGCTACCAGCCCGAGCAGATCGAGGCGATCGTCGCCCACATCGCCGACCACGGCAACGTGATCGACGCCCCCGGTCTCAAGACCGAGCACTACGAGGTCTTCGACTGCGCGATGGGCGAGCGGTCCATCTCGGCCATGGGCCACGTCCGGATGATGGCGGCGATCCAGCCGTGGATCTCCGGCGCGCTGTCCAAGACGGTGAACCTGCCGGAGACGGCGACCGTCGAGGACGTCGAGGAGGTCTACTTCGAGGCGTGGAAGATGGGCGTCAAGGCGCTCGCGATCTACCGCGACAACTGCAAGGTCGGCCAGCCCCTCTCCGCCAAGAAGAAGGAGAAGGAGAAGGCCGAGGTGACCGCGAAGGCCGAGGACACCATCCGTGCCGCGGTCGAGAAGGTCGTCGAGTACCGCCCGGTCCGCAAGCGTCTGCCCAAGGGCCGCCCCGGCATCACCACCTCCTTCACGGTGGGCGGGGCCGAGGGCTACATGACGGCCAACTCCTATCCCGACGACGGGCTCGGCGAGGTCTTCCTGAAGATGTCCAAGCAGGGTTCGACCCTCGCCGGGATGATGGACGCCTTCTCGATCGCCGTCTCGGTCGGTCTGCAGTACGGCGTGCCCCTGGAGACGTACGTCTCCAAGTTCACCAACATGCGTTTCGAGCCGGCCGGTATGACGGACGACCCGGACGTCCGGATGGCGCAGTCGATCGTCGACTACATCTTCCGCCGCCTGGCGCTCGACTTCCTGCCGTTCGAGACCCGTTCGGCCCTGGGGATCCACTCGGCCGAGGAGCGTCAGCGCCACCTCGACACGGGTTCCTACGAGCCCTCCTTCGAGGACGGCGAGGTCGACGCCGAGAGCCTGGCGCAGTCCGCTCCCGTGCAGGCCCAGCCGCTGAAGGCGGTCGCCGCACCCGAGGAGAGCGCCGCCGTGAAGCCGGCGCCGAAGACGGCGCACACCTCGGCCGAACTGGTCGAGATGCAGCTCGGCATCAGCGCGGACGCCCCGCTCTGCTTCTCCTGCGGTACGAAGATGCAGCGGGCGGGCTCCTGCTACATCTGTGAGGGCTGCGGTTCCACCAGCGGCTGCAGCTGACCGCACCCGCCCCGGGTGAGGTGAAGCGGGAGGAGGGGCACCGGCCGCACGGCCGGTGCCCCTCCTCCCGCGTTCCGCCGCCGGCTCACTCGGCCATGGGCGCCGGACACGACGGGCCGGCGTCCGCCGTCGGCCGGAAACCGGCCCTCAGCTCGTGGGTGACCCGCCCGTCCAGGAAGGCGCTCATCGAGCGCAACTGTTCGCTGAAGTGCCGGTGCGCCGCTTCGTCCACCGGACGCCGGTCGAGTGCGCGGTCCGGCCCTTCGAAGGAGCCGTCGACGGACACCGACATCATCAGGGCGATCGTTCGCCGTGCTTCCTCGCCGGGATCAGGTCGCGGCTCCCCGCCCGGGACCGGGTGGTGCGGGAGCGGCCTTCGGATTCGGCGGGAGCCCTGGAGACGGCTGGAGACTTCAGCCGGCGCGGCTCCCCATGACCGCGGCGAACGCGTCGGGGTCCCCGTCGAATCCCCGCACGGCCGGGTGGAAGCCCCAGGAACCCGAGGTGTCCCGGGTGAAGTCCGCCACGACCGCGGCCGTGGCGTCCGGAATTCCCGAGAAGTCGTCCTCCGCCAGCGTCGTGTAGCCCTCGCGGATCTGCACGGCCGTGTGCTCTATCCGGTCGAAGGTGTTGCGGCCGTCGCGCTGCTGGATCGCGACGCCGACGACGACCCTGGCGTAGGCGTCGGACAACCGGTCCAGTTCGATCGTCATGACCTCGTCGAAGCCGAACCCCTGCCCGGTCCTGCTGTCCCGGTCCAGGGTGATGGTGCCGTCCGGGGACCTGCTGTCGAAGTGCACGAGGTACACGGGGCTGCCGTAGGGGTCCTGCGTCCCGTACACGGCCGCGATGATGTCGAGGTCGTTGGCCGGTTCACCGGCCGGACTGGGGTCCCACTTGACCCTCACTTCGACCTTGTCGATGTCCTTCTTGGGCGTACTCATCGGACGTCCCCTCCTCGCTCCTCGGCCGATGGACCTGTGCCACCTCAGATCATGTCCGCAACTGCCCGGGTATCCAACCGCCTTGGGAGCGAACGGCGTCTTCGGGCCATCTGCGGGCGGGCGTTTCCGGCCGGGGGCCGGGTCCGGGCCCCCGGTCAGTGGTCGCCTTGATCCCCGCCACGTCTTGGGGCCGTACGATGGCGCGGTGCTGGTCAAGTGGACTCGCTGTGCCGTGAGGGACCGTCAGGGGTTCGAGCGGGGGCAGCGGATGTGGGCGGGGCTGCCCGGGGAGCCGGGCTTCATGGGGCAGAGCGGCGGGTGGAGCCGACGGCGTCCCGATGTCGCCCATGTCTTCGCGTTCTGGGAGAACCGGGTCTTTTACGACTCGTTCATGGCGCGCGAGCACGACCGGCGGGCCGCCGCGCAGTCCGGCGTCCACCAGGACATGCAGGTCAAGCTCTTCGAGTACCGGTTCGACGTGAAGACCGGATTCGAGCCGAGGTTCACCGACGCCGACGTGGTCAGGCTGGCGCACAGCCGCGTGTACGAGGACCGCGTCGAACACTTCACGCTCATGCAGCAGAAGGTCTGGAACCCGGCGATGGCCGGTTCTCCCGGAATGCTGCGCGGACTGTTCGGTGAAGCGCCGGGCCACGAGTTCCTCGTCCTGTCGATGTGGCAGTCGAGCGCCGAGCGGGGCAAGTACCGCCCCGAGAGCATCGCCCGGCTCTCGGCGCGGGCGGACACCGACCGCGACGTCGAGACGCTGACGGGCGACGTGGTGCTGCTCGAACCCTCCTGGACGGTCTGACCACCCCGCCGGGAGCCGCCCCCGGCCGCCGGCGGGCAGCCCGGGGCGCACCGTTTCCCCGTCACGTACGCGGGACGGGAACCATGCGACTGTTCGGTCGCGCCACGGGGCCTTTAGGGTCGGGGTATGGCACGACCGCAACGCATCGTTCTCGTCCGGCACGGTGAGTCCGAGGGAAACGCCGACGACACGGTGTACGAGAGGGAGCCCGACCACGCCCTGGGGCTCACGGCGACCGGGCTGCGCCAGGCCCGGGAGACGGGCCGCACGCTGCGCGAACTGTTCGGCGGTGAGCGGGTCAGTGTCTACGTGTCGCCCTACCGGCGCACCCACGAGACGTTCGAGGCGTTCGGTCTCGACCCGGTGCACGTGCGGGTCAGGGAAGAGCCCCGGCTGCGCGAGCAGGACTGGGGGAACTGGCAGGACCGGGACGAGGTCCGGCTGCAGAAGGCGTACCGCGACGCGTACGGGCACTTCTTCTACCGCTTCGCGCAGGGCGAGTCCGGGGCCGACGTGTACGACCGGGTCGGCGCCTTCCTGGAGAGCCTCCACCGCAGCTTCGAGGACCCCGACCATCCGCAGAACGTCCTGCTGGTGACCCACGGACTGACCATGAGGCTGTTCTGCATGCGCTGGTTCCACTGGTCCGTGGCGGAATTCGAATCCCTGTCCAATCCCGGTAACGGTGAGAAGCGAGTGCTGCTGCTCGGTGACGACGGCCGCTACACGCTCGACCGGCCCTTCGAACGGTGGCGTACCCCCGAACCGTACGGACGCACCGGATAGAGTGGCGCAGCGATGACCGCTGACTCCGCTTCCGACCGGCGCTTCGAGCGCGCCCTTGCCAGCCTGCGTGGACTCTCCGTGGGCGATGCCCTCGGCTCCCAGTTCTTCGTACCGGCCACCTATCCCCTCCTCAAGGACCGGGTCCTGCCACCCGGCCCCTGGCAGTGGACCGACGACACCGAGATGGCCTGTTCGGTACTGGCCGTCCTCGCCGTGCACGGGCGTATCGACCAGGACGCCCTCGCCCACTCCTTCGCCCGGCACCACGACTTCGACCGGGGCTACGGCCCCGCGGTGAACCGGCTGCTCAGGCTGGTCAGGGAGGGCGGGGACTGGCGCGAGCTGGCGTCCGCGCTCTTCCAGGGCCAGGGCTCCTGGGGGAACGGCTCGGCGATGCGTATCGCGCCGCTGGGCGCCTGGTACGCGGACGACCCTGAGCAGGCCACCCACCAGGCGGAGATCTCGTCGTACACCACGCATCAGCACCGCGAGGCCGTCGTGGGCGCCATGGCGGTGGCGGCGGCAGCCGCCCTCGTCGCCGCGCCCGGGGGGCCGCCTTCCCCCGAGGCCCTGCTCGACGGAGTGGTCGCGCTCGTGCCGCGGAGCGCCGTCGGGGCCGGTCTGCGCAGGGCCCGCGACATGCTCGACTACCAGGACGCGGGAACGGTCGCGGCGGTGCTCGGCAACGGTCGTCGCACCAGCGCGCACGACACGGTGCCGTTCGCCCTCTGGTCCGCGGCGCGCGGCCTCGGAGACTTCGAGCAGGCGTTCTGGGTGACGGCGCAGGCGGGCGGAGACGTGGACACCACCTGTGCCATCGTCGGCGGAATCGTCGCGTCCGACGCGGCGGGGGCTCCGCCGGCCCACTGGCTCGCCCTGACGGAGGAGCCGCCGCACTGGCTGCCCGGGGCGGCCGGCTGAGCACCGGCCGGCCGCGCAGCCGTCGCCGGGGGGCCCGGCCGATCCCCCTCCTCCGCGTCCTGTCACGGTCCTGCCACAGCCCGGCCTCGGCCGACCGGCAGGCCGGGGACGGCGCTAGTCTTTCGGCCACGCCGCCCTCGTTGATCTTGCAGGGCGCGCCTATGAGTGCCGGGCCCGCGCGCCCCGATGTGGCCGTCGCGAGAGGACCCGGTGGGGGAGGGGTCCCATGTCCGTATCCGATCAATCGCCCGAGGAGTCCGGCGCGGCCGGGACATCGCCGGTGTCCGAGGCCGCCGAGGGCTCCCCGCCCGGCTCCGTGTCCGCGAGTGCCGGCGGCACGACTCCGGCGGGTACCGGCCCGGAGCGGGCGCCGCGGGCGTTCGCGAAGACCTCGGCGGAGGTACCGTCCCAGGGCTCCGGCCCGGACGAACCGGCCGTACCCGACAAGCCGGCCTACCTGCAGGGCCCCCCGCCGCCGGCGGACCCCTGGAAGCGCCGTGCGCAGCAGCAGCCGCCCGGCGTGCTGGACGGGCTGCGGCCCCCGCCCCCGCCCGCCATCCGGGCCGCGACCTTGTGGTCGGTCCTCGTCACGGGGCTGCTGAGCGGCCTGTTGCTCGGCGACGGCCTCGGGCCCAACCTGCTGCTGGTGGCGCTGCCGGCCGCCCTGGCGGCCTTCTTCGCCGCGCAGGCCGCAGGGCGCAGGCTCCGGCCGTGGACCGCGGTGTGGGCGGTCGGCGGGCTGGCGCTCCTGGCGGTCCCGGCGATCCGGGACGCGGGCTGGCCGGTGTTCCTCGCCGTCGTGTCCGCTCTCGCGCTCGGTTCCCTCGCGCTGCACGGCAGCCGCAGCTGGCCGGGGGTGCTGCTCGGTTCGCTCGGGCTGTTCCCCTCCGTCGGTGCCGGACTGCGCTGGGGCTGGCGGGGCGTACGCGACCGGGCTGACGACTCCCGCGGCCGGGTACGCAGTGCCGTGCGCAGCGTGGCGGTGGCCGTCGTCCTGCTCGTGGTGTTCGGCGCGCTCTTCGCCAGTGCCGACGCAGCGTTCGCCGAGTTGCTGGGGGGACTCGCCCCCGACGTCTCCGTCGGCGGCAGCCCGTGGCGCGTCCTCCTCTTCGTGCTCGGGCTCGTCGGCGCGCTCGCGGCCGCCCACTCCGCGGCGGCCCCGGTGCGTTGGGACGGCATCACCGTGCGGCCCGGGCGGGCCCGGAACAGGATGGAGTGGGCGCTCCCGCTCATCGTGCTCAATCTGCTGTTCGCCGCCTTCATCGCGCTCCAGCTCGTCGTCCTGCTCGGCGGGTACGACAAGGTGCTGGAGGAGACCGGGCTGACCCCCGCCGCGTACGCGCGGCAGGGTTTCTGGCAGCTCCTCTGGGCCACCGTGCTGACCCTGCTGGTCATCGCCCTCGCCCTGCGGTGGGCCCCGCGCGGCGGGGCGCGCGACCGCACCCTGGTCCGCGGTGTGCTCGGTGTGCTGTGCGTCCTCACGCTCGTCGTCGTGGCCTCCGCGCTGCGCCGTATGGACCTGTACGTCGACGCCTTCGGCCTGACCCGGCTCCGGATCTCCGTGGCCGCGGTGGAACTCTGGCTCGGAGCCGTACTCGTCCTGATTCTCCTGGCGGGCGTGTTCGGCGCCAGGATGCTGCCGCGGGCCGTCGCCGTGAGCGCCGCGGCGGGGGTGCTCGCCTTCGGGCTGATCTCGCCCGACGGACTGATCGCGGAGCAGAACGTCCAGCGCTACCGCAGTGACAAGAGGATCGACATCGGCTATCTCCAGGGGCTCTCGGCCGATGCCGTACCGGCGCTCGACACACTGCCGGAGCCGCTGCGCTCCTGCGCGCTGGAGGACATCCGGCGCACCCTCGCCACCTCCGGCGCCCCGTGGTACGCCACGAGCCTCGGCGAGGCCAGGGCCCGGGACATCCTGGAGAAGCGCGCCGTGCAGGACCGGGGCAACGAGTGCTACGCGCTCGACCGCCGGGAGGGCGGGCGGGACGGGGACGTGGAGACGGACACCTACGACCCGTACTGATCCGGCGTCGAGGGGGCGCGGGTTCCCCGGCCGCGTCGTGGGGGCCGCCTCCCGACGGAGACGGCCCGCACGCGTGGTCGCGGGAGAGGCGCGCAGCCGGCCGTCCGGCGCGGTCGTGGAGAAGCTGAGCGCGTCCTGGATGTGCGGGAGGGCTGTGTTGACGACGGCGGAGTCGAGGGCGACCGTCAACTGGCGTGCTGCGATGAGCGCGAGGGCGTCTCCGGGGCGCCCCGACAGCGGGGGCGTCCGGGACGCCCTCGACGAAATGTGCCGCAGAGTGCGCGGCGCCCTGTGGTCGGCTCCCGGCGTCGCGCTGCGCTCGGTCCTTCACGAATGCCATGCCCGCACGGCCGAACGCGTCCACGCGGTGATCCCGGCCGGCATCATCGAGCCCTCGACCGAGGACCCTCCGGGAGGTGATCCGCCGTGGTGTCGGAAGAGTTGAGGTCCGGCCGGACGCCACGAGCGGAATGACGGCCGGCGTCATTCCCGTGATCATGATGTACCGCACCAAGGTGTGCGGAAGTGAACGGTCGGACGCCGAGACCGCCCGGATGATCGACGAGATCGCGATGCCGCTTCTCCGGCTCCGACCGCGACGGAGTCTCCCGCCGGTCACCGCGCCGCCCCTTCCCGGGGGCGGCCGGGAGCCGACCGGGCCCCGGGGTGTTCTTGCCGGGACCATCGGCGTACGCTGGCAGGCGCCATGCCGTACGAACCACCCACGCACACCGTCGAGCGCTCACTGCGCGCTACCTCCGGTGCCAGGACCGTCGCAGGTGTCGACGAGGTCGGACGCGGAGCGTGGGCCGGCCCCGTCACCGTCTGCGCGGCTGTCACCGGCCTTCGCAGACCCCCGGAGGGCCTGACCGACTCCAAGCTGATCAGCCCCAGGCGCCGGACGGAACTCGCCCCCGTGCTCGAGAGCTGGGTGACGGCCTACGGCCTGGGTCACGCCTCCCCCCTGGAGATCGACGACCTCGGCATGACGGCGGCACTACGGCTCGCAGCGGTACGGGCCCTCGACGCCCTGCCCGTACGGCCGGACGCGGTGATCCTCGACGGCAAGCACGACTACCTCGGCGCACCCTGGAACGTCCGTACGGTGATCAAGGGCGACCAGTCCTGCATCGCCGTCGCGGCCGCCTCGGTGATCGCCAAGGTCCACCGGGACACGATGATGGCCGCACTGGGCGCCGACTCGGCGCAGTACGCGCGGTTCGCCTTCGGCGCGAACGCGGGCTACCCCTCACCGGTGCACCGGGCCGCGCTGGAGGAATGGGGTCCCACCCCCCACCACCGCCTCAGCTGGGCCTACCTCGACGCGCTGCCCCGGTGGCGGCATCTGAAGAAGGCCCGTTTCTCCGCCGAGGCGGCCGCTCCTGAAAGCGGGGGCCAGCTCGGCTTCGACTTCTGACCGCACAGGTGTGCCCACCAGCCGATGCCGCCGCGTCGGCGCCCCGACAGAAAACCGCTCATGACTTCCCTTTCCGAGGAGCCTCAGATTCCCGAGAGCGCCCAGGGTCCCCGCGTCACTCCGGCCGCCGGCCGTACCGCGCCTACCCCTCGCCCCGTACCAGGTCCGCGTTCCGCGGCCACGCCGCGTCCCGGACGTCCGGGCCCCGGCCCCGCGCGGCCCGCGCCCCCGGCGCAGCGCCCGCACCCCACGCCTCCCGCGCCCGCCGCACCCCGGCCGGCCGGGCGCGTGCTGCCGCAGGAGCCCGCCGCCGCGCAGCTCCAGCTCGTCCCCGCCCCGGCGGACGGCGCGCTCGACGCCGCCGACGAGGCCGTCGACCTGCTGCTCGACTCCGGCCGGGCACCCGGGGAGATCCTCGTGCTCACCACCGGTGAGCAGCACCCCTGGGCCGCGCACGAACTCTCCTTCGGGGACGCCGCCTACTGGGCCCAGCACGAGTCCGGTGACGACGTCTTCTTCGCCGGCGCGGCCGACGCCGACCGGTGCGCGTCCCGTTCCGTGGTGGTCGTCGCGGTCAACGGAGGCACCGACGAAAGCACCCGGCGCGCGCTCACCGTCGCCCGGAAGCACGCCGGCGCGCTGCTGATCGTGTGCGGGGACCCGCAGAAGGTCAACTCCCTGCTCGGTGCAGGCGTCTGAGGCTGCCCCAGGCGGGTCCCGGCTGTCCGCGGAGGGCGCCCGGGACCCGTTGGCGTCTTACCGGGCGGCCGTCCGCCGCAGCGCGTCCGCGGCGCCGCCGCCGGAGCGCAGCGGGCCCGGATCGTGCTCCCCGCAGACGTCGGTGAGCTCCCTCGGCCGGGACAGCGCACTCGGCCGGCGGCCGCCCCGGCCCTCGCCGAGGACCTGCCAGCCCCCACGCGTCAGCGTGATGTAAGCGCCGCAGCGCAGGCCGTGCAGCGTGCAGGCGTCCCGCAGCCCCCACATCCACGCTCCGTCCTCCTCCGTCCACCGCTCGTCACCCTCGCGGCAGTAGAGCAGGATCGCGGTGCGCACGGGTGTGCGGCGGCGCAGGTCGTGCGGGATCACCCGGCGCAGATGGGCCAGCAGCGCGTTGCGGAACTCCCAGCCGTCCGCGGCCGCGTTGGGCCGCCGGGGGAACGAGGCGCTGGCGGTGAGCCGTTCCTCGTGATCGAGGACGGCGACGACCGCGGTGGCCGGTGCCGGCCGGTGCCGGGCGTGCAGGCCGCTGACCACCTCACGCGGACTGCGCAGCAGGGGTATGCCGGCCGCCGCCCACTCGGCCGGTTCGAGGGTACGGGCGAGCTGGTTGACGGAGCCGGCGGATGCCGAGGACGCCGACAGTGAAGTGGCTGCGGACGGAGCGAGTTCGAAGGTCACGGTCCTCCCTTCGCTACGCGCCCACGGTGCGGGCAGGGTCGGGTGAGGGCGCGCCGCGGCACAGCCCTTCCGGGCCCGCTAAAAGACCGTGCGGGGAGCGTTTCCGATTCTTCCTGCCGCACCGGCGGGCGGCAACGAGCAATTGGCGTGGCTGACGGGTATCAGGCGGAATGGTACGTATATCCATGCCCGCTGCGCGTCGGTACGAAGCGTCCCCGGAGCCGCCGGTGCGAAGCCGGGAACGAGATGAGCCGCCGGTCACGCGGGGTGAAGTGGCCGATCGCCCTGGCCATCGGGTTGCATAGGGGCATGGACACCCTGCAGCTGCGCGCCGAAGCCGATGCCATCCTCGCCGAACTCGTCGGCGCCCCGGAGGGCTCCGCACGCCTGCGGGAGGACCAGTGGCAGGCGGTCGAGGCCCTGGTGCGGGAGGGGCGGCGCGCTCTGGTGGTGCAGCGCACCGGCTGGGGCAAGTCGGCGGTGTACTTCGTGGCCACCGCCCTGCTGCGCCGCCGTGGCTCAGGCCCCACGGTAATCATCTCGCCCCTGCTGGCGCTGATGCGCAACCAGGTCGGTTCGGCGGCACGGGCGGGTATCCAGGCACGCACCATCAACTCCGCCAACCCGGAGGAATGGGACACCATCTACCAGGAGGTCGAACAGGGGGAGACCGACGTCCTCCTCGTCAGCCCGGAGCGCCTGAACTCCGTCGACTTCCGCGACCAGGTGCTGCCGAGGCTCGCAGCCACGACCGGCCTGCTGGTGGTCGACGAGGCACACTGCATCTCCGACTGGGGGCACGACTTCCGGCCGGACTACCGGCGGTTGCGGGCGATGCTGGCCGAGCTACCCGCCGGTGTGCCGGTACTGGCGACGACCGCGACCGCGAACGCCCGGGTCACCGCCGACGTGGCCGAGCAGCTCGGTACCGGTGCCGGGCAGGCACTGGTGCTGCGCGGCCCGCTGGATCGGGAGAGCCTGCGCCTGGGCGTGGTCCGGCTCCCGGACGCCGCGCACCGGCTGGGCTGGCTCGCCGAGCACCTGGGTGAGCTGCAGGGGTCGGGCATCATCTACACGCTGACGGTGGCCGCCGCCGAGGAGGCCACCGCCTTCCTCCGCGGCCGCGGCTTCGACGTGTCCTCCTACACCGGCAAGACGGAGAACGCCGACCGGCTGCAGGCCGAGACCGACCTCCAGGAGAACCGGGTCAAGGCGCTCGTCGCCACGTCGGCGCTGGGCATGGGTTTCGACAAGCCGGACCTGGGCTTCGTGGTCCACCTGGGCTCGCCGTCCTCGCCGATCGCCTACTACCAGCAGGTCGGCCGCGCCGGCCGCGGGGTCGAGCACGCCGACGTGCTGCTGCTGCCGGGCAAGGAGGACGAGGCCATCTGGCGCTACTTCGCCGATACGGCCTTCCCGCCCGAGGCCCAGGTCCGCCAGACCCTCGCGGCGCTCACCGACGCGGGACGGCCGCTCTCGGTGCCCGCCCTGGAGGCCGCCGTCGATCTCCGGCGCAGCCGGCTGGAATCGATGCTGAAGGTGCTGGACGTCGACGGCGCGGTCAGGCGGGTCAAGGGCGGCTGGACGGCCACGGGAGCCGAGTGGGTCTACGACGCCGAGCGGTACGCCTGGGTGGCCGAGCAGCGGGCGGCCGAGCAGCAGGCCATGCGCGACTACGCGAGCACGCCCGGGTGCCGGATGGAGTTTCTGCGCCGGCAGCTGGACGACGAGGACGCGGCTCCGTGCGGCCGCTGCGACAACTGCGCGGGCCCCTGGGCCGATGCCACGGTGTCGGCGGAGGTGGTGACGGGGGCGACGAAGGAACTGGACCGCCCCGGGGTCGAGGTCGAACCGCGCCGGATGTGGCCGACGGGTATGCCCGCCCTGGGCATCGACCTCAAGGGGCGTATCCCCGCCAAGGAGCAGTGTTCCGCCGGGCGGGCGCTGGGGCGGCTCTCCGACATCGGCTGGGGCAACCGGCTGCGGCCGCTGCTGGCCGAGACCACGCCCGACGGGCCGGTCCCGGACGACGTCCTGCGGGCCGCGGTGTCCGTGCTCGCCGACTGGGCGCGGTCCCCGGGAGGCTGGGCAGCGGACGTCCCGGACGTCTCCGCACGGCCGGTGGGAGTGGTCGCGGTACCGTCCCTGGCCCGCCCCCGGCTGGTCGGTTCCCTCGCCCAGGGGATCGCCGCCGTCGGCCGCCTCCCCTTCCTCGGCACCCTGGCGTACACCGGGCCGGACGGTGTGCGCGCGGCGCGCCGCAGCAATTCCGCCCAGCGCGTCAAGGCCCTCTCCGGCGCCTTCGCCGTACCGGAGGAACTGGCCGGCGCCCTGTCCGGATCTCCCGGCCCCGTCCTGCTCGTGGACGACTTCACCGAGTCTGGCTGGACCCTCGCGATCGCGGCCCGTCTGCTCCGCCGGGCGGGCAGCGGGGAGGTCCTCCCGCTGGTCCTCGCGGCGGGAGGCTGAGCCCGCGTTGCTCGGCCGGGCGGCCTGGCGGCGTGACGTACCGCGAGCGGCTGCTCGGGTGCCCCGCCTGCCGCGGCCGGCCGGCCCGCCGCGGGGCGTCATCAGGCTGCGGCGGCCCGCCCAGGACACCGGTCGCAGGTCGCTCAAGTCGATGTGAGAGATTGTCAGTCCTCTTGTGAAGAACTGTGAACAATTGACGGCCCCTCAGCGGGATACCCGGAGAACGATCGCCGAAGAGGCTGATGAACGCTTGTCAACAACTCCGCGAACAGGGCGGGTTGCCCACATAGGTGGTCATGGCGGGCGTCTTTCCGGGCGCAGCTCCGGTGATAGCATCCCGGCATCTGTGATCTTGATCCACTTGACTCAGATGCTGATTTGCGATCGGCGGCCTGCTCACCACGTCACAGCGGCTGAGCAGTGCCGAGCGGCTGTTGCGCGGCTCCTCGCGAGATGTATCCGTCGCCGTCCGCATGCCATGCGCCGGGAAAGGTTTCCATGATTCGAGACGCACTTGTGTGGTGCCTGGTTGCGGTGGCGGCGATAGCCGTCGTCGCGGTCGTGGCACTCGCCGCCCGCAACAGAGCCCTGGGGGCCAAGAAGCAGCAGTCCGAGGCGGAGCTCAGGCGCCAACTGCACGCCGCTGACAGTCAACTCCACCTCACCCGCGCCGAACTCCAGCAGTTCAAGGCGGAGCAGGAGGGCACCCTTCGGGCAGCCAAGGAGGCCGCGGAGGAGAACACCAAGGCGGTGCTCAAGGGCGCGGCCAGCTTCCTGCAGAGTCTCGCCGCGGAGCAGACGATGCTCCTGGACGGCGTACAGCGGAAGTACGGCGGTCACGCGGTCCTCAGCGACCTGCTCGAAGTGAACCACGCCAACGCCCAGATGGCGCGCAAGGCGCAGGGCATCGCCGTCATGTGCGGCGCACCGCTCGGCCGCCGCAACAGGCCGGCCAGCGTGTACGACGTGGTACGCAGTGCCCAGGGGCAGATCCGTAACTTCCACCGGGTCGCCATCATGCAGCAGGCCGGTCTGGCGCTGAAGGCGTCCGCCGTCGCGCCCGTCGCCCTCGCCGTCGCGGAGCTGCTTGACAACGCTGCCAGCTTCTCCCAGCACGACGCACCGATCGAGGTGACGTTCCAGCGCATCCAGAACAACCTGTGCATCGTCATCGACGACGCCGGTGTCAGCATGAACGACGAGGACCGGCAGCGGGCGACCGCGCTGCTCTCCGGCGACGTCGTCCCCCGCCTGTCGCAGCTCGGCAACCAGCCGAAGTTCGGATTCCCCGTCATCGGCCTGATCGCGCGTCAGTACGGTTTCAGGGTGGACGTCACCGGAGTCTCCCGGTACGGCGGCGTCAGGGCCGTCGTCCTGCTGCCCGAGGAGCTGTGGACCATGGAGGAGACGCCGCCGGCCCAGGAGGCCCCGGTCAGCAACATCCTGCGCGCCGAGGGACGTCCGTCGAGCGGAACGACGCGGACCATGCACGGCCTGCCCAAGCGCGGAGCGCGCCAGGCGCCCATCGCGAGCGTGCCGGACCCCGAGGCCGTCCGGCCGGTGTCGCGGGCTCCCGAGGAGACCGGCCGGGCCTCCGGACGCAGCCTCGGGGCTTTCCAGCGCGGCACGCTGTCCGGCCGCAACCTTGATGCCACGTCGCTCGAAGGGTCCGAAGACGCATGACCGCAGACCTGTCGTGGATGCTCCAGGACATCGTGCACAACGTGCCCCGGGCACGGCACGCCGTCCTGCTGTCCGCGGACGGCCTTCCTCGCGGGGCCACGGAGGGCATGGCCGAGAAGGATGTGCGTACCATCTCCGCCGCCATGGCCGGGATGCAGTCGCTCAGCCGGGCCACGGCCCACTTCGCGGGGCCGGAGGAGGACCGGCAGTGGAATCAGACGATCATCGAGTTCTCCCACGGGTGGAGCTTTCTGATCGGAGCGGGTCAGGGCGCCTATCTGGCCGCGGCCGCGGCGCCCGACGTGGACATGCAGCAGATTTCCTTCCGCATGCACCGCCTCGTCGCCCGGCTGGGCAACAACCTCACCTCGCCGCCGAGAGTGAACGCGGACGAGGCCGCCGGTACCCGGAGCACCGCCGGGACCCGGAGGGTGAGCTCCGGTGACTCGGGCTTCACGCTGGCCGAACTCGACCGGGTGATGGCCGAGGTGCGGGGCGCCCGCCACGCCATACTGCTGGGCGCCGACGGTCTGCCCCGCGGGGCGACCACCGGGATGAGCCGGGACCTCGCGGACACCATATCCGCGGCCATGACCGGCATACACGCTTACAGCCGGGTCACCTCGCAGTTCGCGGGCGCGATGGACGGCGCCGAGTGGCGGCAGACGGTCATCGAGTACCAGCACGGCTGGATCTTCCTGATGGCCGCCGGCCCCGGGGCGTTCCTGGCCGCCGCCGCCGAGCACGACTGCGACATCGAGGAGTTCACCACACGCCTGCACGACGTGGTGCCGAGACTGACCGCGTCCAAACGGGGAGAGGGGGCCGGTCATGTCTGACGAGGCCGACCACGAGCTGGAGTTGACAACACCGTTAGTCCCTCTCTTCGTGATCACGAACGGACGTGCCCTGCCGCCGGACCACGAGTACGAACACACCACCCTGGTGACGGCGGCGGAGGACGCGTCGTCGACCGCGGCGCGGACGTTGTCCCCGGAAGCGGGCCAGGTCATGGACCTGGTCACCGACGGATTCCTGTCCGTGGCCGAGGTGGCCGGGCACACGCACCTTCCACTGGGGATCGTGCGCATCCTGCTGGCGCAGCTGGAGGAGAGCGACCTCATCCTCGTGAGGAGGCCGATCCCGCGCGCCGAACGTGTCGACAGAGAGCTGGTCAGCGCCGTGCTCGAGGGCCTGAAGAATCGATTCGGAGCGTAACGCGTGTACCTGGATCCAGATGTCTCCCACGCGGTGAAGATCCTCATAGTGGGGCACTTCGGGGTCGGGAAGACCACCTGCATCGGCAGTCTCTCCGAGATCGAGCCGCTGCGGACCGAGGAGGAGATCACCGAGGCCAGCGTGGGCTTCGACGACCTCTCGGGCACGCCCGACAAGACGACCACCACGGTGGCCATGGACTTCGGCCGGCTCACCCTCAGTGACACGCTGGTCCTCTATCTCTTCGGGACGCCCGGCCAGGAGCGTTTCAAGGAGATGTGGGAGGAACTGTCCCGGGGCGCACTGGGTGCGCTGGTGCTCGTCGACCCGGAGCGGCTGCACGAGTCCTTCCCCGTCCTGGACCTCGTCGAGCGCTTCGGCCTGACGTACGCCATCGGGGTCAATCACTTCGAGGGCAACACCGACTACCCGCTCGACGAAGTGCGCGACGCGCTGAACCTCGCCGCGGAGACCCCTGTCGTGAAGTGCGACGTACGGGACGAGCAGTCCTCGGCGCACGCACTCATCACCCTCGTGAAACACCTCATGTCCCTACTCGGCTAGGAGCGCCGTGATGCAACAGCCGCATGACCCCCAGGAGATACCGCCGCCCGGCTGCCCGGCGCACGGTAACGTCCAGCTGTACGGCCCCTCGTTCGGGGCCGACCCCGACGGCCACTACGCGCACCTGCGTTCGTTCGGCCTGAGTGCGCCCGTCGACATCGCTCCGGACGTCCAGGCGGAGCTGGTCACCAGTTACGACGCCGCTCTGTACGTCCTGCAGAACCCGGCGTCCTTCGTCCGCGACTCCCGTCGGTGGAACGCACTGAACGAAGGCCGCGTGCCCGCGGACAGCCCGGCGCTGCCGATGCTGAGCTACCGTCCCAACGCGCTGTTCAGCGACGGCGCGGCACATGCCCGGCTGCGCCAGGCGGTCACCGACAGTCTCGCCACGATCGACGAGCTCAAGCTCGTCCGGCAGACCCAGCAGTCGGCCGACTACCTGATCAGCCGCTTCGGTTCCGAGCCCCGCGGCCAGGCGGAACTCATGTCCGAGTACGCACAGCCCCTTCCGCTGCTGGTGTTCAGCGACCTCTTCGGCTGCCCGCCCGAGATCGGCGACCGCGTGATCGCCGGGATCAGCGGCATCTTCGAGGGCACCCCCGGGGCCGACGAGGTGCTGGGAGGTGCTCTCACCGAGCTGATCGCGCTCAAGAGGCGCCGTCCTGACAGCGACCTGACGACGCGTCTGATGCTGCACCCCGCCCGGCTGAGTGACGAAGAGGTGCTGCACCAGCTCGTGACCCTCCTCTCCGGCGGCACCGCACCGCTGAGCGCCACCATCGGCACCAGTGGCGCGCTGTACCTCGGCGAGGAGTGGCAGAGCGGTCTGCCGGTCGAGGACGCGGTCGCCCAGACCCTGTGGAACTACGCGCCGATCGCCAACTACGCGGCCCACTACCCGACCCATGACGTCGAGCTGGGGGGCAGGACGCTGCGGGCCAACGACCCGGTCCTGATCTCCTTCGCCGCCGCCAACACCGACCCGAAGCTGACCACGCACCGCGAACAGCTCAGTGCCAAGGCGCACCTGGCGTTCGGCGCCGGCCCCCACGCATGCCCCGCCAAGGACCCGGCGTTCATGATCGCGGTGACCGCCGTGGAGACGCTCCTCAACCGGCTGCCCGACGTCGAGCTGCGCGTCCCGTTCAAGACGCTCACCTGGGCGCCGAGCCCGTGGAGCCGGTCGTTGGTGACCCTGCCGATCCGCTTCACCCCGCAGAACATCCCGGTCGCCGCTCCGCCTGCCCGTACGCAGACGACGCAGTCGGTCGCGCAGACGTCATCCACCGGACAGCACGCCGGCTCCCGGCCGGGGTCCGCAGCCTCGTCGCAGCACAAGGGAGGCCTGTTCAGCCGCTTCCTGGCGTGGACGCGGGGGGAGTAGATGGGGCGGGAGTGATTTAAGTAACCTCCCGAACTCGCACGGTTATTGGATGCTCGAACGATCACGCGGGTATGTATGGCGGCTCATGCTCAGAAAGGAGCCGCCATCATGGTGGTTGTCACGACGCCGTCCTCCGACCGCAGGGCGTCCGCCTCTCTCTTCTCGCGGCTGCGGACGGTCAAGGGGCAGGCAGACCCGTTCCCGATCTACGCGGAGCTGCTGTCGAGGGGTGAGGTCATTCCCGCACCCTGGGGCGGATCGGTCGTCACGAGCTTCGCCGTATGTGATCAGATACTGCGCAGCCGTGACTGGCTTGAGCCCGGCAAACGCTGGCGCGAGCGGCAGGGTTCGGGCACACGCTGGAACGCCGCCTCCTCGCGCGAGATGAGCAACACGCTGGCCGCGCTCAATCCCCCGGATCACACAAGGGTCCGCCGGGCCGCTGGCACGTTCGACCGGGCCACGGTGGATCAGATCGGCCGGACGGTGACCCGGACGACGGATCAGCTTCTCGACTCCTTGGCGGAGCGGCTCCGTGACGGCGAGGCGGACTTCTCGGAGCTGGTGGGCGAGAAACTGCCGGTCGCCACCATCGGTGACTGGCTCGGCCTGCCGTCCGCCGACTGGCCGAGGTTGCGCCAGCTGACCCATGATCAGGTGTTCACACAGGAACTGCTGCCCTCGGCGAGCCAGCTGGCCGCGTCCGACGCCGCCACGGCCGAACTTCGTTCCTACTTCACCGAACTGGTGAGCCGGCGGCGCTCACACCCCGGCGACGACCCGGTCTCCCGGTGGATAGAGACGTGGGACGCGATCGAACCCGACCGCGACAAGGCCGACGAGCAGGTCTACTACCTGGTCCTGTTCGTTCTGCTGGCCGCCCTGGAAACGACCGCGACGCTCCTGACGACCATGACACTCCTGCTGGTCGAGAGTCCCGAGCGCTGGCACCAGGTCGCCGACAACCCCGACCTGGTGCCCGCGTTCGTGGAGGAGACTCTGCGTTACGACCCGCCCACCCACGTGATCAGCAGGGTCGCCGCCGAGGACTGCGTACTCGGCGGCATGCAGATCCGCCGGGACGAAATGGTCCACCTCATGGTGGGTGCGGCGCACCGGGACCCCGCCAAGCACAGTGATCCCGATCGCTTCGACCCCTTGCGCAAGGCCGCCCACCTGGCCTTCAGCGGAGGTATCCACTACTGCCTCGGCGCGCCTCTGGCCCGGCTGGAGGCCCAGATCCTTCTCCGTCAACTCATTCGGCGCCTTCCCCGCCTCACTCTTGTGCGTCGCCCGTCGATGGCGCCCCGGGTGGCGTTCCGGCGCCCGCTGAACCTGGATGTCGCCCTCGCATGACCGAAACAGCCCCCGCCCTCGCCCGACCGTCCCGCAAGGCGATACACGTCGAGCAGGACGGTCCCGTACTCCATGTCCGGCTCAATCCCCATGAGCAGGACGACACCCTGAGCGTCGCGGTCCTCGACGACCTCGTCCTCCTCCTCGACGACCTCCACGACCGGCCGGACGTCCGGATCCTGGTCCTCTCGTCCCTGGGCCCGGACTTCTGCCTGGGTGCCGACCGCGACGAGTACCAGGCCGCGCTCCTCGCCGACCCGACCGGAGCCGCCCTGCGGCGGATCGTCGACAAGGCGCACCGTCTGTGCCAGGCGCTGGAGAACACCCACGCGGTCACGATCGCCCGGCTGCACGGCCGGGTGATCGGTGCAGGGCTGGCGCTCGCCTCGTTCTGCGACCTGCGCGCCGGCGCGGACACCAGCCGCTTCCGCATGCCGGAGGTCGGCCTCGGACTCCCGCCTGCCTGGGGAGGTGCGATGGGGCGCCTGGTCGCCGAGGCCGGAGCCGCCCGGATCCGCGAACTCATGCTGACATGTCAGGTGTTCGACGCGAACACCGCCCACAGGCTGGGCATCCTCCACCGGACCGCGCCGCTCGACCAGCTGGACAAGGCGGTCGAGGCCTGGACCAGGCCGCTCCTCCGGCGCTCACCCGAGGCGCTCGTCCTGACCAAGCGCATGCTGGCCGGATACGCACGGGCCGACCGCACCGCAGACGTCTCCCAGCTCGACGCCCACCTTCTGACGGCCCAACTGCAGTGGCAGGGAGGCCAGGGTTCGGCCGCCCCCCGGTGAGACCCGCGCCTGTGTGACCCACGGGACGCCTCCGCCGGTACGGCGCGGGGCCTGACGGGCGGAACGCTCCTGCGGAGCCGTTCCGCCCGTTTCTGTCTCCCCTGTGCGCCGCACGCGCGGGTCGCGGAGGACCACGGGCGAGGTGGCCGGTTCCGGGTCCTTCGCCGGGGCACCCACGCCGGTCCGGATCCCCTCGGGCGAGGCCGTACGGGTCATCCGCAGGCGCGTAGAGGCGCGATTGCGTGCCTCATCCGGCGATTGCGGGTCGAATACGCCTGGGACGTCCCTCATGGATGTGGATGCCCGCTCATGGCGACGGGTGGGCCATGCCGGTGCAGGTGGTGCTCACCGCGCTCCAGGGGCGGTGCCCCCGGACCCGGGGGCGGTGTCCACGACCGCGGTACGGCCAGGTGAGCGTCCGCCGGAACGCTGACGGAAAGGGCGCGGCGTGCGCCTCCGGGCCGCTTCCCGCCCCTGCTCCACGTAGCCGTCACCCGAGTCGAAACGGATATACATTGTCGCCGCTCCTGTCGCGGGTCTCCCCGTCACGCCGGTCTCCTGTCTCCTCGCCCGCGGGGTCACCGGTACCGGCCCTCGGCCGGCCGTCACCGCGAGTCCGGCTCCGCATGCTCCTGACGAAATGCGACGGGCCGAGCTCGCCCCCGGCTGCGGTCGTTCAGTCCACGCAGGCAGTCGAACCCCCGCCGCCGGCCGGTGCCGAGGCCGTCGACCAGGCTGATCGGGATACGGGCCCGCACAGGAGCGCGGGGCGCCCGCACGCCGCCTTCCCCGGCTTCGCCGCCCTGCTCCCGCTCATCCCGCTGGCGCTTCTCGGCGGAGCCTCGTGGTGCGCCCGCTGGGTTCGCCCGAGCGGTGACGAATGGTGCTTCCTGCCCGTCGTGCGTGACGAAGGCTTCATGGCACTGGTCGACCGGTTCTACTTCATGGACAACGGCCGAATCGCCAACGGCGTACTCGTCGCCTCCTACGCCTCGTTCGGAGTGGCAGGCCATCAGTGGTACGCCGGACTCAGCGCCGCCGCGATGCTGGGCCTCCTGTGGATGTGGGTGGCGGCGTTGTCGCGGTGCGCCGGATGGCGGCTGCCCCGGGGGGTCGCGCCCTTCTCCGCCGCGACCGTTCTCGCCGTCTTCTGCCTCGCCTCCACCAACACGTACAAGACCTTCTTCTGGCCGGCCTCTTCGGTTTCTCACACCCTCCCGCCGGTACTCGCACTCGCCGCCACGATTCCCGCCCTGCTGGCGACCTCACGGCGCGGCAGGACCGGCGCCTGCGTGTCCGCAGTCGTCATCGGAGCGATCATCGGCACCCTGTCGGAGGAGACCTCGGTGGTCGCCCTCAGTCTTCTCGCACCGGCCCTGCTGTTGACCCGCCAGGTCTTCCCCACCGGACCGTTCACATTCGTGCGCGCCTGGACGGCTTCCGCCGGGGCGGGGATCCTGCTCGGCACCGCTGTGCTGCTCACCTCGCCCGGCTCGCGGAACCGACGCGCACGTCACCACGCGGACTCCATGGTCGCCCCCGAATCGCTCTCTGCCTCACTGCGGGGATACGGACAGATCATCCACACCGTGGCGACGACCTGGCAGTACCTCGCGGTGATCGCCGTGGGCGTACTGATCGGTGTGGTCGTGCGACGAACGGACGGCGGCGTCCCCCGGCCCGGCCGTACGGCACCCCGGCTGCTCGGGGCCGGTGCGGTGGCGCTGCTCCTCTCCGGATACGTCTGCACGGTGATCACTTATCCCGCGTTCGGTTCTTCGGTCGCCACCGCGAACAGGTTGTGGAACGACTACATCTTTCTGCTCCTCCTTCTGCTCGCCGGCGTGGGCGGCCTGCTGGGAAATCTGGCGGTGCGTCGGCACCACCGCTCCGCGAGACCGGTCAGGGTGGGCGCCGTACTCGTGTGCGTGTACGTCATGTCCGCGCTGGTGGTGTCCCTCTGGGCCCTGGAGTCGGACATGCGCGTGCGCGCCGGAGCCTGGGACAGCCAGGACCACCTCCTGCGTGAACAGGCCGCCGAGGGTGCGACGGTGCTGCCCTACAAGCGGCTTGTCATCAGCAGGATGACGGAGCCCTTCGGTAAGCGGCCGTGGCCGGCCTCCTGCGTAGCCACCTACTACAAGGTGAAGAGGGTGACGGACGCTACGGACCGGGGCAGGTGAGCCGCCGAATCCCACGCCAGATGAGCCGCGAGTCCCACGTCAGGTGTCCCGATCGTCCGCTGCGTGCCGTACGCCCGCTCCGGCAACCGGTCATGCCGCCCGGCGCAGGCGGTGTGCGTGTCCGTGGCGGTACGCGCCCGGCAGTCGCGGGTGAGCCCGGGTGAGGATGCGTTCGGTGTGCGGTGATACGCCCACTGCCCCGCAGATCCTTCATCCCGACGGCCCGCAACCGCTGGACGTCTCCCGGGTGCCGGTCACGGCCGGACGACGACCGGGCTGATGACGCGTCAAGCGTGCGCGTCCTTTCCCCTTTGAGTGAGCACCGCTCAGGGAGCCCCGGAGGAGCAGCGGAAATATGTCCACCAACAGAAGCCGGCACAAGGTGAACCACGTCGCGCTGGTAGGTGACTGTCCAGCGGACACGCCGTCACCCTGGTCGAGAAGGACACCGGCCATGCTTATGCGGGGGACGCGGCGCGCAGTCTCCCGTTCGGTACGGGCCGCCGGGGAAAGGTCTCCGTGAAGGTGGGGAACAATGTCGAGCCGGAGGCCTGCTGGCAGAGCCGTTCGGCTACCAGGAAGCTCAAGCCGAGGACGCGTCCGCTCATCGTGCTCCGAGATCGAGGAGCCACCTCGCGGAAGCGGGGGCACGGAGTGCCCGCCCGCTGTCCTGTCGGGCGCTGACCTGCGCGGGGACGGCCTCGCGCGGTGGTGGGCCGACGGCTGGGGCCGTACTCCCGCGCCGTCGCGGGGGGCAAGGGCGACTGAATGTCGGTGAGCTGCCGGAATTGGCCGGGAGGAATGCCGGCCGCCAGCCGGTCGGGGATCTTCGACTGCGCATAACAGCCGGGGGTCTGCGGTGGTCATGGCCCCATGCAATCCGATTCCTGAAGAATAGGCGAACGACCGTCGACCCCTGTGGATAAAGTTATCCACAGGGGTCGCGGAATGTGGCGGCTCGCGGGACGGTCGTGCCATGAACAAGCACAACGAAACCACCGGGCCTTCCGAACAGCAGCAGATCACCCTGCGCAGTCCTGCGGAACTCGCCGACGCGCTCCCCTACCTGATGGGCTTCCACCCAGACGACAGTGTCGTCATGGTGGCCCTCCACGGGGGTCGCGGCCGGTTCGGCGGCCGGCTCAGGCTGGGCATCCCGCAGTCCCCGCAGGAATGGGCACCGGTCGCGGACCACCTCGCGCGCAGCCTGATCCAGGGGAGCGAGCGGCGCGAGGCGCGTCCGGACGCGATTGTCGTCTTCCTCTGCCAGGACCCCATCGAGGGGGAGAGCGCCGACGAGACGATGGAGCGGCTGAGGCCGCTGGCACAGAGTCTGCGCACGGCCTGCGGAGCGCTCGATGTTCCCGTACTGGAAGCGCTCTGCATCTCTGACGGACGGTACTGGTCGTACTGCTGCCCCGATGAACGTTGCTGCCCGCCCGAGGGCAATCCCCTGGCCCTTCCCGGTACGACGGTGATGGCGGCGGCGGCCGCCTATGCGGGCATGCAGGTGCGTGGGTCCCTGCGGGACATGGAGAAGCGGCTCATGCCCTCCGGATCCCTGGCAGTGGCCGAACAGGAGCGCGCACTGGACTCGGCCGGTGCGATTCTCGTCTCCGAGATCCTCGATGTCAGGGGAAGGGGTGTGGTCGCGGCGCGGACGCTGGCTCTCGCGCGTGAGCTCCTGGAGCGGCTCCGAGGTGCGCCGGCGGTGGCTCCGGCCGAGGCGGACGCGTGTGACGACCGCCTGATCGAGGCGGAGGAGGCCGCGGCGGTGATCCTCGGCCTTCAGGACCGTGAGACCAGGGACATGGCCGCGGAGTGGATGGAGGGCCGTGAGGCGGGCGCGGCGCTGCGCCTGTGGCGGGCGCTGGCCCGCCGGTGCGTCGGCCCGTACGTGGAACATTCCGCCGCACCGCTCACGCTGGCGGGCTGGGTCTCCTGGTCCACCGGCGACGAGGCAGGCGCCCGTGTGGCCCTGGGACTCGCCCTTCGGGCCGACCCCGACTACACCTTCGCGCAACTGCTGCACCAGGCGTGCAACCAGGGCCTCGACCCGGAGACGCTGCGCCGCTGCCTCCGTGAGGAGAGCAGCCTGCGCACCGCGCGCGGCCGCCTCGGCGCGCAGGACGGACAGCAGGCGGGGCATACGGCGGCACAACCGGGTCCCGGGCTCGGTGGGACCCCGGCCCCGCCCCGCAGGCACACGACGGGATCGTCGCCCGACTCCGCCCGTCCGGGCTCGACCGCCCGTCGCCGGACCCGAGACTGCCGACGGCAGGGGCGGAGGGGGGCCAGGAGCAGGCGCTGAACGACTGTCCACGGCCCGAACGCGCCCGGGAGCGGACGAGCGGAGGAGCGGAGAGGCGTGGCAGCAGACGAGTGGACGGCGGCAGGCAGGGCGCGTGGGCAACATTCCGGAAGGGAGTGTTTATCGTCAGGCAGACGACTATGATCTCGGCATGCCGCCCTACGACCCGTCGACCTTCCCGCCCTTCGCCGTCACCGTCGACCTGGTTGTGCTCACGGTGCGCCGCCACGCACTCTGCGCCTTGGTGGTGCGCCGGGGTGAGCCGCCGTTCCAGGGGAGGTGGGCACTACCGGGCGGATTCGTCAGGAAGGACGAGGATCTCGGCGCCGCGGCAGCGCGGGAGCTCGTCGAGGAGACCGGGCTCTGTGCCCATGATCCGTCGACCCCCTCGGCCGGGAACGGCGCTCACCTCGAGCAGTTGGCCACCTACGGGGATCCGGGGCGCGATCCTCGCATGAGAGTCGTCAGTGTCGCCCACCTCGCGCTGGCCCCGGACCTCCCCGCGCCCCGGGCGGGCGGTGACGCGAACAGTGCGCGCTGGGCGCCCGTGGACGATCTGCTCGGTCTCGATGGGATCTCCCGGCGTGACGGCGAGCAGCCCGCACCGCTCGCCTTCGACCATGCGCGGATCCTCGGCGACGGTGTGGAGCGGGCACGCTCCAAGATCGAGTACTCCTCGCTGGCCACGGCGTTCTGTCCCCCCGAGTTCACGGTCGGCGAGCTGCGCAGGGTCTACGAAGCGGTGTGGGGAGTGGTCCTGGACCCGCGGAACTTCCACCGCAAGGTCACTGGCACACCGGGCTTTCTGGTGCCGTCCGGGGGGACGACGACGCGGCAGGGCGGCCGGCCCGCGCAGCTCTTCCGGGCGGGGGCCGCCACCGTACTCAACCCGCCGATGCTGAGGCCCGAAGTCTGAAGGTGCCCGTGTCCGGAGCGTGTTCACCCTCCGAACCGGAACGTGCCCGACGTCACCGCCTGAGCAGGGCCTCCTGTCCGCATCCGGGCCGGCGCCTCCATCAGGGCCCGGGCGGTGGGCTCCGCGACGGAATGCGGGCAGGCCCCTCCGTCGGCTTCCGTTCGGCACCCGGGCGGCACTCGGGCGGGCTTCCGTTCGGCACCCGGGCAGGCTCTCATCGGCACTCGGCACTCGGCACTCGGCACTCGGCACTCGGCACTCGGAACCCGGCACCCGGCACCCGGCACCCGGGCAGGCTCCTGTCGGAAACCGGACGTGCAGCCTGTCGGTGTCTCGGCATGCGTCCCTCTCCAGCGGCGTGTCCGCAGTCGGAGCCGAGGCGGCCCCTGGCAGGTCCTCGAAGTCCGCGCCGTTCAGGCGTGAACCGAGGGCGCTCGCCGTGGAGGGCCGCAACCTCCGCCCTGTTCGAGCAAGGGCGGACACCCGTTGTCGGAACCCGAAACGCCCGCCGTCGGGCGCCCGGCATCCGCACTGTTCGAGCCTGAGCGGGGCGGCTGTCCCTCTCACGAGGCACGCAACGGGACAACGCTGCAACAAAAGTCCTAAATGTCGCGTTATCGTGCTGAGGAACCCACCCTGCCGCCGAGCGGTCACCCTCCGCGAGAGAAGCGATGCTCCAGGCCATCGGACTCACCAGCGCCCCTCGCCGCGACCTCCCCTCCGTCGTGGACGACCTCACCTTCGAAGCCCCTCCCGGCCGCGTCACCGCACTCCTCGGCGCCCCGGGCTCCGGCAAGACCACGGCCCTGCGCCTCATGCTCGAGCTCGAACCCGGGCGGGGCGTCACGTACTTCAGGGGCCGGCCCCTGCACCGTATCCGCCACCCCGCCCGCGAGGTCGGAGTGCTGCTCGGCGACGTACCGGGCCATCCCGCGCGCACCGCCCGCGGCCAGTTGCGCATGCTCTGTGCCGCTGCGGGGGTCCCCGCGTCGCGGGCCGACGAACTGCTGGAGGTCGTCGGCCTCGCCGGGCTCGGGGACCAGCGCATCGCCACACTCTCGGTCGGCATGGACCGTCGGCTCGGCCTCGCCTCCGCGCTGCTCGGCGATCCGCACACGCTCGTCCTGGACGATCCCGCCCGGGGTCTCTCGCCGCGGGAGAGGAGCTGGCTGTACGGACTTCTGCGCGCCCACGCCGCCGAGGGCGGCACCGTCCTGCACGTCACCGGTGACCCGAAGGAGGCGGCCCGCACGGCAGACCGCGTGGTCACCATCGACGAGGGTCGCATCGTCGCCGACCAGGACGTCGCCGCCTTCTCCCGCACGCGCCTGCGGCCCAGGGTCGCCGTACGGACGCCGCACGCCGCGCGGCTGGTCGCCGTGGTGAACCGTGAGGCGCGTGCCGCCCGGCGTTCCGTGGAGGTGGTCGCCGAGGACGGCAGCCGGCTCTCCGTGTACGGCAGCAGCTGTGCGGAGATCGGCGACACGGCGTACCGGCACGGTGTCCCCGTGCACCAACTCGCCGACGAGACCGGTGACGCCGGCCCGCTCGCCGCCGCCGGCGGCCCGGACGGCCGTCCCGCCGTACCGAAGCCGGATTCGGCCGTCGCCGTTTCCGAGCTGCCGCCGCCCATCCACGTACGGCCGGTCCGCGGCCCCCTCCGGCCTCTGCGCTACGAGCTCCGGCGTCTCTTCGGGGTCAGGACAACCACCCTGATCATGGCGGCCGTTCTCGTCCTCTCGGTGTGCCTCTCCGTCGTGCTGGCCCGCTCGGGCCGCACGCCCCTGCCCGGCCTGCTGGTGGCCTGGCCCGGGTTGCTGCCCCTGCCTCCCGCCGCGTTCGGTGCCGGCCTGCTCGGCGCTCTCTCCTTCGGTGACGAGTTCCGCTACCCGGCGCTCGCCGCGGGTCGGGGCACGGTTCCCCGGCGCCTGGGTCTCCTGTTCGCCAAGCTCGTCGTCTCCGCGGGCGTCGCGCTCCTGCTGGCCGCCCTTTCGGTGCTGGCGGACGCTCAGGCGCTACGCCTTTTCTACGGAGCCGACTTGGTGAAGGTCCCTGCCGACGCAGGTCGGCTGGCGGCTAGTTGGGCCGGGCTGTCGGTCGGCTGTGCCTGGGCGGGGCTGCTGGCGGCCGGCGTCTTCCGGCTGGCGGCCGCAGGGGTCGCCGCGGTGCTGGCAGTACCCGTTCTCGTCGTGCCGGTGGTGCAGAGGCTTCTTGCGGAGCCGTCCGCCCGTTCGATCGCCGGATTCCCCGGCCGGCTCCGTGAATTCTCCTGGCTCCAGTGGCCTTACCAGGCGGACCGGTGGGCCATGGCCGCCGTGCGGGTCGTGACCCAACCCGTCGGCCTGGCACTCTCCTTGTCGTTGTCTGCCCTGATCTGCGCTTACGCCTTCACCAGCCTCCGGGGGAGGGCGCGTTGGTGAGCGCCGTGCCGATGGCGCGCGGGCATGAGGAGCAACTCGCCTGAAACTGTGCGATTTCAACCTGTATGGCGTCAATTGAGAGGCGGGTGCCGATCACCCTTTCGTGTGCTTTTCACCAAAGACCTCAAGGGCCGGCCGGGCGAGGCCGACAAAGGATGCGTGAGTACCCTTGCGCACACCATGATGACCGCCGCCCGCTCTGCCGACTCCGGCATTGCCGATCCGGGCGAAATCGACCGCTATCCCTACACGGAGTCCCCGGCCGGCGAGCGGGCCGCTCTGCGCCCATGGGGAGGTGCTGAATCCGATCTCGGGAGGGCCGGCCGACGCGGCACCGCCAGTCGAGGTCGTGGACTCCACGGCCAACTGGTCCAGCAGCTCGGCCAGATGATCGTTTCCGGTGACCTCGGCGCCGACCGACCGCTCGTGCCGGAGGAGATCGGTCAGCGATTCGAGGTCTCCCGCACCGTCGTGAGGGAATCCCTGCGCGTCCTCGAGGCCAAGGGCCTGGTCAGTGCCCGGCCCAACGTGGGTACCCGGGTGCGGCCGGTCAGTGACTGGAACCTTCTGGACCCCGACATCATCGAATGGAGAGCTTTCGGTCCCCAGCGTGACGACCAGCGCCGCGAGCTGGCCGAGCTCCGGTGGACGATCGAGCCGCTCGCCGCCCGGCTGGCCGCCGGTCACGGGCGGGAGGACATCCAGCACCGCCTCAGCGAGATGATCGAGATCATGGGACACGCGATGGGGCAGGGTGATGCCCTCACCTTCTCCCGCGCCGACGCGGAGTTCCACGCCCTGCTCATCCAGGCGGCGGGCAACCGCATGCTCGAACACCTGTCCGGCATCGTCTCGGCCGCCCTGCATGTGTCCGGGGCGCCCGTCACGGGTTGCGACCGTCCCGCCGAGGCGTCGCTCGGCCATCACGCGCGGATCGTGGCGGCACTGGCTTCGGGGGATTCGGCGGGCGCCGAGGCTGCGATGCGTCAGTTGCTCGTCGGTCACCTCGATGTGGAACGCGTGGTTCCCGCACCCCGCGAACACTGAGCGCGGCGCGTCCGGCGCGTCCGGCGCGTCCCGCGTCGTGCGGCGTGCGGCGTGTGCCGCCGGGCCCCTCCGGCCTGGCGGCATAATTGTACGTATATATGGTTTCTGGTGCGGTTGGTCGCGCATGGGGTGTGACTGGGGCCACGCGAATTGGGCGTAACGCTCCTCGAAACAGTGCGATGACCTAAGAGGTGACCGCCGCAGGAATACAGCAGCCGCACAGTGCGCTGTCCAGTTCCGAGGCCAAGCCCGCGCCGTCGGCGACATCCCCAGCCGCCGGTCGTCGGTTCCAGCCCCCTCCGGGGAGGGACCGGAAGCCGTTTCCATCGTTCCGAGAGGTTGTTCGTGTCGGCCAGCACATCCCGTACGCTCCCGCCGGAGATCGCCGAGTCCGCATCTGTGATGGCGCTCATCGAGCGGGGAAAGGCTGATGGGCAGATCGCCGGCGATGACGTGCGTCGGGCCTTCGAGGCTGACCAGATTCCGCCAACCCAGTGGAAGAACGTTCTGCGCAGCCTCAACCAGATCCTCGAGGAAGAGGGTGTGACGCTGATGGTCAGTGCCGCGGAGTCGCCGAAGCGCGCCCGCAAGAGCGTCGCAGCGAAGAGCCCGGTCAAGCGCACCGCCGGCAAGACCGTCGCGGCCAAGACGACCGTGACCCGGACCGTCGCGGCCACCGCCGCTCCCGCGGCCGGGAGCGCGGACCCGGCGGCCGACGACGCTGCCGTCGCCGCTCCCGCGAAGAAGACCGCGGCGAAGAAGACGGTCGCGAAGAAGACCGCCGCGAAGAAGACCGCGGCGAAGAAGACCACGGCCAAGAAGGCCGGCAAGCAGGACGACGAGCTCCTCGACGGTGACGAGGCGCCCGAAGAGGTCAAGGCCGGCAAGGGCGAGGAAGAGGAGGGCGAGGGCGAGAACAAGGGCTTCGTCCTCTCCGACGACGACGAGGACGACGCGCCCGCGCAGCAGGTCGCCGTCGCCGGCGCCACGGCCGACCCGGTCAAGGACTACCTCAAGCAGATCGGCAAGGTCCCCCTCCTCAACGCCGAGCAGGAGGTCGAGCTCGCCAAGCGCATCGAGGCCGGCCTCTTCGCCGAGGACAAGCTCGCCAACGCGGACAAGCTCGCGCCGAAGCTCAAGCGCGAACTGGAGATCATCGCCGAGGACGGCCGCCGGGCCAAGAACCACCTGCTGGAGGCCAACCTCCGTCTCGTGGTCTCGCTGGCCAAGCGTTACACCGGCCGTGGCATGCTCTTCCTGGACCTGATCCAGGAGGGCAACCTCGGTCTGATCCGCGCGGTGGAGAAGTTCGACTACACCAAGGGCTACAAGTTCTCGACGTACGCCACCTGGTGGATCCGCCAGGCGATCACCCGCGCCATGGCCGACCAGGCCCGCACCATCCGTATCCCGGTGCACATGGTCGAGGTCATCAACAAGCTCGCCCGTGTGCAGCGTCAGATGCTCCAGGACCTGGGCCGTGAGCCCACCCCGGAGGAACTGGCCAAGGAACTCGACATGACCCCGGAGAAGGTCATCGAGGTCCAGAAGTACGGCCGCGAGCCGATCTCCCTCCACACCCCGCTGGGTGAGGACGGCGACAGTGAGTTCGGAGACCTGATCGAGGACTCCGAGGCGGTCGTCCCTGCCGACGCGGTCAGTTTCACCCTGCTCCAGGAGCAGCTGCACTCCGTCCTGGACACCCTGTCCGAGCGGGAGGCGGGTGTGGTGTCGATGCGCTTCGGTCTCACCGACGGTCAGCCCAAGACGCTCGACGAGATCGGCAAGGTCTACGGGGTGACGCGTGAGCGCATCCGGCAGATCGAGTCCAAGACGATGTCGAAGCTGCGTCACCCGTCACGTTCGCAGGTGCTGCGCGACTACCTCGACTAGGCATCGCGGCTACGCCGACCAGGCATCGCGGACGGACACCGACCGGGGCTCCTGACCTTTCACAGGTCGGGGGCCCCGGTCCGTGTGCGTGCGGGTGCGGCCCGTGCCGGCCCGGATGACGCTGAGTGGGCACTGTTCACCTCGGCGTCAGGAGACCTCATGCCCCGCGTTGCCGCCCGTGTGCTCACTGTGACCTCCGCGCTCGCGGCCCTCACGGCCGCGATACCGCTCGCACCCGCGGGCCGGGCCTCCGCGGACAGCATCGTCGTCGGCGGTCGGCCCGTTCCGGTGGCGGACAGTCCCTGGACCGTCGCTCTGGCCAGCCGTGACCGGTTCGGGGGAACCCGCGCGGGTCAGTTCTGCGGTGCCGTGGCGGTCGCGCCGGACAAGGTGCTGACGGCCGCGCACTGCCTGAGGCAGGACGTCCTGGGCTCCGAGGTCTCGGAGGTGCCCGACCTGAGCGTCATCGCGGGCCGGGACGAGCTGAGCGGCCCGGGGGGCCAGGAGATCCCCGTGCGGTCCGCGTGGATCAACCCCGCCTACGACTCCGGTTCGAACGCCGGCGACCTGGCCGTCCTGACCCTGTCTCGTTCGCTGCCGGCCGGCAGCGCCATTTCGATGGCAGCGGACGGTGACCCGGCCTACGAGCCGGGGACGCCCGCGACCGTGTACGGCTGGGGGGACACGACCGGCTCCGGCGCCTACGCGTCGGTGCTGCACGCCGCCGATGTGGACGTGCTGGCCGACGGCGACTGTGCCCGCGCCTACCCCGGCGGTGCGAAGGGCGCGTACGACGCCTCGTCGATGCTCTGCGCCGGGAGGACGGCGGGAGGGCGGGACGCCTGCCAGGGGGACAGCGGCGGCCCGCTGGTGGCCCGTGGACGGCTTGTCGGGCTTGTCTCGTGGGGGAGCGGCTGCGGGAGCCCCACGGCACCGGGCGTGTACACCCGTGTCTCGGCCGCGATCCGCTGGATGGCGGCCGAGGGCTGAGCCGGCACCCCGGGAGCTTCCCGGGGACATGAGAACGGGCGGTCTCCCCATGGGAGACCGCCCGTCGGCCGGTCCTGGACCGAACCCTGGCTCGTCGTGGATGCGAGGTGTCAGTGTTCCTCGTCGGCTGCACCGGCCTGCACGGCAGTGAGCCGATCCGTCTCATCCTGTATTTCCGCGGCGATCTTCTTGAGTTCCGGCTCGAACTTGCGACCGTGGTGGGCGCAGAAGAGCAGTTCACCGCCGCTGATCAGGACGACGCGCAGATAGGCCTGGGCGCCGCAACGGTCACAGCGGTCTGCTGCGGTCAGCGGGCTCGCGGGGGTCAGAACAGTAGTCACGTCGCCTCTTCTCTAGCTCGACGAGCTGTCGTACCAGGGTCAACATCCAACCAGGCCGAAAACGTTCCCGCTCGTGGCTTTTATTCGAAACTTCTTCTCGGGATGGCTGTCAGTTGCCGGTTGGCGGCGAATGTGCCGTATTGCGTAGCGCTACGGTTTCGCTTTGCTTGTGTGGGGCTTGCAGGGGGTGGGACCGTCCGCCGGCCGGCTTGCCGGTTGTTCATGAGGACGTGCCCGGAGCCTAAATGGTTCATGCCTCGAAGGGAACGTGATGTGCACGTCACTCCATCGAATGATCGAACGTCTATGCGAGGCTGGACTAGCATGATGATTCCCCCTGGGTGGCGTTACAACCGCTCTACCAGGCCTCTGTAGGCTCTCAGCGGCTACCGATGCCGAGCCCGCCACCCACTGGGCCCCACTTGAAATTCAGCGAGGAGCGAACCGCGTGACCGCCGATTCCGTGCCGTCCACTGCGCTGCTGACCGGAGCAGGCGGCGCAGACAGGGACAGCTCCAACTACACCGCGCGGCATCTTCTCGTGCTCGAGGGGCTCGAAGCGGTCCGCAAGCGCCCCGGGATGTACATCGGGTCCACGGACAGCCGGGGGCTCCTGCACTGCCTCTGGGAGATCATCGACAACTCCGTCGACGAGGCGCTCGGCGGCTACTGCGACACCATCGAGGTGATCCTCCACGACGACACCTCCGTCGAGGTCCGGGACAACGGCCGGGGCATCCCGGTCGACGTCGAGCCCAAGACCGGCCTCTCCGGGGTCGAGGTCGTCATGACCAAGCTGCACGCCGGTGGCAAGTTCGGCGGCGGCTCCTATGCCGCCTCCGGCGGCCTGCACGGCGTCGGCGCCTCGGTCGTGAACGCGCTCTCCGCGCGGCTTGACGTCGAGGTCGACCGCAACGGCGCGACCCACGCGATCAGCTTCCGGCGTGGTGTCCCGGGCATGTTCACGGAGCAGGGGCCGGACAGCCCCTTCGATCCGGCCAACGGCCTGCGCAAGGCGAAGCGGGTGCCCAAGACGCGTACGGGTACCCGGGTGCGGTACTGGGCGGACCGCCAGATCTTCCTCAAGGACGCCAAACTCAACCTCGAGACGCTCTACCAGCGCGCTCGCCAGACCGCCTTCCTGGTCCCCGGCCTCACCATCGTCGTGCGCGACGAGCGGGGGATCGACGGCGAGGGCAAGACCGAGGAGACCTTCCGCTTCGACGGAGGCATCAGCGAGTTCTGCGAGTACCTGGCGCAGGACAAGGCCGTCTGCGACGTCCAGCGCCTGACCGGGACGGGGACGTTCAAGGAGACCGTGCCGGTCCTGGACGACCGCGGCCACATGACGGCGACCGAGGTCACCCGGGAACTGGGCGTCGACATCGCGTTGCGCTGGGGCACCGGGTACGACACGACGGTCAGGTCCTTCGTCAACATCATCGCCACCCCCAAGGGGGGCACTCATGTGTCCGGTTTCGAGCGCTCCCTCACCAAGACCGTCAACGAGGCGCTGCGCTCCGCCAAGCTGCTCCGCGTCGCGGAGGACGACATCGTCAAGGACGACGCCCTCGAAGGCCTCACCGCGGTCGTGACCGTCCGTCTGGCCGAGCCGCAGTTCGAAGGCCAGACCAAGGAGGTCCTGGGCACCTCGGCGGCCAACCGGATCGTGGCCAACGTGGTGGCCAAGGAGCTGAAGGCCTTCCTGACCTCCACCAAGCGCGATGCCAAGGCCCAGGCCAGGGCGGTGCTGGACAAGGCGGTCGCCGCCGCCCGGACCCGGATCGCGGCACGCCAGCACAAGGACGCGCAGCGCCGCAAGACCGCGCTCGAGTCCTCCTCGCTGCCCGCCAAACTCGCCGACTGCCGCAGCGACGACGTGGAGCGCAGCGAGCTCTTCATCGTGGAGGGCGACTCGGCACTCGGTACGGCCAAGCTGGCCCGCAACAGCGAGTTCCAGGCACTGCTCCCGATCCGGGGGAAGATCCTCAACGTCCAGAAGGCCTCGGTCTCGGACATGCTCAAGAACGCCGAGTGCGGGGCGATCATCCAGGTCATAGGGGCAGGGTCCGGCCGGACGTTCGACATCGACGCGGCGCGGTACGGCAAGATCGTCCTGCTCGTCGACGCCGACGTGGACGGGGCGCACATCCGCATCCTGCTGCTGACGCTCTTCCAGCGGTACATGCGGCCGATGGTCGAGGCGGGCCGGGTCTTCGCGGCCGTGCCCCCGCTGCACCGGATCGAACTCGTCCAGCCCAAGAAGGGCCAGGACAAGTACATCTACACGTACTCGGACAACGAGCTGCGCCAGACCCTGCTGGAGTTCCAGCGGAAGAACATCCGGTTCAAGGACTCGATCCAGCGGTACAAGGGACTGGGCGAGATGGACGCGGACCAGCTGGCGGAGACGACGATGGACCCCCGCCACCGCACCCTGCGGCGGATCAACATCGGCGACCTCGAATCCGCCGAGCAGGTCTTCGACCTCCTGATGGGCAACGAGGTCGCGCCCCGCAAGGAGTTCATCACCAGCTCGGCGGCCACGCTGGACCGCTCGCGCATCGACGTCTGACGGTGCCCCCCGTGGCCGGATGCGCCTCCTCCGACCACGGGGCGGCCCGTGAGCCGCTCCCCTCCCCGACGCGCGTCGGCACACCGACGCAGGAATCCCCACCGTGCCCACCGCCCGGGCAGCCCGGCGCTCCGTCGTCTGGTCCATCGGGCTGATCGGCGGCGTCTACCTGATGACGATCGTGCTCGGGTTCGGGGCGGCCGCGCTGGTCGGTTCCGCGGAGGTGCGGGCGTGTCACGCCTCGGGGAACACGGCGGTTCCGCTCCTGGCTCTCGTACTCGGAGGCGGGGAGGGCACCACCGGGGGAACGGTCCTGTTCGCCGTCGTCGCGGCTGTCGCCTTCGCGATGATCCTGGCCGTGGTCGCGGGCATCACCCAGGCCTCCTCCGCATCGGTCCCCCACGACCTGTACGCCTCGCTGCGGCGCCCCCGGGCCCGGGCAGCGCAGCGAGGTCGGTGTGGCCAGGGCCGCCGCCGCGGACATCGGGGTGATCGCCATCGCCCTCGGCCTCCTCGCCCAGAACCTGAATGTCGCGTCCCTGGTGGGGCTGGCGTTCGCGGGGCGGCGTCCGCCGACCTGCCCGCCCTGCTCTACTCGTTGTTCTGGCGGAACTTCACCACGCGGGGAGCGGTGTGGGCCGTCTGCGGAGGGCTGATCCCGGCCGTCCTGCTGGTTCTGCCCTCCCGGTCGTCCCGGGAAGCCCGGCCGCGCTCTTCCCGGGCGTGGACTTCCAGCTCTTCCCCCTGGAGAACCCGGGACTGGTGTCCGTCCCGGCCGGGTTCCTGGCCGGCTGGCTCGGTACCGTCACCTCCCCCGGGCCGCCCGACGCGGCCAAGCACGCCGAGACGGAGGTCCGCTCGCGCACCGGAGCGGGGGCGGCGTAGGGAACGTCCCTGGGACGGCCGCCGCGGGGACCTGGAGCCCCTCGCGGGCTGTCGGACGGGGGCCACGGCCCCAGACGCACGAGAGCCGGTCTCAGGGGCCCGTGGCCCAGGTGTAGCGGTGTTCCGGGCGGCCGGTCTCGCCGTACCGCAGGGTCAGACGTACGCGGCCGGTGTGTTCCAGCAGTTTCAGATAGCGCTGGGCCGTCTGCCGGCTCATTCCGGCGCTCTCCGCGATCTCCTGCGCGGAGAGCGGTCCGCCGGCGGCACGCAGCGCCTGCCGCACGAGCTCCGCGGTCGTCGCCGAGTGCCCCTTGGGTAGCCCGGAGCCGGCCGTCGACCACAGGGCGCCGAACAGCCGGTCCACCTCCGGCTGCTCGGCCTCCCCGCCGGTCTCGAAGGTGTGGCGCAGCGCCGCGTACGCCTCCAGCTTGGTGCGGAGCCCGGCGAAGGCGAAAGGCTTCACGAGGTACTGGAGTGCTCCGTGGCGCATCGCCGCCTGAACAGTCGCGACGTCGCGAGCCGCCGTCACCATGATCACGTCGCTGGGATGCCCGGCCCCCCGCAGCTCCCGCACCACGGCCAGGCCGTTGCGGTCCGGCAGGTAGTAGTCCAGCAGGATCAGGTCGACGGGCACTTCGGCGGCCCTGGCGAGGGCGTCGGCGGCGGAGTGGGCCAGGGCGGCCACTCTGAAGCCGGGCACCTTGGACACGTAGGCCGCGTTGATCTGCGCGACCCGGACGTCGTCGTCCACGACCAGGACCTCGATCACGGGGTGTCTCCTGACGTCGGTGGCCGCACGTGTCCGGCCCGGCTGTTCCGTGCTCCCGTGCGCGGGGCGGCCGGGACTGCCGCGAACCCGCCGTCCGGGGGTCCCACGGGCCGGCCGGCCGGGGTGGGTTCGTCCAGGGCTTCCGGGAGGACGACGGTGAACACCGCACCGGTGCCGGGTGCGTCCGCCACGGACACGCTGCCCCCCTGGCGCTCCGCGAGCCGCCGCACCAGCGGCAGCCCCAGGCCGCGTTTTCCGTGGGCCGGCAGTTCCTTGGTCGACCAGCCCTCCAGGAAGATCGACTCCTGGCGGGCGGCCGGTACGCCCGGCCCGTTGTCCTGCACGCGCAGCACCACGGTACGTCCCTCGGTCCGCAGGCCCACCTCGATCCGGGCCTCCGCCGTCCCCGCGGCAGCGTCCAGGGCGTTGTCGACCAGGTTGCCGACCACTGTGACGAGGCCCCGCGGGTCCACCAGGCGGTCCGGCAGCAGCGTCCCGGGAGCCATCCGCAGCGCCACCCCGCGCTCGGCGGCCACCGTCGCCTTGCCGACGAGCAGCGCCGCCAGCAACGGATCGTGGACCTTCTCGGTGACCTGTTCGGCCGTCGCCCGGTGGACCCCCACCACCTCCGTGACGAACTCCATCGCGTCCTCGTGCATCTCCAGCTCCAGCAGCCCCAGGAGGGTGTGCAGCCGGTTGGCGTGTTCGTGGTCCTGCGCGCGGAGCGCGTCGATGAGGCCGCGGGTCGAGTCGAGCTCGCGGCCGAGGTACTCGAGCTCCGTGCGGTCACGCAGGGTCGCCACTGCCCCGCCGTCGTCGGTCGGCATCCGGTTGGCCAGCAGAACACGGCTGCCGCACACCGTGACGAGGTCGTCGCCGACGACCCGGCCGGCCAGCACGTCGGCGGTCCGGCCGGGCCCCAGGGCCTGCTCGAGCGGTGTGCCGGCCGCGTCGGGACCCAGGCCGAGCAGGCGCTGTGCCTCGTCGTTCAGCAGCCGGATCCGGCCCTTGGGGTCGAGGGCGACGACTCCCTCGCGAATGCTGTGGAGCATGGCCTCGCGTTCGGTCAGCAGCGCCGAGATGTCGGAGAACGCCAGGTCGTGGGTCTGGCGCTGGAGGCGGCGCGAGATCAGGTAGGCGGCCAGTGCGCCCACGGCCAGCGCCCCGCCCGCGTAGGCGAGCAGTCCGGGGATCGCCGCGAGCAGCCGGGCGCGGACGCTGTCGTACGCGATCCCGACCGAGACGGCGCCGACGATGCGGCCGGTCTCGTCGCGCAGCGGCACCTTCCCCCGGGCCGAGCGGCCGAGCGTGCCGCTGTCGATCTCCATGACGGTCCGGCCCGCGAGCGCCGTACTGGGGTCGGTGGAGACCTTCCTGCCGATCCGCGCCGTGTCCGTGTGCGACCAGCGCACCCCGCGCTTGTCCATGATCACCACGTACTCGGCCCCCGTGGACCGTCTGATCCGCTCGGCCGCGTCCTGGACGAAGCCGTCGGGGGAGGGGTCGGTGGTGAGCACCGACCGGGCGAGCCGGGGCTGCGCCGCCGTGCTCTGGGCGATCGCCAGGGCGCGGCGCATGGCCTGGTCGTCGAGCTGGGCGCTGAGCGGTGCCAGGAAGAGGCCGGTGACCAGGACCGTGACGCCGGTGATGATGGCCAGCTGCATCAGCAGGACCTGGGAGAAGACCCGCTTCGGCCAGCCGATCCGGCGCGGTCCCCGCGGAGTGGTCGGTGGGGCGCTCATCGTACGAACGGTAAGCGGAAGTCC
Organism: Streptomyces sp. NPDC020780; assembly: GCF_044334475.1. NCBI lineage: Bacteria > Bacillati > Actinomycetota > Actinomycetes > Kitasatosporales > Streptomycetaceae > Streptomyces > Streptomyces sp. NPDC020780. The sequence continues at coordinate 395,036 of NZ_JBIRTB010000005.1, read as the reverse complement.
GCGCTTCCCGAAATTCCGGCCGTCCGTCCTCGCTCGTGGGAGGCGTCGGGCGGGCCCCGGGCCCGGGACGCGCGGGCTAGGGGTCCGGGGACGGGGACCGGGAGCCCCCGGCGGGGGGGCGCTGCCTCCCGGACACGGCCGCCGACAGCCCTCAGGGCGCGGTCGGGCCCGAGGATGCAGGAGCCGGCGCGGAGGGCGGCTCGGGCGGCCCCGGTACGGGTACGGGCAGCGGCCGGGGCGGCCGCGGTCCGGTGTACTGCCCACGGGGCCGCATCCGCAGCGGCCGTTCCGCGTACTCCTCCAGCGCGTGCGCGATCCAGCCCGCTGTGCGGGACACCGCGAACACCGTCTCGCCCGCCTCCGACGGCATGCCGTACGCGACCGAGAGGACGGCCAGCGCCAGGTCGACATTGGCGTGCAGCGGTGCGTGGCGGGCGGTCGTGGCCACGACATCGCGGGCGGCCGCCAGCGCCGGCGCCGCTCGCGGCACATCCGCCAGCAGCGTGAACAGCAGCCGCGCCCGCGGATCCTCGCCCGAGTAGAGACGGTGCCCGAGCCCCGGCACCCGCCGGCCGGTGCGCAGGTGATCGGCGACGACCGGGGCCGCGCTGCCCCGGTCCACGACCTCGGACAGCATGCGGTGCGCCAACCCGCTCGCGGCCCCGTGCAGCGGGCCTTCGAGGACGCCGAGCCCTGCGGACACCACCGCGTACGGGTGCGCGTGGGCCGAAGCGGCGACGCGCGCAGCCAGGGTCGAGGCCGCCAGATCGTGATCGGCCAGCAGGGCGAGGGCGGTGTCCAGCACGGCCAGCGACGCCGCGTCGGCCGGCGTGCCGGAGAGGCGGCGCCACAGCTGACCGGCCAGGGAACCGCCTTCGCCGTCCTCCGGGTCCGCCGGCGGCGCTCCGGCCACCGGAAGGGCCCCGACCAGGGTGGGGATCAGGCTGCGCGCGCTGTCGAGCACCCCCGGCGGGGAGAGGTCGAACCGCAGCGGATCGACTGCCGCGGCGGCTGCGACGGCAGCGCGCAGCCGGTCCGTGGAACTGCTGTGCGCGGGGAGCGCCGCGCCGACCCGCCGGGCCGCCGCGAGGGATTCCGGCGGTGCGGTGAAGCGGGCTCCCGGGCGGAGCTCGCCGGTCCAGATCCACTCCGCGACAGCCTCGTACCCGTACCGGCGGGCCAGAGTGGTCGCGTCGACGCCCCGGAAGTAGTAACCGTCCGGCTCGATCAGCGTGATGGCGGTGCGGAAGACCAGGTCACCGGCGGTGGCAGGGTTCTCCCTGCGGCCCGTCCGCCCGGCCAGGCGCTCGACCTCGGCGGGATCGAAGGTGGACCCACGTCCGCCGGGGGAGCGCCTGCTGCTGAGCTGCCCCCGGCTCACGTACGCGTACACGGTCTCGGGCTTCACCCCGAGCAGCTCGGCCGCCTCCCGGGTGGTGAGCCTGCGCGCCTCCGCCGCGTCGTGCGCGCTCGTGCCGTGTGCTGCCTCATACGTCATGGCCCACACGGTATCCCTCACCGCATGCATCGTGGTTCACATTGATTCAATCAATATTGACATTGAATAAGTCAATCAAGGACAGTCGAATCAATGTGCACTTCCTCGGTGAAGGAGAGACCGGACATGTCTGCCTTGAGCACGGAAACCCCGATCGCCGCACCCCGCGGCCTCGCCGGTGTGACCGTCACGGACACCACGATCGGCGACGTCCGCGGGCGCGAGGGCTTTTACCACTACCGCCAGTACTCGGCGATCGAGCTGGCGGAGAGCCGCACCTTTGAGGACGTCTGGTACCTGATGTTCCACGGCGAACTGCCCGGCCGGGCCGCGAGCGCAGGTTTCGCCGCCCGTACGGCGGCTCTGCGCCGGCTGCCCCCCGAGGTGCGCGAGGCGCTGCCGGCCCTCGCACGCGCCGGAGCCGTCTCGGGTCCGCTGGCGGGCCTGCGCACCGCGCTCTCGCTGCTCGGCGCCTCCGCCGGATTCCGGCCGCTGTACGACATCGACGCCGATCGCCGCCGCGGTGACGCACTCACCGCCTGCGCCGCGGTCCCCACCGTGCTGACCGCTCTGTACCGGCTCGGCCAGGGCCTCCAGCCGGTCGAACCGCGCGACGACCTGCCGTTCGCCGCCAACTACCTCTACATGCTCACGGGGGAGGAACCGGACACCGCGCGGACCGCGGCCGTCGAGCGGTACCTCATCGCCACCGTCGACCACGGCTTCAACGCCTCGACGTTCACCGCCCGGGTGGTCGCCTCCACCGGCGCGGACACGGCGGCCTGCCTGGTCGCCGCGGTCGGCGCCCTCTCCGGCCCCCTGCACGGCGGTGCGCCCAGCCGGGCCCTGGACACGCTGGACGCCATCGGCACCCCCGACCGTATCGACGGCTGGATCCGTGAACAGGTCCTCGCCGGTGGCCGGATCATGGGATTCGGGCACCCGGTCTACCGCACCGAGGACCCCCGCTCCCGCATGCTGCGTTCGCTCGCCCAAGGCTTCGGCGGCCCGCTCGTCGACTTCGCCGTCGAGGTGGAGCGGCAGGTGGAGACCATCCTCGCCGAGCTCAAGCCGGGGCGTGAGCTCCACACCAACGTGGAGTTCTACGCCGGGGTCGTCATGGAGCTGTGCGGGCTGCCCCGCGAGATGTTCACCCCTACTTTCTGCGTGGCGCGTACGGTCGGCTGGGGCGCCAATATCCTGGAGCAGGCGGAGGACTCCAAGATCATCCGCCCGGCGGCCCGTTACGTCGGGCCCCCGCCCCCACACCCCGTGCCGGCGCCCTGACCGACCCCGAGGAAGGCCCCCGTTGACCCCGCCCCGCGCCCCGCAGATCCCGGTCGTCGTCCTGGCGGGGTTCCTCGGATCCGGCAAGACGACCCTGCTCAACCACTTGCTCCGCAACAGGGCCGGCAACCGGATCGGCGTTCTCGTCAACGACTTCGGGTCCATCGAGATCGACGCGATGACCGTCGCCGGCCAGGTCGGCTCCACGGTCTCGCTGGGCGACGGCTGCCTGTGCTGCGCCGTCGACGCGAGCGAACTCGACACCTACCTGGAGACGCTCACCAGGCCCGCCGCCCGGCTCGACGTGATCGTCATCGAGGCCAGCGGACTCGCCGAGCCGCAGGAACTCGTACGGATGCTGCTGGCCAGCGACAACCCGCACATCCGGTACGGAGGGCTGGTCGAGGTCGTCGACGCCGCCGAGTTCGCGGCCACCCGGGAGCGCCACCCGGAGACCGACCGCCATCTCGCCGTCGCCGACCTCATCGTGCTGAACAAGGCCGACCGGGTGCCGGAAGCGGAACTCGAGGCCCTGCACGAGGTGATCGCGGCGGCCGGCAACAGGGCGGCGATCGTCCGCACCGCGTACGGGAGGGTCGATCCCGGACTGCTCCTCGACCCCGTGAACCGGCCGGACGAGGACGGCGGCACACGGCAGCTGACCTTCGAGGACCTCCTCGCGGACCACGGCCACGACCACGACGACCACCCGCACGCGGCGTACGAGAGCGTCTCCTTCACCTCCAGGACGCCGGTGGACCCGCGCCGGCTCATGGCGTTCCTCGACTCCAGGCCCGCCGGCCTCTACCGGATCAAGGGATGCGTCGACTTCGGCGCCGGCGACCCCGCCCACCGGTACACCGTCCACGCGGTCGGCAGGTTCCTGCGGTTCGTCCCGCTCCCCTGGGCCCGGGACGAACCGCGATGCACCCAACTCGTGCTGATCGGCTCCGGCATCGACGCCGAGGCGCTGCGCAAGGAGCTCGCGGACTGCTGCGAGAGCCGGACGGGGCCCACCGAGGAGCTGGAGCGCGGCATGTGGGGCGTCCTGCGGTACGTACGGCAGCCGCAGGAGGAGGCCGGCGAGGCCTGAGCGGCGGTCGCCGCCCCGGCCTCGCCGCGTTCCTACAGCGGTCCGGCGATCACGGCGACCGGCTTCTCCAGCGGCGTGCCCGAACCGTCACGGCGCGGGTCGGGGGCCGGCAGTTCCGCCGGTGCGCCGTTGCGCTGCGCGGCCTTGGCCGGCACCCCGCCCGCCCAGCCGAAGACCAGGACGTCCTCCCCCTTGAGGAAGCGCTGACAGCGCACCCCCCCGGTGGCCCGGCCCTTGCGCGGGTACTGGTCGAGCGGGGTGAGCTTCGCGGTCAGCTCCGAATCGTCCAGCGTGCCGTGCGATCCGGCCACGGTGAACACCACGGCGTCCGCCGCCGGATCCACCGCCGTGAAGGAGAGCACCGACGCGCCCGCCGCGAGTTTGACGCCCGCCATGCCGCCCGCGGCCCGGCCCTGCGGGCGCACCTGCGCGGCCGGGTAGCGCAGCAGTTGCGCGTCGGACGTGATGAAGACCAGGTCCTCCTCGCCCGTGCGCAGCTCCACCGCGCCGACGATCCGGTCACCGTCCTTCAGCGTGATGACCTCCAGCTCGTCCTTGTTCGCCGGGTAGTCGGGCACCACGCGCTTGACCACCCCCTGCAGGGTGCCGACGGCCAGGCCGGGCGACGCCTCGTCCAGCGTGGTGAGGCAGATCAGCTCTTCGCCGGCCTCCAGGGTGAGGAACTCCGAGACCTGCGCCCCGCCCGACAGGTTGGGAGCCGCGTGGGTGTCCGGCAGCTGAGGCAGGTCGATCACGGACAGGCGCAGCAGCCGCCCGGTGGACGTCACCGCCCCCACGTCGCCGCGTGCCGTCGCGGGGACGGCCGAGACGATCACGTCGTGCTTCGTACGCGGGGCGTCCTCGGCCGCGACGACCTGGTCCGCGTTGGCCGTACGGGCCAGCAGGCCGGTCGAGGACAGCAGCACCCGGCACGGATCGTCGGCGACCTCGAGCGGGACGGAGGCGACCTGCGAACCGGCCGACTCCAGCAGCACGGTGCGCCGGTCGGTGCCGAACTTCTTCGCCACCGCGGCGAGTTCGCCCGACACCAGCTTGCGCAGCTCCGCGTCCGACTCCAGGATCGCGGTCAGCCCGGCGATCTCGTCGTTCAGCCGGTCGCGCTCGCCCTCCAGCTCGATCCGGTCGAACCGGGTGAGCCTGCGCAGCGGCGTGTCCAGGATGTACTGGGTCTGGATGTCGCTCAGCGAGAAGCGCTCCATCAGGCGCTCCTTGGCCTGCGCGGAGTTGTCGCTGTCGCGGATGAGGCGGATGACCTCGTCGATGTCGAGGAGCGCGACCAGGAGGCCCTCGACCAGGTGCAGCCGGTCCCGGCGCTTGGTCCTCCGGAACTCGCTGCGCCGGCGTACGACGTCGAAGCGGTGGTCGAGGTAGACCTCCAGGAGCTCCTTGAGTCCCAGGGTGAGCGGCTGCCCGTCGACCAGCGCCACGTTGTTGATGCCGAAGGACTCCTCCATCGGCGTCAGCTTGTAGAGCTGCTCCAGCACGGCCTCCGGTACGAAGCCGTTCTTGACCTCGATCACCAGGCGCAGGCCGTGGGCCCGGTCGGTGAGGTCCTTGACGTCCGCGATGCCCTGGAGCTTCTTCGCCCCGACGAGGTCCTTGATCTTGGCGATCACCTTCTCCGGGCCGACGGTGAAGGGGAGTTCGGTGACGACGAGCCCCTTGCGGCGGGCGGTGACGCTCTCTATGGCCACGGTCGCGCGGATCTTGAACGAGCCGCGTCCCTTGGCGTAGGCGTCCTTGATGCCGCCGAGCCCGACGATCCGCCCGCCGGTCGGCAGGTCGGGTCCCGGGACGAAGCGCATCAGCGTCTCGAGGTCGGCGCCCGGGTGCCTGATGAGGTGGCGGGCGGCGGCGATCACCTCGCCGAGGTTGTGCGGGGGCATGTTGGTCGCCATGCCGACCGCGATCCCCGAGGCGCCGTTGACCAGGAGGTTCGGGTAGGCGGCGGGGAGGACGACCGGCTCCTGCTCCTGGCCGTCGTAGTTCGACTGGAAGTCGACGGTGTCCTCGTCGATCGACTCCGTCATGAGTGAGGTGGCGTCGGCCATCCGGCACTCGGTGTACCGCATGGCCGCCGGCGGGTCGTCGTTGCCGAGCGAGCCGAAGTTGCCGTGTCCGTCGACGAGGGGCAGCCGCATCGAGAACGGCTGTGCCATGCGCACCAGTGCGTCGTAGATCGACGCGTCCCCGTGCGGGTGCAACTTGCCCATCACCTCGCCCACGACGCGGGCGCACTTGACGTAGCCCCGGTCGGGGCGCAGCCCCATCTCGTTCATCTGGGACACGATGCGGCGGTGCACGGGCTTCATGCCGTCGCGGGCGTCGGGCAGAGCCCTGGAGTAGATCACCGAGTACGCGTACTCGAGGAAGGAGCCCTGCATTTCGTCGACGACGTCGATGTCGAGGATCTTCTCCTCGAAGTCGTCCGGCGGCGGGGTCTTCGTGCTGCGGCGGGCCATCGCGGCTGCGACTCCTTCACAGATTCTGTCGGGCAACCTCAGGGTTCTGACGCGGACCATTGTGGACCGCCGCACCGACAACGCCGACCTCGACCCGTCCGAAGCGGCCTGCGGAGCCCCCCGGGAGCCCCTGTGTACGGCACCGTCCACGGCATCATTCACCCGACGGGAACTTCGCCAGGTGCCCGTGCGCTTGCTTACAGTGGCAGGTCCGGCAGGAAAACCTGTACCGATCGAAGGGACGTACATGCCCATGGGTCACACGGCCACAGCCCAGGCCGGCTCCGGCGGCTTGACGGCGACCGAGCACCGCCTGGCCAACGGCCTGCGCGTGGTGCTCTCCGAGGACCATCTGACCCCGGTCGCCGCCGTCTGCCTCTGGTACGACGTCGGCTCCCGTCACGAGGTCGAGGGACGCACGGGACTCGCGCACCTCTTCGAGCACCTGATGTTCCAGGGCTCCGGCCAGGTGAAGGGGAACGGCCACTTCGAACTGGTGCAGGGGGCGGGCGGTTCCCTCAACGGCACCACCAGCTTCGAGCGCACCAACTACTTCGAGACGATGCCCACGCACCAGCTGGAGCTGGCTCTGTGGCTCGAGGCGGACCGGATGGGCTCCCTGCTCGCCGCGCTCGACGAGGAGTCCATGGAGAACCAGCGGGACGTCGTGAAGAACGAGCGCCGCCAGCGGTACGACAACGTCCCGTACGGCACGGCGTTCGAGAGGCTCACGGCGCTCGCCTACCCGGAGGGCCACCCGTACCACCACACGCCGATCGGTTCGATGGCCGACCTGGACGCGGCGACCCTCGAGGACGCCCAGGCGTTCTTCCGCACGTACTACGCGCCCAACAACGCGGTGCTCTCGGTGGTCGGGGACATCGACCCGGAGCAGACCCTGGCCTGGGTCGAGAAGTACTTCGGCTCCATCCCGTCCCACGACGGCAAGCAGCCGCCGCGCGACGGCACGCTCCCCGGCATCATCGGCGAGCAGCTGCGCGAAGTGGTCCACGAGGAGGTTCCCGCCCGTGCGCTGATGGCCGCCTACCGGCTGCCGCACGACGGGACACGGGAGTGCGACGCCGCCGACCTGGCCCTCACCGTGCTCGGTGGCGGGGAGTCCTCCCGCCTGCACAACCGCCTGGTGCGACGCGACCGTACGGCGGTCGCCGCCGGATTCGGGCTGCTCAGGCTCGCCGGAGCGCCCTCCCTGGGATGGCTGGACGTCAAGACGTCCGGTGGCGTCGAGGTGCCGCAGATCGAGACGGCCGTCGACGAGGAGCTGGCCCGGTTCGCCGAGGAGGGCCCCACCCCCGAGGAAATGGAGCGGGCCCAGGCGCAGTTGGAGCGCGAGTGGCTCGACCGGCTCGGCACGGTCGCTGGCCGTGCCGACGAACTCTGCCGGTACGCCGTACTCTTCGGCGACCCGCAGCTCGCCCTGACCGCGGTGCGGCGCGTCCTCGACGTGAGCGCCGAGGAGGTACGGGACGCCGCCCGGGCCCATCTGCGGCCCGACAACCGCGCGGTCCTGGTCTACGAGCCGGTCGAACCGGCCGACGAGGCCGGGGGAACGGCGGAGGAAGCTCCGGCGGACACCGCCGGCGCGCACGAGGGGGCCGACAAGTGACCGACGCCGCCGTGACTGGAGTGACGATGGAGTACCACCCGCAGCCGACCGCCGGCGAGGCCAGGCCGTGGGCCTTCCCCGCGCCCGAGCGCGGCGCCCTGCCCAACGGGCTGACCGTGCTGCGCTGCCACCGCCCCGGCCAGCAGGTCGTCGCCGTGGAGATCTTCCTGGACGCGCCGCTGGACGCCGAGCCCGACGGCCTGGACGGGGTCGCCACGATCATGGCGCGGGCCCTGTCCGAGGGCACGGACAAGCACTCCGCGGAGGAGTTCGCCGCCGAGCTGGAGCGCTGCGGTGCCACGCTCGACGCGCACGCCGACCACCCCGGCATCCGGGTCTCCCTGGAAGTCCCGGTCTCCCGGCTGGCCAAGGCGCTCGGCCTGGTCGCCGAGGCGCTGCGCGCCCCGGCCCTCTCCGGGAGCGAGATCGAGCGCCTGGTGGGCAACCGGCTCGACGAGATCCCCCACGAGCAGGCCAACCCGGCCCGGCGCGCCGCCAAGCAGCTCTCCAAGGAGCTCTTCCCGGCCACGGCGCGCATGTCGCGCCCGCGCCAGGGCACCGAGGAGACGGTGCGCCGGATCGACGCCGAGGCCGTACGCGCCTTCTACGACGCCCATGTCCGCCCGTCCACGGCGACGGCGGTGGTCGTCGGTGACCTCACCGGCGTGGACCTGGACGCGCTCCTGGCCGACACGCTCGGCGACTGGTCGGGCAACACCGCCCAAGCCCGGCCCGTGCCGCCGATCACCGCGGACGACACCGGCCGCGTCGTCATCGTGGACCGGCCCGGTGCCGTTCAGACGCAGCTGCTGATCGGCCGGATCGGCGCGGACCGGCACGACAGCGTGTGGCCGGCCCAGGTCCTCGGCACGTACTGCCTGGGCGGCACCCTCACCTCGCGGCTGGACCGCGTGCTGCGTGAGGAGAAGGGCTACACGTACGGGGTCCGGGCCTTCGGTCAGGTCCTGCGCTCGGCGGCGCCCGGCTCCTCCACGGGGGCGACCGGCGCGGCGATGCTCGCCATCAGTGGTTCCGTGGACACGGAGTCCACCGGTCCCGCGCTGGCGGACCTGTGGACGGTCCTGCGGACCCTGGCGGCCGAAGGGCTCACCGACGCCGAGCGGGAGACCGCGGTGCAGAACCTCGTGGGGGTGGCCCCGCTGAAGTACGAGACGGCGGCCTCCGTCGCGGGCACCCTGGCCGACCAGGTGGAGCAGCACCTTCCGGACGACTACCAGGCCCGGCTGTACGCGCGCCTGGCAGAGACCGGCACCGTCGAGGCGACCGCCGCGGTGGTCAGCGCCTTCCCGGTGGACCGGCTGGTCACCGTCCTCGTCGGGGACGCCGCGCAGATCGCGGAGCCCGTCAGGGCACTGGGTATCGGCGAGGTGTCGGTCGTCAGCGGCTGACCCAGCGGCAGCGGACGGGCCCCGGCGAGTGAAGCCGCGCCGGGGCCCGTCTCTTTGTCCGGCTTGAGTGATGATCATCCGGTATGCCCTGTGGGATGTGTGACAAAAGCCCGTCTTCGTTTGGTGAACGACAGGCGCCCGTCCTAGCGTCGGCTCGGCTGTCCGCCGGACATCAGCCGCGACCGCGGCACCGGGCAGCCATCGCCGAGTCCCCGTCAGGCGCGAGCCTGGGGAGCCGGGGACCCACGCAGTCCCTGGGGTGAATCGGGCCCCTGCGTCCCGTGCGGGACGCAGGGGCCCGTAGGAGACCTTCCTGCTCCGAACCCGTCAGCTAACCCGGTAGGCGAGAAGGAAGGAAAGGATCAACTCCTCCATGGCGTTCACCCGTGCCACCGGGAAGCACCGTGCCCCGAGCCGCCTGTCGCGCCACGGCGCCCGGGCCGTCGGCATCGCGGCCCTGGCCACCGTCGGCGCCACGGCGTCCCCCGCCCTCGCCGCCGACTCCGACGCCCCCGCAGTCAGCACCACCGGACTGACCCAGGCCGTCGCCATCGACACCACCCTCGCCGCTCAGATCGAGGCCCAGGCCGAGGCCCAGCAGCACCAGGCCGACCTGGCGGCGCAGGCCGAGGCGGAGGCCCGTGCGAAGGCCGAGGCGAAGCGCAAGGCGGAGGCCCGTGCCGCCGAGGTGCGCGAGGAGAAGGCACGCGCCGCCCGCGCCGCGGAGCGCGCCCGGCTCAACGCCTTCCACCTCCCGGTCGCCGGTTCGTACGTGACCACCGGCTACAAGTCGGGCGGCTCCCTCTGGTCCTCCGGCAGCCACTCCGGTGTGGACTTCCGCGCCGCCTCCGGCACCTCCGTGGTCGCGGTCGGCGCCGGCACGGTCGTCGAGGCGGGCTGGGGCGGTGCGTACGGCAACAACATCGTGCTCCGGATGGCGGACGGCACGTACACCCAGTACGGCCACCTCTCCTCGATCGGCGTCTCCGTCGGCCAGAGCGTCGCCTCGGGTGAGCGGATAGGCCTCTCGGGCTCGACGGGCAACTCCACGGGGCCGCACCTGCACTTCGAGGCGCGGACGAGCCCGGAGTACGGCTCGGACATGGACCCTGTCGCATACCTCCGCGCCCACGGCGTCCAGGTCTGACAGGTCCGGCGCCCGGGACGGCCCCCGGTCGGCGCGGCGCCACTCCACCGAAGGCCCCAAGCCCGCCGGGGCCTTCGGCGTGCCCCGGCGACCCCACGGACCCCACGGACCCCACAGACCCTTCCGGATCCGCATCTGGCCGAAGCCGTCCGTGGCCAGAAGATATCCATGAATTCGACCCCGCCGTCGGGAATTACGGCGGATTGCAATAGAGTCACAGAACAGGCGTCGATCGGCCGCGTTCCGCGGGGATCAAGGCGGAGGTTCGGACATGCGTATTCCCGCGCATTCGGTATGCACGGCTGTCCGTGACGACATCGTCTCCGGTGTCTTCGCGCGCGGCAGCCGCCTGACCGAAGAGGTACTCGCGCGTCGTTACGGCGTCTCCCGCGTCCCGGTGCGCGAGGCGCTGCGCACCCTGGAGTCCGAGGGGTTCGTCGTCACCCGCCGGCACGCCGGCGCCTGCGTGGCCGAGCCCACGGAAGAGGAGGCAGCCGACCTGCTGGAGATCCGGATGCTCCTGGAGCCGCTGGGCGCCGCGCGAGCCGCGCAGCGCCGCAGCGAGGCACACCTCAAGGTGCTCCGCGGGCTGGTCAGGCTGGGGCAGGAGCGGGTGCGGCGCGGGGAGGGGGAGGATCTGCGCTCGCTGGGCGGCTGGTTCCACGAGACGCTGGCCCAGGCGTCCGGCAGCCCCGCGCTGATCGCGCTGCTCACCCAGCTCCGCCACAAGATCGCCTGGATGTACACCGTCGAGCAGCCGGTCCGGCCCGCCGACTCGTGGGCCGAGCACGGAGCCATCGTGGACGCCGTGGCCCGCGGAGATGCGGAACGCGCCAGGGCCCTCGCCGCCCAGCACGCCGAACGCGCCACCGCCGCGCACCGGCTGCGCCGCGTGGGCCGGACGGGGCGCGCGGCGACGGGCGGAACGCGGGTGAGCACTTCGCAACACGCCGTAAACATCGTGGGGCTACGCCATTAACAACGGCGCCGTATACAAAGAAGGTAATTCCCGGGGGATTTCTTTCTGCTGCCCTTCTTCAGGATTTACCGGCCGCTCGGCGGTCATTGAAGGCGGGTTCCGGTACACCCGGGAACGGGAAAGCCGCGGCTCCCGGGAAAGGGATGCCGCGGCTCAGGTGCCCAAGAGGCTCCGGCGGAAACCAGCCGGATCAGACGGTCTCGGGAAGCTCGTCCAGGCCCTCGGCGACCAGCTTCGCCAGACGGTCCAGGGCAGCCTCGGCGTCGTCGGCCTCGGACGCGAGCACGATCTCCTCGCCGCCCTGGGCGCCCAGGCCGAGTACCGCGAGCATGGAGGCCGCGTTGACCGGGTTTCCGTCGGCCTTGGCGATCGTCACGGGGATGCCGGAGGCCGTGGCGGCACGGACGAAGATGGAAGCGGGGCGGGCGTGCAGGCCCTCGGTCCAACCGACGTTGACGCGGCGCTCAGCCATGGTTCTGCCCTTCACGAATCAATGGTTGTCTAGACCAGTCTCTCATGCGGCACATGCTGCCGTGCCCCGCCTCCGGCCCCGGTCGCCCACCGCCGGCGGCACCCCTCAGCGTGCCCCCGCCCCGAACCCTCCGCTACCGGTGTGCCTGGCCGTAGGCTTTGTCCATGGAGCCGACCCGGGAGCAGAGTCCGCCTCACGCGTACCCCGACCACTGGGAGGCCGACGTGGTGCTCCGCGACGGCGGTACGGCGCGCATCAGGCCCATCACCACGGACGACGCCGAGCGGCTGGTCAGCTTCTACGAGCAGGTCTCCGCCGAGTCGAAGTACTACCGCTTCTTCGCGCCGTACCCGCGTCTCTCCGCCAAGGACGTGCACCGCTTCACCCATCACGACTACGTCGACCGGGTCGGCCTGGCCGTCACGATCGGCGGCGAGTTCATCGCCACTGTCCGCTACGACCGGATCGACGCCCAGGGCAGGCCCGCGTCCGCCCCCGCCGACGAGGCGGAGGTCGCCTTCCTCGTCCAGGACGCCCACCAGGGCCGCGGCGTGGCCTCGGCGCTTCTCGAACACATCGCGGCCGTCGCCCGGGAGCGGGGCATCCGCCGCTTCGCCGCCGAGGTCCTGCCCGCCAACAACAAGATGATCAAGGTGTTCCGCGACGCCGGGTACACCCAGCAGCGCAGTTTCGAGGACGGGTCGGTCCACCTCACCCTCGACCTGGAGCCGACCGCCGAGTCCCTCGCCGTCCAGCGCGGCCGTGAACAGCGGGCCGAGGCCCGCTCCGTGCAGCGCCTCCTGGCCCCCGGCTCGGTCGCCGTCGTCGGGGCCGGCCGGGCACCCGGCGGGGTCGGCCGCACGGTGCTGCGCAACCTGCTGGGCTCGGGCTTCACCGGACGCGCGTACGCGGTGAACCGGTCCTTCGCCGCCGGCCAGGGAGCGATCGACGGCGTGCCCGCGTACCGTTCCGTCGGCGAGATCGGGGAGCGGGTCGACCTTGCGGTCGTCGCGGTCCCCGCCGACCGGGTGCCGGAGGCGGTCGCCGACTGCGGGGAACACGGGGTCCAGGGGCTCGTCGTGCTCTCCGCCGGATACGCCGAGAGCGGCACCGAAGGCCGGGAGCGCCAGCGCGAACTGGTCCGGCAGGCCCGCTCGTACGGCATGCGGATCATCGGCCCCAACGCCTTCGGCATCATCAACACCTCCGAGGCCGTCCGGCTGAACGCCTCCCTCGCCCCCGAGTCGCCCGCGGCCGGACGCATCGGGCTCTTCACCCAGTCCGGCGCCATCGGCATCGCCGTGCTCTCCGGCCTCCACCGGCGCGGCGCGGGCCTGTCGACGTTCATCTCCGCGGGCAACCGCGCCGACGTCTCCGGCAACGACTTCCTGCAGTACTGGTTCGAGGACCAGGACACCGACGTGGCCCTGCTCTACCTCGAATCGCTCGGCAACCCGCGCAAGTTCACCCGGCTCGCCCGCCGCACGGCGGCGGTGAAACCGGTGGTCGTGGTGAAGGGCGCCCGGCACAGCGGCTCGGCCCCTCAAGGCCACGCCGTCCCGGTGAGCCGGATCCCCGACGCGACGGTCTCCGCGCTGATGCGGCAGGCGGGCGTGATCCGCGTCGACACGGTGACCGAGATGGTCGACGCCGGCCTGCTCCTCGCCGGCCAGCCCCTGCCCGCCGGCCCCAGGGTCGCGATCCTCGGCAACTCCGAGTCGCTCGGCCTCCTGACGTACGACGCCTGCCTGGCCGAGGGGCTGCGCCCGAGGCCGCCGCGCGACCTCACCACGGCGGCGGGGCCGCAGGACTTCCGCGACGCGCTGGCGGAAGCGCTCGCCGACCGGACGTGTGACGCCGTCGTCGTCACCGCGATCCCGTGGGTGGGGGAGAACGGCGAGGCGGAGACCGGGGACGGCGAGGTGCTGGCCGCCGCGCTGCGTGAGGCGGCGGCCACGGGTCCGGCCAAGCCGGTGGCGGTGGTGCACGTGGAGATGGGCGGCCTGGCAGAGGCCCTGGCGGCAGCCACGAGCACGGCCACCCCGCCCGACCCGCCCACGTCCGGACAGGGCGTACGCGAAGACGTACGCACCCCGGACGGTCCTCCTGCGGCCCCTGTGACTCCGCCTCCTGCGGCTCCGGTCTCTCCTGCGGTTCCCTCACCTCCTGCGGCCTCCGGCACCTGTACCCCGGGAGTCCCTGCGGGGCGGATCCCCGCCTACCCGGCCGCCGAGCGGGCCGTCCGCGCGCTCGGCGAGGCGGTGAAGTACGCGCAGTGGAGGCGTCAGGCGGCCGTCCCCGGCAAGGTGCCCGAGTTCCTCGACGAGACCATCGACGAGCAGGGAGCCGCAGCGCTGATCGAGGGGCTCCTCGGCAAGGACTCCGACCCTCGCGGCCGCCCCCTCACCCCGGACGAGGCCGGCGACCTGCTCGGGCTGTACGGCATCACCGTCCGGCCGGCCCTCCCGGCTCCCGATCCGGAGACCGCCGTCGCCGCCGCCGCGCGGATCGGCTACCCGGTCGCGCTCAAGACCACGGCTCCGCACCTCCGCCACCGGGCGGACCTCGGGGGAGTCCGGCTCGACCTCGCGGGCGAGGGCGCCCTGCGCCGCGCCTACGGCGAACTGACCGAACTCCTCGGCACACCCGCCGAACTCCGGCCCGTCGTCCAGGCCATGGCACCGCGAGGGGTCGACACCGTCGTACGGGCGTCGATCGACGCGGCAGCCGGGGCGGTCCTCTCCTTCGGCCTGGCCGGCGCGCCCTCCGAACTCCTCGGCGACACCGCGCACCGCCTCGTCCCCGCCACCGACCGCGACGCCGCCGACCTGGTGCGTTCCATCCGGGCGGCGCCGATGCTCTTCGGCTGGCGCGGTTCCGCCCCGGCGGACACCGCGGCGCTGGAGGAGCTGCTGCTGCGGCTCTCCCGGCTGGTCGACGACCACCCCGAGGTCGTGTCGGTCGCGCTGGAACCCGTCGTGGTCGCCACGCACGGCCTGACCGTCCTCGGCGCCGGCGTCCGGCTTGCCCCGCCTCCGGCCCGTACCGACCTAGGCCCCCGCCGGCTCCCCAGCTACTGACCGGCGCTCTCCACCCACGGTGACGGCTTCGCGAGCGCCCCGCGCACGACACCGAGGCCGGTCCCGTCGTCCCGCGCGGGCGCACGACGACTGTCACACCACCTCGCCGCGTCACCGGCACGTCCGCATACGTGCGGTACGCGGACGCGCCTTGCGCCCTGCGACGCACCGCATCCGGTGCCGTGCACCGATCCACCAGGGAGTGCGGGACAGCCCGAGGGACCCGCGCACGCCCCGTGCCGACCCCTGCAGCGCGTCCCCGGCAGTCACCCACCCCCCGTAGGATGGTCCTCATGGCAAAGACCGGTACGACGACCCAGGGGCTGCGCGCGGCGATCGAGCGCAGCGGCTACTACCCGGCCCTCGTGGCCGAGGCGGTGGAGGCCGCTGTCGGCGGGGAGCCGGTCGCTTCGTACCTGGTGCACCAGGAGACCACCTTCGACTCCAACGAGGTGCGCCGCCATGTCACCGTCCTCGTGCTGACGGAGACCCGCTTCATCGTCAGCCACACCGACGAGCAGGCCGCCGACACCAGCTCCCCGACGCCGTACGCCACGACGTCCACCGAGTCCGTCAAGCTCGACCGGATCTCCTCCGTCGTGGTCAGCCGCGTGGTCGCCAACCCGGAGAAGTACGTGGCCGGCACCCTGCCCCGCGAGGTCGTCCTGACCATCGGCTGGGGGGCCGTGTCCCGGATCGATCTGGAACCCGCCGCCTGCGGCGACCCCAACTGCGAGGCCGACCACGGCTACACCGGTAGCTCCACCGCCGACGACCTGAGCCTGCGCGTCAGCGAGGCCGGTGACGGCCCCGACGCGGTGCGCCAGACCCTCGCCTTCGCGCAGTCCCTCTCCGAGGCCACGGCCGCGACCGCGGCGACCGGCCGCTGATGGCCCAGCCGGCCTGGCAGGACCCCGTTCTGCTCGCTCCCGACAGCGCCCCCGTGCCCGAGTACGGCAGCGGCTCGCTCGCGGACCTGCTGCCGACCCTCGCTGCCGGACAGGGGGTACCCGGCTTCGAGGCGAGGATTCCGGAACTGACCCCCGCCGACCGGAACTGCGTCTTCCTGATCGACGGGCTCGGGTGGGAACAGATCAAGGCGCACCCCGACGAGGCGCCGTTCCTGCACTCCCTGCTTCCGACCTCGCGCGGCGGCACCGGCCGGCCGGTCACGGCGGGCTTCCCGTCCACCACGGCCACCTCGCTCGCCTCCGTGGGTACGGGTCTGCCCCCGGGCGAGCACGGCCTTCCCGGCTACACCGTCCGCAACCCGGAGACGGGCGAGCTGATGAACCAGCTCCGCTGGAAGCCGTGGACCGCGCCCAAGGTCTGGCAGCCGCACCCCACCGTCTTCCGGCTCGCCGACGCGGCGGGCGTGCGGACGGCCCAGGTCTCCGCGCCGTCCTTCGAGCAGACCCCGCTCACCAAGGTCGCGCTCAGCGGCGGTTCGTTCCTCGGCCGGCTCTCCGGTGAGGAGCGGATGGACGTCGCTGCCGAGCGGCTCGGCGCGGGCGACAGGTCCCTCGTCTACACGTACTACAGCGAGGTCGACGGCAAGGGCCACCGGTTCGGCATCGACTCCGACGCTTGGCGGGGCCAACTGATGTACGTCGACGGGCTCGCCCAGCGCCTCGCCGAACAGCTCCCGCCCCGCTCGGCGCTCTACGTCACCGCGGACCACGGCATGATCGACATCCCGTTCGACGAGCAGTCACGGATCGACTTCGACGAGGACTGGGAGCTGCGGGCCGGCGTCGCCCTGCTCGGCGGCGAGGGCCGCGCCCGGCACGTCTACGCGGTTCCCGGGGCGGAGGCCGATGTCCTGACCGTCTGGCGCGAGGTGCTCGGCGAGCAGTTCTGGGTGGCGAGCCGGGACGAGGCCGTCGCGGCGGGCTGGTTCGGGCCGCGCGTGGACGAGCGGGTGTACGGCAGGATCGGCGACGTCGTCGCGGCCGCCCACGACGACGTGGTGATCACCGCCTCGGTGAACGAGCCCAACGAGTCGGCGATGGCAGGCATGCACGGCTCGCTGACAGCCGTGGAGCAGCTGGTTCCGCTTCTGGAAGTACGTTCGTAGCCCGCATCCCCGCAGGCGGCGTCCCGCTCGGACCGCCACCTCGCAACGCCCCCTCGCACCACACCGAAAGGCGCCCGACTTCTCATGCCCGAGCTCGTGTTCTTCTCCGGAACGATGGACTGCGGAAAGAGCACACTTGCTCTACAGCGAATCTACAATCGGTCGGCGCGGGGTCTGCAGGGCGTGATCTTCACGCGTGACGACCGGGCGGGGGAGGGGAAGCTCTCCTCACGGCTCGGTCTGGTGACGGACGCCGTCGAGGCGGTGCCGGGAATGGATCTGTACGCCTATGTCGTGGGGCGTATGACGCGGGGCGACAGGGTCGACTATCTGATTGTGGACGAGGCGCAGTTCCTGGCGTCCGAGCAGGTCGACCAGTTGGCGCGGGTCGTGGACGACTTGGACCTCGACGTGTTCGCCTTCGGTATCACGACCGACTTCCGGGCCCGGCTTTTTCCGGGCTCGCAGCGGTTGATCGAACTGGCGGACCGGATAGAGGCGCTCCAGGTGGAGGCGATGTGCTGGTGCGGGGCGCGTGCCACGCACAATGCCCGCACCGTGGGCGGCGAGATGGTGGTGGAGGGTGAGCAGGTCGTCGTCGGTGATGTGAACGGGCCTGCCGCGAAGGTCGGTTACGAGGTGCTGTGCCGGCGTCACCACCGCCGCCGCATGACGAGCGCCGCCGCGCAGGCCGGTACGCTCTCGCCGGACGTCCTGCCGGTGCCCCGGCCTGAGCCTCAACTCCCACAAGGATCTTGTTGACGTGGTCGCGCGTGCGGGCGTTCGATCGTTGATCGTGGACGATGAGCCGTAGGCGTTGATCGAGACCTTGTCGCCACCTTGGCCGGAGTCGTCGCTGGGGCTCGGCCGGTGTCGGACCGGCTCTGTCTTCAGGACATCCTGTTTGTCCTCCATGGGGCGTGGTCCGGCAACCTCTGCCTGCCCGGTCGTACGGGGTCCTGCTCGCGGAGCTGGACGCGCCCGGCGAACCCGACTGTCCGCGCTCATGCGGAGCGCGGACAGGGCGAGCGCGACGCGAGGACAGGACCGGGGCGGCACCCGGGCCCCTCCACGCGTTTCGCAGAGAGGTGCGGATGACGGCAGGCGACTCGTGCGGCCGTCTCGACGACGACCACCCGGCGTTCACCATGGGCCGGGCCGCCGCGATGCTCGACTCCACCAGGGACGCGAGGGACCAAGGTCGCGCAGCAATGGCTGTGCGGCCGAAGCGCGCTACCGGAGCAGCCTGGAGTCATTGCTCAGGAGTGGTCCGCCCGGTCCGTGACGGCGCGGAGGCGTCAGCGAGGTCGGCACCGGTGTCGGCGTCCCGCCGGGATTCGCCGATGCCGTGCCAGTCCAGGCACATCACGGTCGCGTCGTCCTGCGGGTGGCCCTCGTTGGCGTCGACGACCGCCGCGACGAGGGTGCGGGCGGCCTCGCGAGGGTGCAGCGCGCGTGTGCGCACGATGAGATCGGACAGATCGAGGCTGTGGGCGTTGCGCTCCAGCATGCCGTCGGTGAGCATCACCAGCCGGTCGCCCGGCCGCAGGTCCAGCGACTGGACCCGGTAGGTGTGAGGGGCATCGACGCCGAACGGCAGATCGACCTTCGGAGTGACCTCCCGCACCTGTCCGTTCCGCATCAGCAGCGGCCAGGGGTGCCCGGCGTTGATGAACTCGGTCGTGCCGTCGATCAGGCTGATGCGCAGGAGCTGGCCGGTGACGTACCCCTGGCGGCCGTGCTCACGTACGGCCCGGTCGGCCTGATGGGCCTGTTCGGCGAGGCCGGCACCGGCCCGCCGTGCCCGGCGCAGAGCGCCCACCAGGAGGGTGGCCAGTAGCGAGGCCCCGACATCGTGCCCCATGGCATCGGTCACGGAGAGCTGGACGGTGTCGCGGTCGATCACGTAGTCGAAGGTGTCACCCCCGACGTGGTCGGCCGGCTCCAGTGCTCCGGCCACCGCGAACTGCGCCGCCTCGCACGCCAGCGAAGGCGGGAGCAGGCGGTGCTGGATCTCCGCGGCCAGGCTCAGCGGGATGGTCCGGCGGCCCCACTGGTACACGTCGGTGAAGGACCGGTTCGCGATGACGATGTACGCCAGGGCGTGCGCTGTCTCGCCGATCTCCCGCATCACCTCCGCGTCCGGCGCCGCGGGCAAGAAGAGTTCGAGGAGTCCGATCGCGTCCCCGCGGTTGGTCACCGGGGCGACGATCTGTACCAGCGCGCCCTCACCCTTGTCGTCCACGGTCGGCCGCTGGGTGCGGATCACATCGTCGTACACGGTGCCCGGCAGCGGGATGCGCTGGGCGGGTTCTTCGGTATCGACGCTGCCCGCCACCCCCAGCCGTACGACCGAGCCTCCGGTGAAGTCAGTGATGAGGAAGGACACCGACGCGGCTCCGAGGTTCTTCTTGAGTATGCGCGCGACCACGTCGAGCGACTCCACGGGTGCCGCGGTCTCAGCCGCCGCCAGCGTCTTCGCCAGGGTCATCGTGCTGCTCCGGCCACCCGCGTTCTCGGGAGTACGAGTGGTCGGCTCACCCTCCCTGTCAGGCCCGCATACGGTCACGGCGACTCCTCCTCCTCGCTGGTGCTCGGTCTCTGTCCCGGGAAGGAGAGGCACCGGGCCAAGCCCGGTGCCGGGCAGGATGTCAATTGCACCACAGAGCCCTGAGCGGATGCATTTGTCGGTGCCGCGCGTCGAACGGCCCGGCACCGGCGCTGGTGGATGGCCGAGCGAAAGGACGCCGGCCCTCCCTACGAGGTGCTGTGCCGACGCTCCCACCAGCGCCGCACGGCCGGCGCGGCAGCCGGGGAGGGAGCTCTCCCGCCGGACGTACCGCCGTCACCTGATGTCGCCTCAGCGCCGCCCGCGGCCGGGCCGCGTCGCACCCCTCCGGCACCCACCGGTGGCGTCGGGGACGGACTCCCGCAGCTGCACCGTCCGTTGCCGCGCTCCAGCGGGGGGCCCGCACAGGGCTCGCGAGGAGGTGGGCCGGGATCCCGCGGCGGGTCTCAGCGCGCGGCCGACCGCTGGATCGTGAACACAGCGCCCTCCGGGTCCGCGACCGTGGCCAGCCTCCCGTTCGAGGTGTTCCGCGGCGGCTGCAGCACGCGCCCGCCCAGTTCAACCACGCGCGCCGCGGACTCGTCCGTGTCGGCCACCTCGAAGTAGGTCATCCAGTGGGGCCCCCGGTCACGCGGCAGGGCGTGGCCCACCCCGTGCAGGGCCGCCACCGGCCGGCCCTCCAGGGACAGCGTCTGGTAGTCGAAGTCCGCCGAGACGACCGCCTCCGCCTCGTAACCGAACACCACCTGGTAGAACTTGGCGACCGACGAGGTCTCGCGGGTGACCAGTTCGTTCCAGACCGGGGTGCCCGGCGCGCCCGTCAGGGCCGTACCCAGGTGCTCGGCGGCCTGCCACACGCCGAAGACCGCCCCACCGGGGTCGGAGACGATCGCGAGGCGGCCGGCGCGGCCGGCGTCCAGTGGTCCGACGGCCACCGTCCCGCCGCAGGAACGGACGGCCTCGGTGGTCGCGTCCGCGTCGTCCGTGGCCAGGTACGTCGTCCAGGCGATCGGGAGATGCCGGTCCGGAGGCAACTGGCCGATGCCCGCGACCTCCTTCCCGCCCAGCAGGGCCCGGACATAGGGCCCCAGCTCGTCCGGCCCGGGCCGGAACTCCCAGCCGAACAGCCGGCCGTAGAACTCCTGGGTCGCGGCCAGGCCGTGCACGATCAGACTCACCCAGCACGGTGCTCCGGGCACGCGCCGGGCGGCAGCCTCGGTCATCTTCGTCTCTCTCCTCGTCCCACCATCGCGATGGCCGTACGGGGAGCGCGCGCCGATGCGCGCTCCAACGGTACGGATCCGGGCGCGTACGCTCCGTGCAGATGCTCGCACCGCCGAGCTTCCCAGATGCCCCGGCCGCGCCGCGTTTCGGGGTGCCGGTCGTCAGGAAGCCTGTTTTGGTGCGGTATGTCCCCACCGGATGGGTATCCGGTACCGCGCCGAGGGGTGGGAACCCTGCGCGAAGATGGCATCCATGAAGCCCATCATCACCGCATCCGAATACGTGAGCGAATCGACAGGCCCGCGCCCGCCGGTACTCCTTGACGTCCGCTGGCAGCTCGGCGGCCCGCACGGCCGCGACGACTACGAGGTCGGGCACATCCCCGGCGCCGTGTTCGTCGATCTCGACGCGGAGCTCGCGGGCCCGGCGGGCAGCGGTGGCCGGCACCCCCTGCCGGACCCGGAGGACTTCGGAGCCGTCATGCGGCGGGCCGGGGTCTCCCAGGGCACGCCGGTGGTCGTCTACGACGGTGGCCAGGGCTGGGCGGCGGCACGCGCGTGGTGGCTGCTCCGCTGGACGGGGCACGCCGATGTCCGGCTGCTCGACGGCGGTCTCGCCGCCTGGACCGGTGAGCTCAGCGACGAGACCCCGGATCCCGCTCCCGGTGACTTCCGGCCCGAGCCGGGGGCGCTTCCCCTGCTGGACGCGGACCGTGCCGCCGCACTCGCCCGCTCCGGCCTGCTGCTCGACGCCCGGGCCGCCGAGCGCTACCGCGGAGACGTGGAGCCCATCGACCGCGTCGGCGGCCACATCCCCGGGGCGGTCTCCGCCCCCACCGCCGGTAACGTCGCCGAGGACGGACGCTTCCTCCCCGCCGCGGCCCTGGCCTCCCGCTTCGCGGCCCTGGGTGCCGACGGGCAGGCGGAGGTCGGTGTCTACTGCGGCTCGGGCGTCTCGGGAGCGCACGAGGTGCTGGCGCTGGAGATCGTCGGACAGCGGGCGGCCCTGTACGCGGGCTCCTGGTCCGAGTGGTCCGCGGACGAGTCACGGCCCGTCGCCACGGGGCCGGACCCCCGCTGACACGACCCCCGCCGCACGGCGCGAGGGCCCGCACGCCGCGTGCGGGCCCTCGTCGTGCCGTGCTGGGATGCGAGAGGCGCCTCCCGGGGCTGCTGCCCGCTCCCGCAGGCCTCAGTCCTGCTTCTTCCTGCGGGTGCCGAAGACGATCTCGTCCCAGCTGGGCACCGCGGCACGGCGGCCCGGCCGGACTCCGTCCGCCTCGGCCTGCCGGTCCGTCGTCCCCGTCAGCCGGTCGCGGTGGCCGGCCACCGCGCGCGGCATCAGCACGTCGGCGTAGGCCGAACCGGCACCGGCGGAGGCCGCGGCCGCCGGGGGCTCGTCGGCCTCGGGCTCCTGGGACGCGGGCTCGATCGTCGGCGGCTCGGGCTGGGGCGGCCGCTCCGGCACGACCATGTCCCCGCGGAAGCT
This sequence comes from Streptomyces sp. NPDC020780, assembly GCF_044334475.1. Lineage (NCBI taxonomy): Bacteria > Bacillati > Actinomycetota > Actinomycetes > Kitasatosporales > Streptomycetaceae > Streptomyces > Streptomyces sp. NPDC020780. The sequence goes on along the minus strand of NZ_JBIRTB010000005.1, from coordinate 372,603 downwards.
CGGCACCGCCTCCAGCAGACTGGTCAGCGAGTCGCGCTCACCGGCCGACACGCCGCTCACGCGCTCCTCGGGCTCCGGTGGTGGCGCCGGACGCTCGATCTGACGGTCGAGCGCACGGTCCAGCGGCCGGTCGCGCGGCAGCCGGGCGATCCGGGGCACGAACGGGAAGCTCGGCTCCGGAGCGGCCACGTCGTCGCTCTCGCCGATCAGCGAGCGCGCCTCCTCGTCCACGGCCTGGACGAGTCGCCGCGGCGGGTCGTAGGTCCAGCTCGCCGAGTGGGGCTCGCCCGCGACGCGGTAGACCAGGAGGACTTCCCAGGTGCCGTCGTCGCGGCGCCAGGAGTCCCACTGGACGGTCTCCCTGTCGGCGCCGCGCAGCAGCAGCCGCTCCTGCACCGCCTCGCCGAGCTGCGGGCCGGTGTTCTCACCGGGCCGGCGCACAGGCGTCTTCCGGGCCCGCTCCGCCATGAACGCGCGCTCGGCGAGCACGGGTCCCTCGAAGCGGCGCACGCGGTCCACCGGGATTCCGGCGAACTGGGCGACCTCCTCGGCGGAGGCACCGGCTCGTATACGTGCCTGGATGTCGCGCGGCCGGAGGTGGCTCTCCACCTCGATCTCGATCTGGCCGAGCCTGGCGCGGTCGTTGCGTACGGCGGCGCGGAGCCGCTCATCGATCGGAAGCGTGTACTCCGTGCTGTCCGCAGCTTTGAGCACCAGTCGTGTGCCGTCGTTCGAGACGGCCACGACACGCAGTTCGGGCATGGGAACCTCCCGGGTGGTGCCTGCCGACGTCACGTGCGTCGCTGCTTCCGCTAGTCGAGTGTGACCTGCCCGGGTTCAGCCTGCCACAACCTTGCCAAGTTCCCCGGCGTGTCGGGCCTTGGCCCTGGATCGACACGGTGGCACGGTTACCTGTTCGCCACCCACAGCGACCCAGAGGTCGCTCCGCGTGGCGGGCGCCCGTGCGATGCCGCGGCGCCGCCGGTTCGAGTGCCGTCTCAGGCCTCTCCCGTAAGTCCCGGATACCCATGCGGGAGTCCGGCCCCAGGGCTCGCCACAGTACTCCATTCGGGCCACGCGGGTGGACCGGCGCGCCGCCGGACTTCTCGGCGGAAGCGGGAGTCGCCCGGCCCGTCGACGCGGTATGCGCTCCATGCGTGTGTTGCTTCACAGAACCTCCAGTACCGGAACTATTCGCTTCGCTCATATGTCCCTTCCTGGTGCAAGGTGGGGTGGTTGTCGAGCGAGGGCTGGTAATGGTTCAGAAGCCGCAAAGTGATGCGGAACCCGGGGAGAGGCGCATAGACCTGAGTCTGCCGCAGGTCGCGGGCAGCGCCGTGGCGGCGGTCGCGGCAGCGGTGATGGCGTCACAGCTCGGTGTGTACGGGACGATTGCCGGCGCCGGTGTGATGAGCGTGGTGGCGACCTGCGGAGGCTCGGTCTTCCAGCACTTCTTCCGTCGTACGGGGGAGCAGATCCGCGAAGTCACCGTCCAGGTGAAGCATCCGGGGGGCCGTCAGGTGACGGTCCGCACGCGTGACACGGCTCCGGCCGCCCCCAAGCCGCTGGACGACGCCACGACGGTACTGCGTACGGCGTGGCCGGATCAGGACCGTACGCGGCCGGTCACGAACGACCCGGAGCGCACCCAGCTGCTCGGGGCCGTCGCCCCGGACCTGCCGGCCGCAGCCGACCCGGATCGCACCCAGGTGCTCGCCGAGGGCGGTCCGGAGCGCGTCCAGCGGCCCGGGCAGGCCGAGCCGGACCGCACGCGGCTCCTCCGGCAGGTCGGTCCGGCGCCGGCCGGGCCGCTCGGACAGGCGAACCGGGACCGTACACGGGACCTCACGAACGATCCTGAGGCGACAGCGCTGTTCGGGCAGGTGGCCGGGGGGTCCGGCCTCTACTCCGAGGCGCGCACCCACGGCACCCGCGCCCGCGGCTGGAAGCGCTCGGCCCTCGCGGCCGTCGCCGTGTTCGTCGTGTCGATGGGCGGCATCACGGTCTACGAACTGGCCTCGGGCAACGACCTCAGCGGGGGCGGGGGCACCACCGTCGGTTCCGTGGTGCGCGGCGGCCACGGCTCCGCGGCGACCGACCCGGCCCCCACGGGGAGCACCGACCCGGAGCGGAGCGCCGGCCCGGACGACCGCCGGCCGGGCGACGGCACCTCGTCCGCTCCGGGGACCGTTCCCGGCGACGGCCGGAGTTCCGCCCCCGGCGCCGGTGAGGGCGGCACCTCGACGACGGAGCCGGACCCGGCGCCCTCCGCCACCGGCGGCAGCACGGCGCCGGAGCCCACCGGCCCGGCGGCGCCCACGGACAGCGCCCCGTCCTCCCCGGACCCCACACCCTCCGACGGCGGCCCGGCCGCAGGGGCCGGGACCGCGGACGGGCAGGAGGGCGGTCAGGTCACCGGCGGGTAGGGGGTCTTCCGGCTCGGGAGAAGCCGGCCGCGCCGGGGTGGCGCCGCCCGGATCGGGGGAGCGCCGTCAGGGCCGCTGCGGAGATCACTCACCGAGCACGCGGCGCAGGTAGTCGTTGGCGAACAGCCGCCCGGGGTCTAGGCGGTCCCGCAGGGCGGTGAACTCGCCGAACCGGGGATAGGCCCCGGCCAGGTAACCGGCGTCCCGGGTGTGGATCTTGCCCCAGTGCGGCCGGCCCGCGTAGCCGGTCATGATCCGCTCGACGGCCGTGAAGTACGCCTGGTACGGCGTGCCCCGGTACAGGTGCACCGCGATGTACACGCTCTCCCGGCCCTCGGCCGTGGAGAGCGTGATGTCGTCCGCGGGAGCCGTGCGGACCTCCACCGGGAAGCCGATGCGCAGGGGCGAGCGCTCGACCATCGCCTTGACCTCGCGCAGGGCCTCGACCGCCGCCTCGCGGGGCAGGGCGTACTCCATCTCGACGAAGCGCACCCGCCGGGGGCTGGTGAAGACCTTGTAGGGGATGTCCGTGTACGTGCGGGCCGACAGGGCGCGGCTGGAGAGTCTCGCGAGGGCGGGGACGGCTCCGGGGACCGCCCGGCCGACGGAACAGGCCACCTGGAAGATCCCGTTGGAGAGGAACTCGTCCTCGATCCAGCCGCTGATCCTTCCGGGCGGGGCGGCGGGGCCCGCGCTGCGGTTGTTGCGCTTGGTGTTGCAGTTGCCGGTGTGCGGGAACCAGTAGAACTCGAAGTGCTCGTTCTCGGCGACGAGCTGATGGAAATCGGCGGTGACCCGGTCGAAGGTCATCGGTTCCTCGCGGGCCGTCAGCAGGAAGACCGGTTCCACCGCGAAGGTGACCGAGGTGATCACACCGAGCGCTCCCAGGCCCGTCCGGGCGGCCGCGAACACGTCCGGATGCTCCGTCCTCGAACAGCGCAGCACCGTCCCGTCGGCGGTGACCATCTCCAGGGCCCGGATCTGGGCGGATACGGACGCCGAGTCGCGGCCGGTGCCGTGGGTGCCGGTGGACACCGCCCCGGCCACCGTCTGCTCCATGATGTCGCCCATGTTGGTCAGCGACAGCCCCTGGCGGGCGAGCGCGGTGTTCAGCCGCTTCAGCGGAGTGCCGGCCCCGGCCGTCACCGTCATCGCGGTCCGGTCGATCTCCCGGACGCCGGCCAGCAGGTCCGGCCGTACGAGGACGCCGTCGGTGGCCGCTGCCGCCGTGAACGAGTGCCCGGTCCCGACCGGCTTGACCCGCAGACCGTCCTCGGACGCCCTGCGCAGGACCCCGGCCAGCTCGTCCACGGAGGCGGGCGTCACCGCCCGTACCGGCCGGGCGGTGACGTTGCCCGCCCAGTTACGCCACGTGCTCGCCGTCGTCCGTGCGTAGGTGTCGGTCATCTTCCCCGCGCCCTCCCGTAGGCACCGGCTCGGCGAGCCGGTGATACCCCAGCAGCCCCACCGCGGCCGCGAGCGCTCCCGCCACGGCGGGCACCGCGTACCCCGCCCCGGTCCCGGCGGCGTCGACCACCCAGCCTGCGGCCGAGGAGCCGAGAGCCGCTCCGACCGCGAGTCCGGTGCCGGTCCAGGTCATGCCCTCGGTCAGCCGGGTGCGCGGTGCGCGGTACGCGCCGTTCGACGAGGGCCATGGTGGTCACCGTCGTCGGTGCGACGACGAGGCCCGCGACAAGGAGCGCCACGGCCAGGAACGGCAGGCTCCCGGCCAGTTGGAGGGGGATCATACTCACGGCCGTCGCGCACACGCCCACCAGCCACCTGGTCGACGGATTCCCTTCAGCCGCAGGAGACCGAAGACCGCTCCGGCGCGGCAGGACCCCAGGGCGTGGACCGCGAGCCCCTAGCAGCCGGCCGTCTGGGACACCCTCGTCACCACGCCGATGCCCGTCATGGACAGCGGCAGCCGGCCGAAGAAGCCCGCCGCCGAGAATCCCAGGGCCCGGGAACGGCGAAGACGGCGCGGCAGGGGGCTGGGCACGAGGAGCTCCGGGAAGACCTGCCAGGGGTGTCGATGCATGACACGGCTTACGTGCGTGGTGGCCTCCACGGGCCGGGAGGGCGTCGGCTGTCGCACCGGCGGGGACGGGTGGCAGGATCGGGTCCATGTCCGATCTGCGCGATCCCACTCCCTACGACGCCCTGCTCCTGCTCTCCTTCGGAGGCCCCGAAGGTCCGGACGACGTGGTCCCCTTCCTGGCGAACGTGACACGCGGCCGGGGCATCCCGGAGGAACGGCTGCGGGAGGTGGGCAAGCACTACTACCTCTTCGGCGGCGTGAGCCCGATCAACGCGCAGAACAGGGCCCTGCTCGACGCCCTGCGCGAGGACTTCGCGGAGCACGGCCTGCACCTCCCGGTCTACTGGGGCAACCGCAACTGGGCTCCGTACCTCACCGACACCCTTCGCGAGATGGCCGCCGACGGGCGCCGCCGGATCGCCGTGCTCGTCACCAGCGCCTACGCCTCCTACTCCGGCTGCCGGCAGTACCGCGAGAACCTCGCCGAGTCGCTGGCCGCCCTGGAGGCCGAGGGGCTGCCCGTGCCCCGGGTGGACAAGTTGCGGCACTACTTCAACCACCCGGGCTTCGTGCGGCCCATGGTGGACGGTGTGCTGGCCTCGCTGGCCGACCTCCCCGAGGAGGTCAGGGCGGGCGCGCACCTCGCCTTCACCACGCACTCCATCCCCACCGCCGCGGCCGACACCTCGGGTCCGGTCCCGGCCCACGGCGACGGCGGCGCCTACGTCGCCGAGCACCTCGACGTCGCCCGGATGATCGCCGAGGCGGTGCGCGAGGAGACCGGCGTCGACCACCCCTGGCAGCTCGTCTACCAGTCGCGCAGCGGTGCCCCGCACATCCCGTGGCTGGAGCCGGACATCTGCGACCACCTGGAGGCGCTCCACGGCGAGGGCGTCCCCGCGGTCGTCATGGCCCCCATCGGTTTCGTCTCGGACCACATGGAGGTCCTGTACGACCTCGACACCGAGGCCACCGCCAAGGCCGCCGAGCTGGGGCTGCCCGTCCGCCGGTCCGCCACGGCCGGGGCGGACCCCCGGTTCGCCGCCGCCGTCCGCGATCTCCTTCTGGAACGCGCCGCCGCCGAACGGGGCCACCCGGCACAGCGGTGCGCCCTGGGTGCGCTGGGCCCCTCGCACGACATCTGCCCGGCCGGCTGCTGCCCCGCCAGGGCACCGAAGCCGGCAGCCGCGGGCGCCGACAGCCCGTTCTGAACCGGCCCGCGGCATCCCGCCCCTACCGCCACACCCCCTCTGGAGCGCTGTGACCGACCCCCTCCTGTCCGAACTGCTCGACCTCGCGCTGGAAGCGGCCCGCCGGGCCGGCGCCCTGCTGCGCGACGGGCGTCCCGCCGACCTGCGGGTGGCCGCGACGAAGTCGAGTCCCATCGACGTCGTCACGGAGATGGACATCCGGGCGGAGAAGCTGATCACCGGCTTCCTCGCCGAGAGCCGGCCCACCGACGGCTTCCTCGGGGAGGAGGGAGCGGGCTCCGAGGGCAGCAGCGGCATCCGGTGGGTGATCGATCCGCTCGACGGCACCGTGAACTACCTCTACGGGCTCCCCACCTGGGCCGTCTCCATCGCCGCCGAGCGCGACGGTGAACGGGTCGTGGGCGTGGTCGAGGCCCCGATGCGACGCGAGACGTTCCACGCGGTGCTCGGCGGCGGCGCGTACGGGAACGGCGAGACACTGCGCTGCCGTCCCGCGCCTCCCCTCGACCAGGCCCTCGTGTCGACCGGCTTCAACTACGTCACCGACGTACGCGCCCACCAGGCGGCCGTGGCCCAGCGGCTGATCCCCCAGCTGCGCGACATCCGGCGCGGCGGATCGGCGGCCGTCGATCTCTGCGACGTGGCCGCCGGCAGGCTCGACGGCTACTACGAGCGGGGACTCCACCCCTGGGACCTGGCCGCCGGGGACCTGATCGCCCGGGAGGCGGGCGCCCTCACCGGGGGACGGCCCGGCCTGCCCGCGGACGGGGACCTCACGGTCGCCGCGACCCCGGGCGTCTTCGAGCCGCTCCAGGCGATCCTCGACGACCTCGGCGCCTGGCACGACTGACCCTTTCGCCACACGGCCTGAAGGGGCCACCCGCGGTGGCGGCGTACCGAGAGGGCCCCGGGAGCCGTAGTCGGCTCCCGGGGCCCTCTCGTCGCGGCTCAGACGCTCGTGGCGCCGATTTCGACGCCGTGCTCGGCGGCGAGGCGGTGCAAGTCGTCCAGCTCTCCCTGCTCGACGTCCGCGAGGAAGTCGTCGCCCGTCTCGCGCGCCTTGGTGAGGTCGGATTCGGTCGTCCTGATGCGTTGCAGCAGACCTGCGGTGAAAGCGTCCATGAAGCGCCCCTCATCGTGGGTCGGTGGCACGGGGGTGTGCCCGTGGTTCCCCCGGCCGGGGCCGGAGGGCGGGTGATCACGCAGTCCCTCTGGAAACCTGGAAACAGAGCGGGCTGTGGTACGCCACATGCATGGCGTGATCGCGGGTGTGAATGCGTCTTCCCCGGGCCGGCTCCGGGAGAAACCTCAACTGGCCCGCAAATCCGACGGATTCCCCGCGGCCGAGGGCGCTGCCGCGTCGTCTTACCGCCGGTTTATGCGCGTAACAGGCAGGATGGACGCGCACAGTCGGTGCCGCTGACGTGCAGCGAGCTGCCGCGAAAGATGGCCGCTCCCCGTATTTTCCGAGAACTAGGGAAGGACTGCGCCGTGCGCGTACTCGTCGTCGAGGACGAGCAACTGCTCGCCGATGCGGTGGCCACCGGACTGCGCCGGGAGGCCATGGCCGTCGACGTCGTCTACGACGGAGCCGCGGCTCTGGAGCGCGTCGGGGTCAACGACTACGACGTCGTCGTGCTGGACCGGGACCTCCCCGTGGTGCACGGCGACGACGTCTGCCGCCGGATCGTCGAGCTCGGCATGCCCACCCGGGTCCTCATGCTCACGGCTTCCGGGGACGTCAGCGACCGGGTGGAAGGCCTGGAGCTGGGCGCGGACGACTATCTGCCCAAGCCCTTCGCCTTCAGTGAGCTGACCGCGCGGGTGCGGGCCCTGGGCCGCCGCACGACGGTCGCGCTGCCGCCCGTGCTCGAGCGCGCCGGCATCAAGCTGGACCCCAACCGCCGCGAGGTCTTCAGGGACGAGCAGGAGATCCAGCTCGCCCCCAAGGAGTTCGCCGTCCTGGAGGTCCTGATGCGCAGCGAGGGCGCGGTCGTCTCCGCCGAGCAGCTGCTGGAGAAGGCCTGGGACGAGAACACCGACCCCTTCACCAACGTCGTGCGGGTGACGGTCATGACCCTGCGCCGCAAGCTCGGGGAGCCGCCCGTCATCGTCACCGTCCCCGGCTCCGGATACCGGATCTGAGGACGTGATGGCAGCTTCGCCCAGGCCCGTGGTGGCGCCTCCGAAACCCACGTGGGAGCCCAAGCAGCAGGAGGCGGCCTACCCGTGGCTGCGACCGACCATCCGGATACGGCTGACCCTGCTGTACGGCGGCATGTTCCTGATCGCGGGCATCCTGCTGCTCTCGATCATCTACATGCTCGCCGCGCAGGCCCTGAACGTGGGGAGCGACCTGCCGTTCCAGATCGTCAACGGCCAGGTCACCAGCGAGGTGTGCGATCTGCCGAAGAACGCGACTCCCGAGGCGTTCAACGCGGCGATGAACCGCTGTGTCAACCACCAGCGCCAGCAGGCGCTCGACTCCCTGCTGAACCGCTCGCTGCTCGCCCTCGTGGGCCTCAGCATCATCGCCTTCGCCTTCGGTTACGCCATGGCCGGCCGTGTCCTGTCCCCGCTGGGACGGATCACCCGCACCGCCCGACGGGTGGCCGGGACGGACCTCTCGCGCCGGATCGAGCTGGACGGCCCGGACGACGAGCTGAAGGAGCTCGCCGACACGTTCGACGAGATGCTGGACCGCCTCGAGCGGGCCTTCACGGCGCAGCAGCGGTTCGTGGGGAACGCCTCGCACGAACTGCGTACGCCGCTCGCCATCAACCGCACGCTGCTCGAGGTGCACCTCTCCGACCCCCAGGCCCCCACGGAGCTGCAGCAGCTCGGAAAGACACTCCTGGCCACCAACGAACGCAGCGAGCAGCTCGTCGAGGGACTGCTCCTGCTCGCCCGGAGCGACAACCAGATCATCGAACGCAAACCGGTCGACCTGGCCGAGGTGGCCGACCGGGCCATCGACCAGGCGCGGGCGGAGGCGGCGGCGAAGGACGTGGAGATCCGCGGCGAGCGGGCTCCTGCCGTGGTGCAGGGCAATGGCGTGCTCCTGGAGCGGATCGCACTGAACCTCGTACAGAACGCCGTCCGCTACAACGTGGCGGAGGGCGGCTGGGTGGAGGTCACCACCGAGCTCCAGCCCGGACAGGCACTCCTGGTGGTCTCGAACACGGGTCCTGTGGTCCCGGCCTACGAGATCGACAACCTCTTCGAGCCCTTCAGGCGGCTGCGTACGGAACGTACGGGCAGCGACAAGGGCGTGGGGCTCGGCCTGTCGATTGCGCGATCGGTCGCGCGGGCCCACGGTGGCCGTATCATCGCGGAGCCTCGTGAGGGTGGGGGTCTCGTGATGCGCGTCACCCTCCCGGTCTGAGAGGCTTCGCGTGTGAAGCCGCATTGGATCGCTCTGTTCGCTTTGGGCGGAATTTCTGGGGCGTGTCTCAGGATCGTCCCTGTGTGATCGATCACAGGACCGATTTGCGGTCCCTCTACTCTCCGTAAGTGAAACTCACCCCGAAAGCCTGGAAACGTCCGGGTTTCCGGGGGGCGGTATCACGGGAAGTACACGGGGTGGCGCCCGTGAACTGCAGCAATCGGACCGTGTACGGTCCCCTTCGCCACCCAAGCTGATCGCTCCCGAGAGGTCGGGTTGGGTGTCGATTGAGTAACAGACCTTGATGTGAGGCAAAATCTCCGCCTCAGGTCGGGCACAAGTCCGGCCTCTCACGCGTTACGTGCGCTGAGACACCGCAGACACCCATGAGGGGGAGAGCGACATGGCAACGGATTACGACACCCCGCGCAAGACCGACGACGACGTCGATCAGGACAGCCTGGAGGAGCTCAAGGCTCGTCGCAGCGACAAGACGGCATCCGCCGTCGACGTGGACGAGTTCGACGCGGCAGAAGGACTGGAGCTGCCCGGCGCGGACCTGTCCAACGAAGAGCTCGCGGTGCGGGTTCTGCCGAAGCAGGCCGATGAGTTCACCTGCATGAGCTGCTTCCTGGTGCACCACCGCAGCCAGCTGGCGCGTGAGAAGAACGGCCAGCCGATCTGCCGCGACTGCGACTGAGGCCGTCGGCCGTGGCAGGCGACACACCGTTCCGGAAGCGGCGCCTGCGGCGCACGAAGTCGCCGGAGGCGTATCAGGGCGGCGCCGGCCCGGCAGGGGGAGAACCTCCCGCTGCCGAGCATCAGGCCGCCCTGCAGGCCTCTCCCGGCGCATCGGACGACGAGCGGGGCCTTCCGGCCTCGCTCGAAGCGGTCCGGACCGCGGACTCGCCCCGGGGACCCGAAAGGGACCACCCGGAGGACCCCACGCGGACCGGCCGTCTGCACGTACTGAAACGAGGCGTGCGCAGGAGCGGGGAGAGCGCCAGAGCGGTGGTCGCCCGGCTGGCCGACCGGATCATCGACACGGCTCCGCGCGTCCCCGTCCGCGACCTCCCCACCCTGCGCGGGCACTTCCCGGGGCTCGGTCCCGAAGAGCTCGCCGACAAGCTCGTCGCGGGCGCCCGCAAGGCCACCGCGACCGTGGGGGCGGGCATCGGGGCGGCGGCCATGCTGCCCGTACCACCCGCCATGACGGCGGAGCTGGCGGCCGAGGTCACGGGCGTGGCCGTGATCGAGATGAAGCTGGTCGCCGAGCTCCACGAGGTCTACGGCCTGCGTCCGCCGGGCAACCTCGGGCAGCGCAGCACCGCCTACCTGACCTCCTGGACGGAGGAGCGCGGGATCGACGTCGCACGTCCCGCCACGCTCAACGCGGCGCTGGGCGGCCAGATGAAACGCGAACTGCGCCAGCAGATCACGAAGCGCATGGTGCGCAACCTGCCCAACCTCATCCCGTTCATGGTCGGCGCCGCGGTCGGCGCGATGATGAACAGCCGGGACACCGGGAAGCTCGCGGAGCGGGTCAGGAACGACCTCCGCGGCCGGCAGGTCCCCTGGGAGCAGCTCCCCGCCCTTCCGCCGCTGGAGCAGCACCCGGACCCCGTCAAGGAGCTGCCCGAGGGCCCGGGCCGCCCCGGGATCTGACCGCTCAGGCGGGGACGCCCGACAGGGCTGCCACCAGCGCCTGCGGTTCCCTCGTCGACAGGTAGACGTACGGCGTCGGATCGGCCGGGTCCGTGATCCGCACCCGCACCGCCGTAGGCACGTAGCTGCGCAGCAGCATGAAGGCGCGCGGATCCGCCTTGTACGAACGCCAGGCACGCGCCTCCTCCGCGTCGAGCACCTCGGCCTCGCCCAGGGCCTCCAGCGGGATGCGCGCGTCCCCTGCGACGAGGGCGCCCGCGACGACCCGGATGCGGGCCGAGCCGTACGAGCTCACGACCACGGCCGCCACGGCCGTCCCGGCCACCAGGCCTCCGAGCATGGGCAGGGCGCCGAGCGGCAGGAGCATCAGGGCACAGGCGATACCGAGCCCGAAGGCGATGAACCACCACGACCGGGGGGCGGTGAGACGTTCGTCGAAGGGCGGTGCGGAGGGCTGCATGGAACCAAGCTTGGCACGGCGCGACCCGCGCGCGGCGGCGCGGGTAAGGTCTGCGCCTGTGAGTGGAACATCTACACGCCTGACACCCCCGGCCGGCGCCGTGCGGCCGGTGCGGCATCCCGACGCCCCGGCGCCCGGGGAGCTCCTCGGCTCTCACTACGAACAGTGTTTCGGGTGTGGCAGTGAGCAGCCGCACGGACTGCACCTCCGGGCGCGGGCCGGCGAGGGTGTGAGCGTGACCGCCGAGTTCACCGTGAAACCCGCCCACCAGGGCGCTCCCGGGCTCGCCCACGGCGGTGTCCTGGCCACGGCGATGGACGAGACGCTCGGCGCCCTCAGCTGGCTGCTGCGGCTCGTCGCGGTGACCGGGCGGCTGGAGACGGACTACGTCCTGCCGGTGCCGGTCGGCACGGTCCTCTTCCTGGACGCCGAGGTCACCGCCGTGCACGACCGGAAGATCTACTGCCGGGCGACGGGCCGGATCGGCGGCTCCGAGGGGCCCGTCGCGGTCCGCGCCGAGGCACTGTTCATCAAGGTCGAGGTGGACCACTTCATCGACAACGGCCGTCCCGAGGAGATCCGGGCGGCGATGTCCGACCCGGACCAGATCCGGCGGGCCCGAGCCTTCGAGGTGAACCCGTGACCCGTCATCCCGTCGACGTGCTGATCCGCCGGGTCGATCCGGAGGTGCCGGTTCCCGCGTACGGGCACCCGGGCGACGCCGGTGCCGACCTGGTCACCACCGAGGCCGCCGAGCTGGCCCCGGGCGAACGCGCGGTGCTGCCCACCGGTGTCTCGATCGCGCTGCCCGACGGGTACGCGGCCTTCGTGCACCCCCGCTCCGGTCTCGCGGCCCGCTGCGGAGTCGCTCTCGTGAATGCCCCGGGGACGGTCGACGCCGGGTACCGTGGAGAGATCAAGGTGATCGTGGTCAATCTCGATCCGCGCGAGACCGTGCGGTTCGAGCGGTTCGATCGGATTGCCCAACTGGTCGTCCAGCAGGTCGAGAAGGTGCGCTTCCACGAGGTGGCGGAACTCCCCGGCTCGGCGCGGGCCGAAGGGGGCTTCGGGTCCACCGGCGGTCATGCCGCCGTGGACGGCGTCAGGGGCGGTAACACCCAGGGTGGGAACAGCTACGCTTCGGTCGTATCCGACCGGGAAGGACAGTGACGTGTTCGGACGTCGCAAGAACAGTGGTGCCGCCGAGGACGCGGCGGACGAGGCGCGCGAGGCCGAGCAGGTCGCCGACGAGCTCGATGACGCGGACGGCGCCGCAGGGAGCCCGCGCCGCACCGGCCTTCCGCCGGCCCCCCGGCCGGAAGGGCCGTGGGACGTCTCCGAGGTGTCCCAGCCCGGCGAGGGCCGGGTGGACCTCGGCGGCATCTTCGTGCCCGGTGTCGAGGGCATGGAGCTGAGGGTCGAGGTCGCCGGTGACGCGATCGTCGCGGCCACCGTCGTGCTGCGCGACAGCGCGGTGCAGCTGCAGGCCTTCGCGGCGCCCAAGAAAGAAGGCATCTGGGGCGAGGTGCGCGAGGAGATCGCCTCGGGCATCACCCAGCAGGGCGGCATCATCGACGAGGTCGAAGGCCCGCTGGGCTGGGAGCTGCGCGCCCAGGTCCCCGTACAGCTCCCCGACGGCACGAACGGCGTGCAGCTCGTGCGCTTCATCGGTGTCGACGGGCCGCGGTGGTTCCTGCGCGGTGTGATCTCCGGGCAGGGTGCCGTGCAGCCGGAGGCCGCCGGCCTGCTGGAGACCATCTTCCGTGACACCGTGGTCGTCCGCGGTGACGGTCCGATGGCGCCGCGTGACCCGATCGTCCTCAAGCTCCCCAACGACGCGCAGATGGTGCCGGAGGGTGTGCAGCAGGAGGACCAGGAGAGCTCCAAGTTCTCCGGTGGCATGGGCCAGCTCCAGCGCGGCCCCGAGATCACCGAGGTCCGCTGACCGCTCGTACCTCCCCGTCGGCCGGTGGGCCGCACCCTTCCCGGGGTGCGGCCCACCGGCCTTCGTGCTGCTGCGCGCGGTGCGGGGGGCGCGCGTGCCTGTACAGGGCGCGTAAGGGGCGCGTACGGGCGGCGTCAAGGGTGGGGCGGCCGCCGTAAGGAAGGTGTCAACGCAGGTCGCGGAGGCCGCGGGCGGGCGTTTGCTACTGGGGTCCCACACACCGACCTCATCCAGGAGCACACGATGGCCGACGTGGCCTTCGTCGTCACCACCGTCGCGGTATTCGCGTTGGTGGCCCTCGTCGCCCGAGGGGCGGCCCGGCTGTGACCGCCGAGAACATCACCGGCCTCGTCGTGGCCGTGGCCCTGCTGGGCTATCTCGTCCTCGCCCTCCTCCACCCGGAGAGGTTCTGAGCCGGTATGAGCCCCGTCCTCGCCGGTGCCCTCCAGTTGCTCGCGCTCGTCGCGGCCCTGGCACTGGCCCACCGTCCGCTCGGCGACCACATGGCCCGGGTCTACTCCTCCTCGCAGCACCTGCGGGCCGAGAAGTGGGTCTACCGGGCCGTGGGTGTCGACCCCGGCACCGAGATGCGCTGGCCCGCCTATCTGCGCGGCGTTCTCGCGTTCTCGGCCGTGAGCGTCCTCTTCCTCTACCTGCTGCAGCGGCTCCAGGGCCTGCTGCCCGGGTCGCTCGGCTTCGCCTCGATCGGTCCCGACCAGGCGTTCAACACGGCGGCGTCCTTCGTCACCAACACCAACTGGCAGTCGTACGCGGGCGAGCAGGCCATGGGCCACGTCCTCCAGACCGGCGGCCTGGCGGTGCAGAACTTCGTCTCCGCGGCGGTCGGCATGGCCGTGGCGGTGGCCCTGGTGCGGGGCTTCACCGCCCGCACGGGGGCCCTCGGCAACTTCTGGGCCGACCTCGTGCGCGGCGTCGTACGGATCCTCCTGCCCCTCTCCGTGGCGGGGGCGGTCGTCCTGGTCGCCACCGGCGTCATCCAGAACTTCTCCGGCATCCACGAGGTCGGGCAGTTCACCGGCGGTGCCCAGCAGTGGAACGGCGGCGCCGTCGCCTCCCAGGAGGTCATCAAGGAGCTCGGGACGAACGGCGGCGGCTACTTCAACGCCAACTCCGCCCACCCGTACGAGAACCCCGGCGGACTGTCCAACCTGTTCGAGATCTTCCTCATCCTGGTCATCCCGTCCGCACTGACCCGGACCTTCGGCCGGATGACCGGCTCACCGAGACAGGGGTACGCGATCCTGGCGGCCATGGCGGCCGTCTGGCTGGGCTTCACGGCCCTGATGATGTGGACCGAATTCGCCCACCACGGGCCCGCGTCGGACATCGCGGGCGGGGCGATGGAGGGCAAGGAGACACGGTTCGGCATCGCCGGATCGTCGCTCTTCGCCGTGGCCACCACCTTGACCTCCACCGGAGCGGTCAACTCCTTCCACTCCTCGTACACGGGCCTGGGCGGCGGGATCACCATGCTGGGCATGCAGCTCGGCGAGGTCGCGCCCGGAGGTGTCGGTTCGGGGCTCTACGGCATGCTGGTCATGGCCGTCGTCACGGTGTTCCTCGCGGGGCTGATGGTGGGCCGGACGCCCGAGTACCTCGGCAAGAAGATCGGCATCCGCGAGATCAAGTTCGCGGCGTGCTACATCCTGATCACTCCCGCCCTGGTCCTCGGCTCCACCGCGGTCGCCATGGCCCTGCCGACACCGGCCACCTCCATGAGGAACCCGGGGGCGCACGGCTTCTCCGAGATCCTCTACGCCTACACCTCGGGCGCCAACAACAACGGCTCCGCGTTCGCGGGCCTCGACGCGGACACCCAGTGGTTCAACACCACCCTCGGCATCGTGATGCTGCTCGGCCGCTTCCTGCCGATGGTCTTCGTCCTGGCACTGGCCGGCTCACTGGCCCGGCAGCGTCCCGTACCCCCGACCGCCGGGACCCTCGGGACGCACCGGCCCCTCTTCAGCGGGCTGCTCGTCTGCACCCTCATGATCGTCACCGGTCTGACCTACTTCCCGGCCCTCGCGCTGGGACCGCTGGCCGAAGGGCTGGCGTCATGACCGACTTCTCCGAGCGGGAGGACCCGATGTCCCTCATCACTCCGGCCCAGAAACCGGCCCGAAAACCGGCGCAGGACGCGGCCACCGGAGGGGGCCCGGACAGCGGGCGGGCCGCCGCCGGACTCTTCGACGCCCGGCAACTGGTGCGGTCGCTCCCCGAAGCGGTGCGCAAACTCGATCCCCGGGTCATGGTCTCCTCCCCGGTGATGTTCGTGGTGCTGATCGGATCCGTGCTCACCACGGTCCTCGCGGCGCTCGATCCCACCGACTGGTTCGGCTGGGCCGTCACCGCCTGGCTGTGGCTGACCACGGTCTTCGCGAACCTCGCCGAGGCGGTGGCGGAGGGCCGCGGCAAGGCGCAGGCGGAGTCCCTGCGCAGGGCGCGGACCGGAACGGTCGCACGCCGTGTCATCGGCGGGAACGAGGAGCGCGTCCCCGGCACCGACCTGCGCGTCGGCGACCTGGTGGTCTGCGAGGCCGGCGACCTCGTGCCCGGCGACGGTGACGTCGTCGAGGGTGTGGCGAGCGTCGACGAGTCGGCGATCACGGGGGAGTCCGCACCCGTGATCCGGGAGTCGGGCGGCGACCGCAGCGCCGTCACCGGCGGGACGAGGGTCCTCTCCGACCGGATCGTCGTGAGGATCACCACCAGGCCGGGCGAGACCTTCATCGACCGGATGATCGCACTGGTGGAGGGCGCCGCCCGGCAGAAGACCCCCAACGAGATCGCGCTCAACATCCTCCTCGCCTCGCTCACCGTCGTCTTCCTGCTGGCGGTCGTGACCTTGCAGCCGTTCGCCGTGTACGCGGGCCAGGAGCAGTCGGTCATCGTGCTGACGGCCCTGCTGGTGTGCCTCATCCCGACGACCATCGGGGCGCTGCTCTCCGCCATCGGGATCGCCGGTATGGACCGCCTCGTCCAGCGCAACGTCCTCGCCATGTCGGGGCGCGCCGTCGAGGCCGCGGGAGACGTGTCCACCCTGCTGCTCGACAAGACGGGGACCATCACGCTGGGCAGCAGACAGGCCGCCGGGTTCCTGCCCGTGGAGGGGGTCACGGAGGCCGAACTCGCCGAGGCCGCCCGGCTGTCGTCGCTGGCGGACGGGACGCCGGAGGGCCGCTCGGTCGTGGCACTCGCCGAGGAGTGCCGCGAACCCGGGGAACCCCGCCGGGGGAAGCCGGAGGGTGCCGAGTGGGTGGCCTTCACCGCGCAGACCCGGATGTCCGGCGTGGACCTCGCGGACCGCCGGGTACGCAAGGGCGCCGCCGGCTCCGTCATCGCCTGGGTCACCGGACGCGGCGGAAGCGTGCCGCCGGACGCGGGACCGCTCACCTCCCGGATCGCGGAGGCCGGCGGCACCCCGCTGCTGGTGGCCGTGGACGACCACCGTGGCGCCCGGGTGCTGGGCGTGATCCACCTCAAGGACGTCGTCAAGCCCGGGATGCCGGAACGGTTCGCCGAGCTGCGCCGCATGGGCATCCGCACCGTCATGATCACCGGGGACAACCCGCTGACCGCGAAGGCGATCGCCGAGGAGGCGGGGGTCGACGACTTCCTCGCCGAGGCGACGCCCGAGGACAAGATGGCCCTCATCGAACGGGAGCAGGCCGGCGGCAGGCTCGTCGCGATGACCGGGGACGGGACCAACGACGCCCCCGCGCTGGCCCGGGCGGACGTCGGCGTCGCCATGAACACCGGCACCTCGGCGGCCAAGGAGGCCGGGAACATGGTGGACCTGGACTCCGACCCGACCAAACTGATCGAGATCGTCGCCATCGGCAAGCAACTG
This sequence comes from Streptomyces sp. NPDC020780, assembly GCF_044334475.1. Lineage (NCBI taxonomy): Bacteria > Bacillati > Actinomycetota > Actinomycetes > Kitasatosporales > Streptomycetaceae > Streptomyces > Streptomyces sp. NPDC020780. Next base: position 355,599 of record NZ_JBIRTB010000005.1, on the reverse strand, counting down.
CTGATCACCAGGGGCGCCCTGACCACGTTCTCGATCGCCAACGACGTCGCGAAGTACTTCGCGATCATCCCGGCGATGTTCGCCGCCGTGTACCCGGGCCTGGAGCGGCTCGACATCATGGGCCTGTCCTCGCCCCGGACCGCGATCCTCTCGGCCGTGATCTTCAACGCGCTGATCATCGTCGCGCTGGTGCCGCTCGCTCTGAAGGGCGTCCGCTACCGGCCGGCCGGAGCCGACCGGATGCTCCGCCGCAACCTCGGCGTGTACGGGCTCGGCGGGCTGGTCGTCCCCTTCGCCGGCATCAAGATCATCGACCTCCTCCTCACCCTCATTCCCGGACTGCGCTGAAACCGGAGCCTGCTGACCGTCATGAACACTTCCGCGGGAACCACCGCCCGACTCCTCGGAGCGGGGCTGCGCGCCCTGCTCGTCCTGACCGTCCTCTGCGGAGTCGTCTATCCGCTCGCCGTCACCGGCCTCGCCCAGGCACTCTTCCCCGGCAAGGCCAACGGCTCCGCAGTCTCCGTGGACGGCAGGACCGTCGGTTCGAGCCTCATAGGCCAGCGCTACGACCTGCCGCTCGCGGACGGGCAGGAGACGGCGGAACCGGACCTCACCTGGTTCCAGCCCCGCCCGTCCGAGGGCCTGGGCACCAACAGCGTCAACACGCGCTACCGGCTGCTCCTCTCCGGTGCCACCAACCTGTCCGCCGACAACGAGGAGCTGATCGCACGGGTCACCGCGGCCAAGGCCGCCGTCGTCGCGGACAACTCCGTCCCCGGCCGCCCGGTCGACCCCGCCGACATACCCGCCGACGCCGTCACCTCCTCCGGGTCGGGCCTCGACCCGCACATCTCGCCGGCCTACGCCGAACTCCAGGCCCCCCGCGTCGCAGCCCGGAACCATCTGCCCGCCGACCGCGTCGTCCGGCTCGTACGGGAGCACACGGACGGCCGGATCCTCGGATTCATGGGGGAGCCGCGGGTCAACGTCCTCGAACTCAACATCGCCCTGAAGGAGCTGGTAGACCGCTCGCCGACCCCTGAGAGCCCGTAGTCCCCCGAAGCATTGCCCGGCCGACCGCCCCACGGACATACTGGCGGCGATCAAGGAGCGGTACGTACGGCGCGTACGCACGGGGGAGAGCGATGACACGGAGCACCGGCGGACAGAGCGGCACGGCATTGGCCGAGAGCCCGGCCGGCGGGCCCATGGTGCGGGTGGAGAACCTGCACCGCTCGTTCGGGACCGGCGCCACCGCCGTACACGCCCTGCGCGGGGTCTCCTTCGAGGTCCCGCGCGGGGAGCTCGTCGCGCTCAAGGGCCGCTCCGGATCCGGCAAGACGACGCTGCTCAACCTGGTCGGCGGCCTCGACAGCCCGGACGAGGGCCGGATCACCGTCGACGGCACCGTCCTGTCCGAGCTGGGTGAGGACGGACTGCTGGAGCTGCGCCGGGAGCGGATCGGGTTCATCTTCCAGTCGTTCGGCCTGATCCCGATCCTCAGCGCGGCGGAGAACGTCGGCGTACCCATGCGGCTGCGCAAGGCCGACCCGCGCGAGCGTGAGGAACGGGTGGCCCTGCTGCTCTCCCTGGTGGGCCTCGCCGACCACGCCCGGCAGCGGCCCGGTGAGCTCTCCGGCGGGCAGCAGCAGCGCGTCGCCATCGCCCGCGCGCTCGCCAACCGGCCCGCGCTGCTGATCGCCGACGAGCCGACCGGGCAGCTCGACGCGGAGACGGGCCTCGCGGTCATGGAACTGCTGCGGGCCGTCGTGCGCGGCGAGGGCGTCACCGTACTCGTCGCCACCCACGACCCCCAGTTGCTCGGCTTCGCCGACCGGGTCCTGGAACTGAGCGACGGGCACATCGTCGAGCACGGGTAGCGGGGCGGCGGGGGCGAGAAGCCCGAGACCGGAGCGGAGTGCCCGCGTGCCGCGGCACGCGCGGGGGCGCCCCTGCCCGCGTCAGAATCCTGTCAATACGGACCCGGCAGCCGACCCGGGGCCCGCACGGCGGAGATGCCCGGGGTAGCTTCTGAAGTGGCTCCCGCGTCGGCGGGAGCCGTTCAGAGAAGACAATGGGGCCATGGCACGCGGCACGCTACGGATCTACCTGGGCTCGGCACCGGGGGTCGGCAAGACGTACGCGATGCTGTCCGAGGCCCACCGCCGGGTGGAGCGTGGCACGGACTGCGTCGTCGGTTTCGTGGAGCACCACGAGCGGCCCCGCACCGAGGTGCTGCTGCACGGCCTGGAGCAGGTACCCCGCCGCGCCATCGAGTACCGCTCCGCCGTGTTCCGCGAGATGGACGTCGACGCCGTCCTGGAGCGCGCGCCGGCCGTGGCGCTGGTGGACGAGCTCGCCCACACCAACGTGCCGGGGTCCCGCAACGCCAAGCGCTGGCAGGACGTCGAGGAGCTCCTGCAGGCCGGCATCGACGTGATCTCCACCGTCAACATCCAGCACCTGGAGTCCCTCGGCGACGTCGTCGAGGCGATAACGGGCGTACGCCAGCAGGAGACCATTCCCGACGAGGTGGCCCGCAGGGCCGACCAGGTGGAGCTCGTCGACATGTCGCCCCAGGCACTGCGCCGGCGCATGGCCCACGGCAACATCTACCGGTCCGACAGGGTCGACGCGGCCCTCTCCAACTACTTCCGCCCCGGCAACCTCACCGCCCTTCGGGAACTCGCCCTCCTCTGGGTCGCCGACCGGGTCGACGAGTACCTCCAGCAGTACCGGGGCGAGCACGACATCAGCACCCCCTGGCAGGCCCGCGAGCGCATCGTCGTAGGCCTGACCGGCGGCCCCGAGGGCCGTACGCTCATCCGACGCGCGTCCCGGATGGCGGCCAAGGGCTCCGGCAGCGAGATCCTCGCCGTCTACATCGCCCGAAGCGACGGACTGACCTCCGCCTCGCCCAAGGAACTCGCCGTCCAGCGCACGCTCGTCGAGGACCTCGGCGGCACCTTCCACCACGTCATCGGCGACGACATCCCCTCCGCCCTGCTGGCCTTCGCCCGTGGCGTCAACGCCACCCAGATCGTCCTCGGATCCAGCCGCCGCAAGGCATGGCAGTACGTCTACGGGCCCGGCGTCGGCGCCACCGTCGCCCGTGAGTCCGGCCCGGACCTGGACGTCCACATCGTCACGCACGAGGAAGTGGCCAAGGGGCGCGGACTGCCCATCGCCCGCGGCGCCCGGCTCAGCCGCACCCGCATCCTGTGGGGGTGGGCGGTCGGCGTCGGCGGACCGGTGGCCCTGACCCTGCTCCTGAGGGGGCTGGAGAACGGACCCGGGCTCGCCAACGACGTCCTGCTCTTCCTCTTCATGACCGTCGGCGCCGCCCTGCTCGGCGGGCTGGCCCCCGCACTCGCCTCGGCCGCGGCCGGCTCGCTGCTCCTCAACTACTGGTTCACGCCCCCCACCCACACCCTGACCGTGCAGGACCCGGAGAACTTCGTCGCCATCGTGATCTTCTTCGCGGTGGCCGTCGCGGTGGCCTCGGTCGTGGACCTGGCGGCCCGCAGGACCCATCAGGCCGCACGGCTGCGGGCCGAGTCGGAGATCCTCTCGGCCCTGGCCGGAAGCGTCCTGCGCGGCGAGACGGCCCTGGACGCCCTCCTGGACCGCGTCCGGGAGACCTTCGCCATGGAGTCCGTCGCGCTGCTGGAGCGGCAGAGCGACGTGGAGCCGTGGACCTGCGCCGGATCCGTCGGGCCCGCCCCGGTGGCCCGGCCCGAGGACGCGGACGTGGACATGCCCGTCGGCGACCACATGGCCCTCGCCCTCTCCGGCCGCGTACTGCCCGCCGAGGACCGCCGGGTGCTCGGGGCGTTCGCCGCGCAGGCCGCCGTCGTACTGGACCGCCAGCGGCTGGTGGACCAGGCCGAGGGCGCCCGCCGCCTCGCCGAGGGCAACCGGATCAGGACGGCCCTGCTCGCCGCCGTCAGCCACGACCTGCGCACCCCCCTGGCCGCCATCAAGGCCGCCGTCAGCTCCCTGCGCTCCGACGACGTGTCCTGGTCCGACGCGGACGAGGCCGAGCTCCTGGCGGGCATCGAGGACGGCGCCGACCGCCTCGACCACCTGGTCGGCAACCTGCTCGACATGTCACGCCTGCAGACCGGCACCGTCACCCCCCTGATCCGCGAGATCGATCTCGACGAGGTCGTCCCCATGGCCCTGGGCGGCGTACCCGAGGGCAGCGTCGACCTCGACATCCCCGAGACGCTCCCGATGGTCGCCGTCGACCCGGGGCTCCTGGAGCGGGCCGTCGCCAACATCGTCGAGAACGCGGTCAAGTACAGCCCGGACCGGGAGCGCGTCACCGTCGCCGCCAGCGCCCTGGGCGGACGCGTCGAACTGCGGGTGGCCGACCGGGGCCGAGGCGTCCCCGACGAGGGCAAGGGGCGCATCTTCGAACCCTTCCAGCGGTACGGCGACGCCCCGCGCGGCGCGGGGGTCGGCCTCGGGCTCGCCGTCGCCCGCGGCTTCGTGGAGTCCATGGGCGGCACGCTGGACGCCGAGGACACCCCCGGCGGCGGACTCACGATGGTCCTCACGCTGAAGGCGGCACGCGGGCACGTGCGGGACGGCCCCGGGCTGCCCGTGCACGTCACCTCATGAGGCACCCGGGGCACACCGCCGCCCCCTACACACATTCAGGAAAGGCAGGGCCCCGATGACCCGGGTGCTTGTGGTGGACGACGAGCCGCAGATCGTACGGGCCCTCGTGATCAATCTGAAGGCGCGCGGCTACGAGGTGGACGCGGCGCCCGACGGGGCGACCGCCCTGCAGCTCGCCGCCGCCCGCCACCCCGACGTCGTCGTCCTCGACCTCGGACTCCCGGACATGGACGGCGTCGAGGTGATCAGCGGCCTGCGCGGCTGGACCCGCGTGCCGATCCTCGTGCTCTCCGCCCGTCACACCTCCGACGAGAAGGTCGAAGCCCTGGACGCCGGTGCCGACGACTACGTCACCAAGCCCTTCGGCATGGACGAACTGCTGGCCCGCCTGCGCGCGGCGGTACGCCGTGCCGAACCGGTCGGTCCTGACGGCGCAGGCGACCTCGGGGTGGTGGAGACCGAGGGGTTCACGGTGGACCTGGCGGCGAAGAAGGTCCACAGGGAGGGCCGGGACGTGCGGCTCACCCCGACGGAGTGGCACCTGCTGGAGGTCCTCGTCCGCAACGCCGGCCGCCTCGTCGGCCAGAAGCAGCTGCTGCAGGAGGTCTGGGGCCCCTCCTACGGCACGGAGACCAACTATCTGCGGGTCTACATGGCGCAGCTGCGCCGAAAGCTGGAGACCGATCCCGCGCACCCCCGGCACTTCGTGACCGAGCCGGGCATGGGCTACCGCTTCGAGCGCGGCTGAACCCGGTCCCGTCCGAGCGTGTCGCCCGTCCGGGTGACATCCTGGCCGCCCCGCTCGTACCACAGGGGACCGGTACCCTTCGGGTATGAGCGCTGTTCCCCGATTCGAGAAGTCAGGCAGGGCGGAGAAGCCGTCCGGCCGCTTCCGCCGCATGCTCGGCCGGCTGTCCAGCTCCCAGGAGGACCTGGAGTCCGAGGAGCTGCGGAAGGACGCGCACGCCTCGGGCTGTACCCGCATCTCCGAGTGCACGGACCGGCAGATCGTCAAAGTGACTGGTACCTTGCGGACCGTCACCCTGCGCCCGCGGGCCGGAGTGCCCGCACTGGAGGCGGAGCTCTTCGACGGCACGGCGCCGCTCGACGTGGTCTGGCTGGGCCGGCGTTCCATCGTCGGCATCGAGCCGGGCCGCAAGCTCATCGCCTCCGGCCGCATCGCCATGAGCCACGGGCGCCGGGTGCTGTTCAATCCCAAATACGAACTCCGACCGCTCGGCAAGGAGTAGCCGGTGACGTCTTACGACAAGCCGACGTCCGACACGGACCAGTCCCACCGCACCGACCAGCAGGACGCCGCCGCCAAGGCGGTCACGGAGGCAGCGCTCTTCGAGGCCTTCGGCGGGGTGCGCGGCATGGTGGAGACAGTCCTGCCCGGGCTGCTCTTTGTCACGATCTTCACGATCGACAAGAACCTGCACGTCTCGGCCATCGCCGCCCTCGCCGTCTCGCTGGTCCTCGTCGTCGTACGGCTGGTCCGCAGGGACACCGTCAAGCACGCCTTCAGCGGTGTCTTCGGTGTGGCCTTCGGTGTGGTCTTCGCGATGATGACGGGCAACGCCAAGGACTTCTACCTGCCGGGCATGCTGTACACGCTCGGCCTGGCACTCGCCTACCTCGTCACGAGCGCAGCCGGGGTGCCGCTCATCGGCCTGATCCTCGGCCCGGTCTTCAAGGAGAACCTCTCCTGGCGGACGAGGAACCCCGGCCGGAAGAAGGCCTACGCGAAGGCGAGCTACGCCTGGGGGCTGATCCTCCTCGCCAAGTGCGCGATTCTCTTCCCGCTGTACTGGTGGGCGGACACGGCGCAGCTGGGCTGGGTGCTGGTCGCGCTCAAGATCCCGCCGTTCCTGCTCGCGGTGTACCTGACCTGGGTCTTCCTCGCCAAGGCGCCGCCACCCATCGACGTCTTCGCCGAGATGGAGGCGGAGGAGGAGGCCGAGAAGGCCCGCAAGGCGGCGCGCGACGCGCAGGCGGCGCAGGCTGCCGAGGCCCGCGGCTACGAGGCCTGAGCGGCAGCACGCGTACACGGCCTCGGTGTCCTAGCTCGGACACCAGCCGCAAAGTAGGTCGTGGGTAGCAAGGCGAATCCCGTTTCCCGGTCTTGGGCACCGTCGTTGGTCTGATCGAGTGATCGAGGCCAAAGGAGCGGGCGTGCGGCAAGAGTGGTCGCCAGAGGAGCTATTGGCGAACTGGACGCTGGTAGACGGTGACTGGGGCTTGGTGGCGAACAAGAGCGGGGCGACCCGGCTCGGCTTCAGCCTGTTGCTGAAGTTCTTCGAGCTGGAGGGCCGGTTTCCCGATGTGCTGGAAGAGGTCCCGCCGGCCGCGGTGGAGTACGTCGCCGATCGGGTGAAGGTCCCGGCTACCGACTTCGCGAAGTACACGCTGGTCGGCCGGACTGCCGAATACCACCGGAAGCAGATCCGCGAGGCCCTGGGGTTCCGGCCGTCGACGGTCGCGGACGAGAAGGCGCTGGCGGAATGGCTGGTCGTGGAGGTCTGTCCGGTCGAGCTGGTGGAGGACCGGCAGCGCGAGGCCCTGCTGGTCGAGTGCCGGGCTCGGAAGATCGAGCCGCCGGGTCGGACCCGGGTCGAGAAGGTCCTCGTCGCGGCGCGAGGCAGGTGGGAGAAGACGTTATGCGCCCGCACGATCGGCCGCCTGGGAGAGGCGGGTACGGCTCGACTGCTGTCCCTGGTGGCAGAGGACAACGAGTCGGGTACCGCCCTGCTGGCCGCGCTCAAGCGCGACCCTGGCGCGGTCGGCCTGGACTCCCTACTCACGGAGATCACCAAGCTCAACGACATGCGCAAGCTCGGGCTGCCCGATGGGCTGTCGCGGACTGCTCGGAGAAGCTGGTGGCCGCCTGGCGGGCACGGGCGATCAAGATGTACCCCTCGGACTTCCGCGACACGAGCGAGGACGTACGGATCACCCTGCTCGCGGCGCGGTGCTTGTCCCGGCAGGCGGAGATCACGGACGCCTTGGTCGACCTGCTGATCGCCTTGGTCCAGAAGATCAACGCCCGCCGGGTTTCATTGACCCGGCGCCCGACCCTCCGAGCCGGCCTCGAATCCGAGCGGACTCATCTCGACCGGCCAGGTGGTCAATAGCCGACAACTAAGCCGCTCACTGCGTGGGCTCACGGTTGTAGAGCTTCTTGGCCCACAGGTAGCCGCCCAGGGCGATCAGGGCGCACCAGCCGATGGCGAGAATCGCGTTGTTGCCGATCGGGGTCCCCATCAGCAGCCCGCGCAGGGTCTCGATGAACGGGGTGAACGGCTGGTAGTCGGCGAACCATTGAAGCCCGGCGGGCATCGAGTCGGTGGGGACGAATCCGCTGCCCATCATCGGCAGGATCATCAGTGGTGTCAGCATGTTGCTCGCGGCTGCGACGCTCTTGGCCATGATGGCCAGCGCGACAGACAGCCAGGTGAGGGCGAAGATGATCAGCACGAGCACGCCGATCACGCCGAGCCATTCGCCGAAGTCTGCGGTGGGCTCGAAGCCCACCAGCAGTGCGATGCCGGTGACGATGGCCATGCTCAGCAGGGTCTGGGCCAGGCTGCCCAGCACGTGGCCGGTGAGCACCGAGACCCGGGCGATGGCCATGGTGCGGAACCGGGCGACGATGCCCTCGGTCATGTCGAGGGCTACCGAGATCGCGGTGCCCTGGGCCGCGGTAGCCGCGGTCATCAGGATGACGCCGGGGACGACGTAGTTCACGTAGGTGTCCCGGCCGCCCGACGGTCCGCCGAGGCCGCTACCGAGGATGCCTCCGAGGACGTAGACGAACAGCAGCAGGAAGACCACCGGGACCCCGGCGGCGGTGAGGGTGAGCGTCGGGTAGCGCAGCATGTGCCGCAACTGGCGGCGCAGCATGGTCATCGAATCGGTGAAGGCGTGGGTGGCGCTGCTCATCGGACGGGCTCCTGTTCCGCCACGGGGTTGCCTGTCAGCGCAAAGAAGACATCGTCGAGATCGGGGGTGTGAACCTGGAGTTCTTCTACGGTGATCGAGACGCGGTCGAGCCAGTCAAGGAGTACGCGCAACGACTGGACGTCGCCCTGGCCGGCGACCTGCAGAGTGAGTGCCTCATCGTCGCGGGACACCACGTCCAGGGTCTGGGCCGCGTAGTCGTGGCCGCATGCATCGGCGAACCGCAGGGTGATGTGGCCGCCGCCGACCTGCCGCTTGAGCTCCTCTGCCGTGCCCTGGGCGACGATCTTTCCCTGGTGCAGCACCGCGATCCGGTCGGCGAGCTGGTCGGCCTCGTCGAGGTACTGGGTGGTGAGGAAGATCGTGACGCCTTCGTCGGTCACCAGTCGGCGGATGATTTCCCACATGGTCCGCCTGCTGCGCGGGTCGAGGCCGGTGGTCGGCTCGTCGAGGAAGATCACCCGCGGTCGGCCGACCAGCGTCATCGCGAGGTCCAGGCGGCGGCGCATCCCGCCGGAGTACGTCACCGCGGGCTTGCGGGCCGCGTCCACCAGGTCGAATCGCGCCAGCAGGTCGGTGACGCACTGCCGCCGTTCCTGGCGGGGCAGGTGGTGCAGGTCGGCCATCAGGAGCAGGTTCTCCTCGCCGGAGAGGAAGCCGTCAACCGCGGAGAACTGGCCGGTGACGCCGATCGCGGCACGGACCGCCTCCGGGTCACGGACCACGTCGTGGCCGGCGACCTGGATGTCGCCGGCGTCAGCGCGGATGAGCGTGGACAGGATTTGCACCATGGTGGTCTTGCCTGCGCCGTTCGGCCCGAGTAGCGCGAAGACCGATCCTGCAGAGATGCCGAGGTCGATGCCGCTCAGCACCATGTGGTCGCCGTACGCCTTGCGTACTGCGGTCGCCGAGAGGGCGGGGGGACCGAGGTTGGTGGTCATGGGTTCGCTTCCGTCGATGAGCGTTCAGCTGGCCTTCATGCTTCAGTAATAGTTGCGTTGCATACATTGATTCGTCAATCATGTTCACATGAAGCAACGACATAAACGCAGGTAGATAAGGTAAATCGTTGCACGATGGGTTCCAGATAATGCAACGGGAGGGCGTTGCATTAAGCTGGTTCGGACGTCGAACAGTGGAGGACGCCCAATGCCCGGCGACCGACTCACGCTCCAGGACCGGCAGCAGATCGCCGCGGGGCTGCGCGAGGAGCTGACCTACGCCGCCATCGGCCGCCGCATCGGGCGGCCGACTTCGACTGTCACCCGCGAGGTGATGCGCAATGGCGGGCCGCGCGGCTACCGCGCCGAGGCGGCACACCGAGTGGGCGCAGGGCACATGCATCAGCGCAGGACCCCCGCGTCGGCGACCTCACCGGGAAGGGGCGACCTCGGCGGGCGCGATCCGCGGATCGTGGACGAGGTGGGCGCGCAGAGCGTGGAGCTGATGATTCAGGCCGGGCTCCCGCAGATGATGGCCAAGGTGCTCGCCGCGCTGTTCACCACCGACAGCGGCGGCCTCACCTCTGCGGACCTCGTGCGACGCCTGCGGGTCAGTCCGGCCTCCATCTCCAAGGCCATCGCTTATTTGGAGAACCAGGCACTCGTCAAGCGCGAGCGCGACCCCCGCAGCCGCGCCGAGCGCTACGTCATCGAAGACGACGCGGTGTTCACATCCATCATGGCCGGCGCGCGCAACCAGACCCGGATCGCCGAAGCCTGCGCGGCCGGAGCCCGGAAGCTTGGCGTCACCACCCCTGCCGGTGCCCGACTGGAGAACACGAGCCAGTTCCTCCGCCACGTCATCGACGACCTGGTCCGCTCGGCCGAGCACTGGCACCAGGTCTACTCCACCCACCCTCGACAGACATCCGAAACCGACTGAGCGGGTCACGACGGCCCCAGGTCTTGCCGCATCGCTTCCGTCACGATGTCCACCGTCACGCCTGACGGCACTGTTCTCTTATTGCTCCGGCCAGGTGGCGCGAAACGCTGCATAATTCCCAGGGCTGAGATCCTCCGAGGGGTCGACATCTTGACAATTTCCCAACCGCATTCGATCCGCAGGGGGCGTTTCATAGGTGGTCGCTCATGAAACACCCGGACGCCCGGCGGTCCACCTGCGGCGATCATGTTTCATGAGTTGTTGCAATGGCTGGACGCCTGAAACACCCTCATGAAACGATCTGGGGTCGTGAGCGATGACTCCAAGCACGTGGAATGGCACAACTGCCCGATGTCCACCTGTGCCGCCCCCGCGGGCTCCCCCTGCCGCACCGGCAAGGGCAAGGTGGCCGTCCAGTACCACACCGCCCGCTTCCGCCTCGTGCCCCAACTCGCCAAGGCGCTCAGCGTGCCGACCCCTGCCATACGCAAGCCGGGGTCGGTGTGGACCGAGTTGCCCCGGCCGGTGAGCGCCGGCGCCGAACCGGTCGGGCACGTCCGCCTCGGTTACGCCCGCGCCTCCACCGCCCGCCAATCCCTCGACGCACAGCTTGACTCCCTCGCCGAAGCCGGGGTGACCCGGGTCTTCTCGGAGAAGATCTCCACCCGCGCCACCCGGCGCCCCGAGTTGGAGGCCGCCGTGAAGTTCGCCGGGGAGATCCGCTCCTCCGGAGTCGCTGTGACCCTTGTCGTCCACGAGCACAAGCAGCTCGGCCGCGGCATCGAACTCGCCATGCTCGCCGAGGAACTGAAGGCGAGCGACGTCGGTCTGGAGTTCCTCACTGGGGAGCTGAAGGGCTCGCACGACCCGTCCGGCATCGTGTTCACCGTGCTCGCGGCCATGTCCGGCATGGAGCGCGAGTACATCCGCGACCGCACCCTCGAAGGCCACGAGTCCGCCCGCAAGCGCGGCAAGACCATCGGCGGCGCGGGCGTCACCGACGAAGACATGCTGTCCATGGCCCTTCACCTGCGCGATCAGGAGATGAGCCTGCGCGACATCGCCAAGCGGCTGGTCATCACAACGGGCGCGAAGAAGGGCCAGCACCCCTCACCTGCCACCGTCATGCGGATGCTGCGTGAACACGACGAGCGGGCCGCCACAGCGGCGAGCGCGTGATCACTCCGCTACTTTGCGGCTGGTGTCTGAGTTAGGACACCGGGGCCTACACGGAGAAGGGCCCGGAACCGTGGGAACGGTTCCGGGCCCTTTGTGGCCCGGGCGCGCGGACCCGGTCGTGCCGGGGCGCACCGTCCGGCCGTGCGCGGGACATGCTCTCCGGTCCACCCGGGGGCGCACCGTCCGGCGCTTCCCACGACGGGCGCCCGGCCGGCCGTCCGGGGACGCGCCGTCGCCCATCCGCCCGGGGCGCGCCGCCCGGTGCTTCCGTGCCCCTGACCGCGGAGCTCGTCGGTCTCCGGCCCGCCGCTCCGGGCAGTCTTCCGCGCGCCGCTCAGTCGCCGGCGGACTCCCGGCGGACCGACAGCAGGTCCTCCAGTTGCTCCTCGCGCGCCTGGGCCGCCACGAACAGCAGCTCGTCACCCGCCTCCAGGGTCTCCTCGGCGTTCGGCGTCAGGACGCGCGTACCGCGGATGATGGTGACCAGCGACGTGTCCTCGGGCCAGGCCACATCGCTGACCCGGGTGCCGGCCAGCGCCGACTCCGGGGGCAGCGTCAGCTCGACGAGGTTGGCGTCGCCATGACTGAAGCGCAGCAGCCGGACCAGATCGCCGACGCTCACCGCCTCCTCGACCAGGGCGGACATCAGGCGCGGCGTCGAGACCGCGACGTCCACGCCCCAGGACTCGTTGAACAGCCACTCGTTCTTCGGGTTGTTCACCCGGGCGACGACCCGGGGGACTCCGTACTCGGTCTTGGCGAGCAGGGAGACGACCAGGTTGACCTTGTCGTCACCGGTCGCGGCGATCACCACGTTGCACCGCTGCAGCGCGGCCTCGTCGAGCGAGGTGATCTCGCAGGCGTCCGCGAGGAGCCACTCGGCCATTGGTACCCGCTCCACCGAGATGGCGGTCGGTGCCTTGTCGATCAGCAGTACCTCATGCCCGTTCTCCAGGAGCTCGGCCGCGATGGAACGTCCTACCGCGCCCGCCCCGGCAATCGACACGCGCATCAGTGACCGCCCTCCTCGGGACCTTGGGCAAAGGCCGCCTCGACCTTCGCGATCTCGTCCGTACGCATCATCACGTGGACCAGATCGCCCTCCTGCAGAACCGTCTGCGACGTCGGCAGTATGGCCTCACCCAACCGGGTGAGGAAGGCGACACGGACGCCCGTCTCCTCCTGCAGTGTGCTGATCTTGTGGCCGATCCAGGCAGGCGTGGTGTGCACCTCCGCGAGCTGCACACCGCCGCTCGGGTCCCGCCACAGCGGCTCCGCGCCCGAGGGCAGCAGTCGTCGCAGCATCTGGTCCGCCGTCCACCGGACCGTGGCCACGGTGGGGATGCCGAGCCGCTGGTAGACCTCGGCACGACGGGGGTCGTAGATGCGGGCCGCGACGTTCTCGACGCCGAACATCTCGCGGGCCACGCGGGCCGCGATGATGTTGGAGTTGTCGCCGCTGCTGACCGCGGCGAAGGCCCCGGCCTCCTCGATCCCCGCCTCGCGCAGGGTGTCCTGGTCGAAACCGACCCCGCTGACCCGCCGACCGCCGAATCCGGAACCGAGACGGCGGAACGCCGTGGGGTCCTGGTCGATCACGGCGACCGTGTGCCCCTGCTGCTCCAGGGTCTGCGCGAGAGCGGAGCCGACACGCCCGCAGCCCATGATGACGATGTGCACCTTGCGCCTACCTCGCCGTCCTGGTCGTCCGGATGACCTGCGAAAACACCCTGCTCACATCTCTCTCTCCGCTTGCGGGGCAAACAACGGGGCAACCACCGATGGCGTTGCCCGGGGTCGAGCTTATGCGGCCGCGCTTCCTCCGCCTCATCCGAGTGTGCGTATCCCCGGCGGCGACGGGCAAAGCGGACCTCGCGAAAGGGCCGCCGGGGCCGGGGGCCCCTTCCGGCCCGGACCGCGGACCCCATCCGACGGCGGCGCGGCTCGGGCCCACCGAGAGTCGTGGTGGCGCGCCCCGCCGGGCCCGTGTGCACCGCGCGTACTGCGCCGTCGTGCGGTCAGGAGCGGACGGGACCCGCCGGGGGTCCGGTCGTCCCGGGCCGGCCGCAAGGATTTCGTTAAGGATTCCATGGACTTTCCCGTGAGGACGGGTAACTATGAAGGTTTTCCGCGGGCCGAAGGGGTGGTGCCTCGGCGGCGTGTCTCGACAGCGTTTACGATCCTCACCGTGTCCAAACTGACCGACGTGCCCAAACGGATCCTGATCGGCCGGGCGCTGCGCAGCGACAAGCTGGGGGAAACACTTCTCCCGAAGCGCATCGCGCTCCCCGTCTTCGCATCCGACCCGCTGTCCTCCGTGGCGTACGCACCGGGAGAGGTTCTCCTCGTGCTCTCCATCGCGGGCGTGTCGGCCTACCACTTCAGCCCGTGGATCGCGGTCGCCGTCGTGGTCCTCATGTTCACGGTCGTCGCCTCCTACCGGCAGAACGTGCGCGCCTACCCCAGCGGCGGCGGCGACTACGAGGTCGCCAACACCAACCTCGGTCCCAAGGCGGGGCTCACCGTCGCGAGCGCCCTCCTCGTCGACTACGTCCTCACCGTCGCCGTGTCGATCGCCTCGGGCGTCGAGAACCTGGGCTCCGCGATCCCCTTCGTCGTCGAACACAAGACGCTCTGCGCCATCGGTGCCATCGTCCTGCTGACGCTGATGAACCTGCGCGGTGTGAAGGAGTCCGGAAAGCTCTTCGCCATCCCGACCTACCTGTTCGTGGCCGGGGTCTTCGCCATGATCCTCTGGGGCGCGTTCCGCGGACTCGTCCTCGGGGAGACCATGCACGCGCCGACCTCGAGCTACGAGATCCGCCCCGAGCAGCAGGGACTGGCGGGCTTCGCCCTCGTCTTCCTGCTCCTGCGCGCCTTCTCCTCCGGCTGCGCCGCGCTCACCGGCGTCGAGGCGATCAGCAACGGCGTGCCCGCCTTCCGCAAGCCGAAGAGCAAGAACGCCGCCACCACCCTCGCGGCGATGGGACTGCTCGCCGTCACCATGTTCTGCGGCATCATCGGCCTCGCCATGGCCACCGACGTGAAGATGGCGGAGAACCCCGCGCAGGATCTGATCCACAACGGGACGGCGGTCGGAGCCGGCTTCGTCCAGGACCCGGTCATCTCCCAGGTGGCCGCCGCCGTCTTCGGTGACGGTACGTTCTTCTTCGTCCTGCTGGCCGCGGCCACCGCGCTCGTGCTCTTCCTCGCGGCCAACACCGCGTACAACGGTTTCCCGCTGCTCGGCTCGATCCTCGCCCAGGACCGTTACCTGCCGCGCCAACTGCACACGCGCGGTGACCGGCTGGCCTTCTCCAACGGCATCGTGCTGCTCGCCGGGGCGGCGATCCTGCTCGTCTGGATCTACGGCGCCGACTCGACCCGGCTCATCCAGCTCTACATCGTCGGCGTCTTCGTCTCCTTCACCCTGAGCCAGACCGGCATGGTGCGGCACTGGAACCGCCACCTGCGCACCGAGAAGGACCCGGCGCAGCGCCGGCACATGGTCCGCTCCCGCGCGATCAACACGTTCGGCGCGTTCTTCACCGGCCTGGTCCTCGTCGTCGTCCTGGCCACCAAGTTCACCCACGGCGCCTGGGTCGCGCTGCTCGGCATGGTGATCTTCTTCGGCACGATGACCGCGATCCGCAAGCACTACGACCGGGTCGCCGAGGAGATCGCGGCGGCCGACACCCCGACCGACGACACCGTCAGGCCCTCGCGGGTCCACTCGATCGTCCTGGTGTCCAAGCTCCACCGGCCCACGCTACGGGCACTCGCGTACGCCAAGCTGGTGCGCTCGGACCAGCTGGAGGCCTTGTCCATCAGCGTCGACCCGGACGAGACCAAGGCGCTCAAGGACGACTGGGAGCGGCGCGGCATCGACATCCCGCTCAAGATCCTCGACTCGCCCTACCGCGAGGTGACCCGTCCCGTCATCGAGTACGTGAAGAGCCTGCGCAAGGACCGCCCGCGCGATGTGATCAGTGTGTACATCCCCGAGTACGTGGTCGGCCATTGGTACGAGCACCTGCTGCACAACCAGAGCGCCCTGCGGCTGAAGGGCCGGTTGCTGTTCACCCCGGGGGTGATGGTGACCTCGGTGCCCTACCAGCTGGAGTCCTCGGAGGCGGCGAAGCAGCGGGCGAGGAGGCGGGCGGACTGGAACGCGCCCGGATCCGTGCGCCGCGGCCCCGTCGAACGGCGGCCCCACAAGGAGTCCGGTACCAAGAGCTGACGCGTCCCCTCCGCTCGTGGTAAGCGGTCGGCCGGCACCCACGTAGACTCGTAGGTTGTTGTCCGGCCGCTTTGCCGTTCCCCGTTTCCCTTGATCTCTGGAGCCACCCCCTCATGCAGAACGAATCCACCTCGTCGCAGGCCAGGGAGCAGCAGGCCGGGGAGCACCGGAGCGGGGAGCAGAGCGGGGAGTCGCTCGTCGGACAGGAGTACGAGGTCGAGGTCGGCCCCGTAGCGCACGGCGGCCACTGCATCGCCCGGACCGACGAGGGCCAGGTCCTCTTCGTGCGCCACACCCTGCCCGGCGAGAAGGTCGTCGCCCGGGTCACGGAGGGCGCGAGCGACTCCCGTTTCCTGCGCGCCGACGCGGTCACGGTCATCGAGGCGTCCAAGGACCGCGTCGAGGCCCCCTGTCCGTACGCCGGCCCCGGCAAGTGCGGTGGCTGCGACTGGCAGCACGCCAAGCCGGGCGCACAGCGCCGCCTCAAGGGCGAAGTGATTGCCGAGCAGCTTCAGCGGCTCGCGGGCCTCACCCCCGAGGAGGCCGGCTGGGACGGCACCGTCATGCCGGCCGAGGGTGACAAGCTCCCGCCGGGCGAGGTGCCCGCGTGGCGCACCCGGGTCCAGTACGCCGTGGACGAGGACGGCAGGGCCGGACTGCGCAAGCACCGCTCGCACGAGGTCCAGCCGATCGACCGCTGCCTGATCGCCGCCCCCGGGGTCTCGGAACTCGGCGTCGAGAAGCGGGAGTGGCCGCAGATGGCCGCCGTGGAGGCCATCTCGGCCACCGGCTCCCACGACCGCCAGGTCATCCTGACTCCGCGCGAGGGCGGCCGGCTCCCGCTGGTGGAGCTGGACAAGCCGGTCTCCGTACTCCGCGTCGAGGAGAAGGACGGCGGCGTCCACCGGGTCCACGGCCGCGCCTTCGTCCGCGAGCGGGCCGACGACCGTACGTACCGCGTGGGCTCCGGCGGCTTCTGGCAGATCCACCCGCAGGCCGCCGACACCCTGGTCCGCGCGGTCATGCAGGGCCTGCTGCCCCGCAAGAACGACATGGCGCTCGACCTCTACTGCGGCGTCGGCCTGTTCGCGGGAGCGATCGGCCAGCGTATCGGCGAGAAGGGCGCGGTGCTGGGCATCGAGTCCGGCAAGCGCGCGGTCGAGGACGCCCGCCACAACCTCAAGGACCTGGAGCGGGTCCGCATCGAGCACGGCAAGGTCGATCAGGTCCTGCCGCGCACAGGCATCACCGAGTGCGACCTGATCGTCCTGGACCCGCCCCGCGCGGGCGCGGGCAAGGCCACGGTCAAGCACCTGTCCTCCTTGGGCGCCCGCCGCATCGCGTACGTCGCCTGTGATCCGGCGGCGCTGGCGCGGGACCTGGCGTACTTCCGGGACGGTGGGTACAAGGTGCGGACGCTGCGGGCGTTCGATCTGTTCCCGATGACGCATCACGTGGAGTGCGTGGCGATTCTGGAGCCTGTAGCAAAGGGGATCTGACCTGCGGTTTTCCTAGGCTGCTCCGGTGCGGTCGGGTGTGCTCGACCTGTTTTCCGAAGTGCAGGACGTGGAGCGTTTCGTAGGTGAACGCCATGTGCCTCACCTGCGGTTTCGCGTAGCGGGCCGCGGGTGGGAGGTACTTCGCCACTGTTTCGCGGAGGCGGTTGAGAAACGTCTTGACGCTCATCCGACGCTGGTTCTGGCGGAGAGTCATGACGCTTGCTCGGTCAACTGTCGAGCTCAAGGCGAAGAACCCTGCACCGCGAAGACGCCGGCGAGCGCCGGGACGGGATTGAGTCAGCTCGTGATCACACGGAAAGTCGTTATCCGTCGCTCGTCGCTCGTCGCTCGTCGCTCGTCGCTCGTCGCTCGTCGCTCGTCGCCCGGCCAACCGGTCCAGGCGGCGCGACCTCCGGCGCGTCAGCTGAGGGCTGCCGGACGGTTGCAGATCGCCAGGTAGGTCCGGGCCCTCGCCACATTCGATGTGAGGTCAGCGACCGAATCGAGCACCAGCCGGTGATCGGTCCAGGGTTTGTATTCGGTCCTCCGCTGCTGGCTTGCCGCAGCCGGCGTCACCCTCGATCGGTAACTGGTCGCTTCCGTGCCAGTTGCGCTATTGGATTCGCGATGGCCGCGTTCCAGGAGGCAAGTGGAGCGGTTCCCGTCAGATCTTGATCACGGTGACCTGCGTCCCGCAGAGGGTGGTGAGGTCCTCCGGGTCGGAGGTGAGCACGGTGGTGGGGCCGGGGGCGGAGAGTGCGGTCGCGGCGAGTATGGCGTCGATGGCGTATTTGTGGCCATGAAGCGCGGCGTCGGCGAGGAGCGTGGCGGCGTGCCGGGCGAGCGGGTCGGTGACCGGTTCCACGACCAGCCGGGAGAGGGTCCACTCCAGGGCGGGACGGTTGATCCGGGGGTGGATGACCTCGACCAGGGTGGCTGCGGAGGTGATGACCCGGAGATCATCGGCGCGGGCGAGGGCGAGCCAGGCGGTGACTGTGCGGTCGCGCAGGACGGCCTTCGCCAGTCCTTCGCTGTCCAGGACGAGGGTGCCGCCCGGGACCGCGGGGGAGGTGCGGGTCACGCGGCGTCCGCCCGGCCCGAGCCCTGCTGCTGCCGGGCCCGGTGGAGCTCGTCGCGCAGGGCCTGGATCTCCTCGTCGGTGATGGGGCTGTGTTCCGCCTCCGCGACGGCGATGAGCTCGTTGAGATTGTCGCGCTCGACCTGACGGGCGACCGCTGCGGCGACGTAGGCGGAGAGGCCGGAGGGGCCGCTGCGGTCGCGGGCGGCCTCGGCGATGTCCTGCGGCATGGTGATGGAGTACTTGCGGGTAGCTTCACTCATGCTACCTATCCTACCGCTGGTGTTCTTCCTGGTTTCGGTGCCGTTCGGACTGCGCGATCAGGCAAGTCCCCGTGAGCTCTGGACGCCCTCGTCGTCCGGGCAGCCGGCAGTCCTTCCTGTGCAGACTCGACCTGGAACACACCTCCAGGATGTTCAAGCAGACGCTGGGCCGGACGACTCCCCAACTCCGCGAGCCGTCCGCCGCCGACCGCTGGACCTGGCTGGTCATCGCCGCCCACACCCGGCTCCGCTTGGCCTGGCCCCTTGCCGAGGACCTGCGCAGACCCTGGGGGCGGACCGCACGCCAAGGACGCCTCACCCCTGCAAGGGTCCGCCGAGGATTTCGCTGACTCCACGGCAAGGCCCCCCACCAGCCGGTGCACCGAAACCCAGCACAGCAGGCCCGGGCCGGCCAATCGGCATGAAGAACAAGCACCGTGCACGCGAACGCACCGTCGGGAAACAGGGCCAACCACACCGCACAAGCAGCAGAGCCGGATAGACGTCAAGCTTGGTTCCGTGCGCGACCGCCGCCCCGGGACGTCCACACCAACATCGCCGCCGTCCCGCGTCAGGCAGCCCGCAACCGCCTGCGACCCCTGGCCGCCCTCGGCCTCATCGGATGAACCCGGGACAAGATCGCTTCACGCAAAGACGCTGGGGTGTGAGGTCGGAGGTGTTTCGTTCGTCAGGATCGCGCGTTCCACGGTGACGCACCACGCGTCGAGCAAAGCCCGACTCCGGCAGGCGCCGTCGCCGGCTGTCAGCCGGTCGCGAGGGCGGCCGACGTGTTGATGAGGGAGAGTTGGCCCGGGTCGGCTTTCCGGGTCCGGGCCTGTGCCACGAAGCGGCTCAGCTCCGCCCGGGCGGTGGCCGAATCGATGCGCTTGAGCACGGGCAGCGTGGTCTCAATGATCTGACAGGCGTCGTCGAGGTGGCTGGCGCCGGCCAGGGATGTCGCCTGCCGGACCGCGAAGCGTGCCTGGGAGTTGCTGTCCGCCGGAACGGCCGACCGGTGCTCGGCGGCGAAGAGGTCGGCGGCCCGCTCGAAATGACGGAGGCTGAGCATGCAGGACGCCTCCAGGAGCCGATGGCCGCCGTTCTCGATGCGCGGGCCCCAGTGAGGGGCCCGGTCGCCGGTGACTTCGGCAGCGTGGCTCTTGAACCGCTGCAACGCGTCCCAACAGGCCGAAGCATCGCCACGGCTCGCGTGCCCCTGGGCCGCGCGTCGCGCGGCGTGCGCGCGGATCACCGAGTTGGCCGCCGGGTGCCCGGCCGCCTGGTCGGCGAATCGGATCGCCGCGCAGGTGTCACCGCGGTGCTGGGCGATGAACGCTTTGCGGACCAAGGCGTACGCGGCCATCGTTTCGTCCCCGCCATGGGCGCCCCAGCGAACGGCGAGATTCGTCCAGCGCAACGCCTCCGCGGGATTGCCCGCCTCCTGCGCCATCCACCCCGTGTACTCGGCGAACCTCGAAACGAGCAGCCAGATTTCGGCACGTTGCTCGCCGACGGCGCGCGGAGCGGCGTCCGTCAGGATCCGCGTGATGGTTTTCATCGAAGAGGTGACGAACCCGGGTCCGGTGGACCTGCCGATGTCCTTCAGCTCCCCGAGGACCCGCTCGTACCCGGCGACCATCGGGCCGGCTTCGACGACGCTCCCGGCCCACGCGGCGCGCCGACGACCGGCCCCGGACAGGGCGACGAGTTCCCCCTCGGCGCCGAAGGCCGCGTCGAACGCCGCTGCCACCGTGGACGTCGGGTTGCGCAACCCGCTCTCCAGATTGCAGATCTGCCCCTCGGACACGTTCGCACGCCGGGAGAGCTCACGCACGCTCCACCCTCTGCGCGCCCGGAGCGTGGCCAGTACGACGCCGAAGTCGCCCGGCGGCAGACGTGCTCCGGTCGATCCCTCCGTCAAGGCCGTGCCCGCGCCGCTGTCCGCCGCATCCATGACCGTCAGCGTACGGAGCTCCGCGACCGCTATTCAATCTTTTGCGAATAACTACCGGGCGCGTACTCCGCCCCTAGGGTGAGCATCCCTGACGTCAAGACTTGCCAGAAAGGGGGCACTTGTGCCGCGCGTCTTCCTCAGCTTTCGTAAACCGGACTCCCGGTGGATGCGAGACCGTGTCCACCGTGCGCTGTCCGACCGCTTGGGCGCCCACGAGATCTTCAAGTCGGGCCAGTCGATCCCGCCCGGGGCCGACTTCGCCGAGATCCTGCGGCGGCAGGCCGCTCAGTGCGAGCTCATGTGCGTGCTGATCGGGCCAGGGTGGACCGACGCGCGGGACGAGGACGGCGTCCGGCTCCTGGACCGGGCCCACGACTGGGTCCGGATGGAGATCGCGACAGCGCTTCGGGCCGGAAACCGCGTCGTCCCGGTCCTCCTGGGCGACGCGACGATGCTGCCCGACGCTTCGGCGCTGCCGACCGAGATCGCGGAGCTGGCACGCCTGCAGTTCATCCGCGTTCCGGAGACCCATCTGCCGGAGGCGCTGCAGCACCTCGGGGACGCCGTGACCGCTCTCCTGCCTGATATCGCCACGGGGCCCGTTGCCGAACCCGGGGACCGCACGGCGTCGGCGGCCGATCCGGAGCCGTCAATGACCATGACGGCCCATGTGTCCGGCGGCGGCAGCGCCTATCAGGCGGCCCGTGATCAGACGATCAAGCTGGCGTGAGGGACTGACCATGAATCATCCCGGAGCAGACGGTGCCCGTCGAATCGGTCCGTACACGCTGCTCGGCAGACGCAGCAAGGTCGGCGATAGCGAAGTCTTCGCGGCACGGACGGACGAGGGGTTACTCGTCACGGTCACGGTCGTGGAGCCCGGACTCGCGGCACAGCCGGGGTTCCGGGACCGGTTCCGAGCGACCGTCGCGGAGGCTCGGACGCTGTCCGGTGCATTCCTCATCCCGGTCGTGGACGCAGACCCCGACGCGTCGGTTCCCTGGCTCGCGACCGAGTTCATCGCGGGACTCACGCTCCGGCAGGCGGTGGACCGGCACGGGCCGCTCGCCGAACCCGCCCTGCGGGTGCTCGCCGACGGCTTGGCCCGGGCGCTGGCCGCACTCCACGCAGCTGGAACGGTCCATGGTGAGGTGAGCCCGGACTCGGTGCTGCTGACCATGGACGGGCCCCGCATCACCGCCCTGGGGTTCGTGGGAGCAACCGGCAGGCCGGCCCCCTCACCGACGGACGACATGTTCGAGCTCGGGGCCGCCGTACTGTTCGCAGCCGGCGACGAGCCGAACGCGGGCACCCTCCCCGTGTCGCTGCGCGACGTGATCGGCGGCTGCTTGTACCCGGAATCGTCGGACCGCCCCACCGCGGAGCAACTCGTCGACTACCTGAGGCGACAGGACCTGCCCGTCCCGGAGGGCAGTTGGCTGCCGCCGGCGGTGACCGCCGACATGGCCGCCGCGGCCGCGGCGGTGGGACCGGTGGCCTCCGGGGGCGGCGTCCAGGGTCCGCCACCTCCCGCGGAGGTGATCCCCGCCGGTACGGGGATCAGCCGCAGGAAGCTGATCACCGGTCTGGCCGGGGGCGCGGCCTTACTCGGGGGAACCGCGGCGGTACTCGCCCTCACCCGCGACGCGTCACCGGGACCCGGGGGCCGGGCCGGCGGGCCGGGATCCACTGCGCGGTCCGGCTCTCCGTCGGGCGGTCGGGCGAGCTCCTCCGCGTCGCCGTCCTCGTCGGACGGACCGGAACGGATCGTCCTGGCCGGACCCGCCGCCACGAAGGCGTGGTCGGGCGCCGGGAAGCACGCCCCCACCTGTCTGGAAGCCTCCGACGACATGGTCATGGTGGTCACGAACACGGCCACGTCCTTCCTGGACGCCGCGAACGGAAAATCCGTGTTCCCCCAGCTGAACACGGTCAACGAACTTGGCACGTCCAGCCAGACGTACCCGACGGCGTACGCGGACGGAGTGTTCTACCTGCTCTGCGACACCCCCAGCCGGTCGGGACTGCTGGCGGCGTTCGACGCCACCAGCGGGAAGGCGAAGTGGGCGACCGAGACGGCCGACGGCGAACGCGGCGGCGAGCACCTGGAGATGTATACGGACAACTACGTGGCAGTCGCGGGGAACACGGTCTACGTGTGCGGACACGTGCTCGTGGTGGACGGGGAGTTCTCGGCCGAGGATCCGACCACCGGCTACATCCGTGCGTTCAACGCCGAGACCGGCAAGAGGCTGTGGCAGGTCAGGGGCACGGACATCAACAACGTGCTCGTCCCGCCCTCCGGTTCCCACCTGCTGACCACCTCCGCCGTTCCGGGCGGCAAGCCCGGCCGCATCCAGATGATCGACGCGGGCAGGAAGGGCGCCCGTGGCTGGCACGTGTCCGTCCCGAACGCCGCGTTCTACTTCACCACCGGCTGGCCCTTGACGTGCCACGCCGCCGGGCTGTTCCTGTTCGCGGGCGGCAAGGGCGACACGTTGTTCGCCGTCGACGCGGCCACGGGCGACGAGAAGTGGCGTCAGAGCTTCCAGGCGAAGAACGGGGACCAGGTCCGCATCGGCGACCCGTTCTCCAGCCCCGACGGCGCGAACGTCTACGTACCGGTCGGCAGCGACCTGGCCTCTCTGGCCACCGCCGACGGCACGCTCCAGTGGGTCGCCACGCTGGACGGAGCCGGTGCCATGGGCATCTCCAACCTGTTCAACGCCGGCCTCAGAGGCTCCGGCAAGAACGCGCAGTGCTCGGCCGACACCGTCTTCGCCACCGACAGCGCGAAGACGCTGTGGGCCATCGACGCGGCCACCGGCAGGGCCCGTTGGAGATACAGCGACCCCGGGCAACCGGACGTGGGATTCCTGTGGACGGTGGGTGGCGACCGCGTGTTCGTCGCCTCTCACCTGACGTTGACCGCGATCGCGGTCCACGGACGGTAATGCACAAGGAGGAGACATGGAGACGAGTGTGGAACTCGCCGGCCTGGCGTCGGTGGCCGCGGCGCGACTGATCGACTTGCTGGCGACGGACGGCTGGGCCGCGGCCAAGGCCTCGGTTCTGTCGCTGTGGCGGTCCGCACAACCGGAGCGCCTGGAAGAAGAACTCGACGATACACGCGGGGAGTTGTTGCAAGCACAGCAGACGAACGACGGCGAAGAACTCCAAAGACTCCTGGTCGCCGAGTGGCAGGCCCGCATGATTCGGCTGATGGCCGCGCGGCCGGACGCGGTCGACGAGCTGCGCGCGCTGTGGGGGGAGGAAGCGGGAGCTTCCTCAGCCCCGGCAGCCTCGGCACAGCAGATCAAGGGCTCGATGACGCTGGAGGCACACGTCTCCGGCGGCGACGCGTTCCTGGCCGGCCGGGACATGACCGTCACCCGGGGCGGACAGGCGTGACGGAACGCAACACCGGTGCTCCGGCCCCGGACGGGCCGCCCCTCTGGCAGCCGAAATGGCAGGAGGCGAGCGCGACCGGGGGCGGCAGCGTCTTCCAGGCCGGCCGCGACATCCACGTGCGGGTCGGCGACGAGGGACGCAGGACCCTGCCGGGCCCGGGCGCCGACCGCATGCTGTGCCCGTACCCGGGACTGGCGCCCTTCGACGCACGGCACAAGCAGTGGTTCCACGGTCGTGAGCGCATGGTCCATCTCGTCTGCGAGCGGATGGACGCCCGCATGAGCGAGGGCGGCCCGCTGGTACTCATCGGCCCCTCGGGGGCCGGGAAGTCGTCCCTGCTCGCGGCCGGGGTGCTGCCGGCCCTGGACGACGGCCGGCTCCCCGTGGCGGGATCGAGCACCTGGCCGCGGCTGCTGCTAACCCCGACGGCATCCCCGGCGCTGGCACTGGCCGCCGCCGCCGGGCTCGACGCCGAAGCCACCGAGCGTGCGGTACCGCGGTGGCGGGAAGACCCGGAACGGTGCCTCGCCGAGCTGCGCGACACCACCCGGGTCGCCGACCCGGCGTCCGCAGGGGAGCCTCCCGCCGGGGGCCTGGTCGTCGTGGTCGACCAGTTCGAGGAGATCTTCACGGCCTGCGGCGACGAGACCGAACGGGAGTGGTTCATCGACGTGCTCGACCGTCTGGCCCGCCCCGCGACCGGAGCGCTCGTGGTGCTGGGAGTACGCGCGGACTTCTATGCCGCGTGCGCGGCCCATCCGCAGCTCCGGGCCGCTCTCCGGGCCGGGCCGGTCCTGCTGGAGCCGATGACGGAGGACGAACTCAAGGACGCGATCCGTCGGCCGGCCCACCAGGTGGGGCTCGACGTCGAGGACGGCCTGGTCGAGGTGCTGCTGGCGGACCTGGGCGCGGTCGGAGGGCCGGCTGGCGCGAGCACCACGGGCCGGCTGCCGCTGCTCGCCCACGCGCTGCGGGCCACCTGGCAGCAGCGCCACGGCCACACGCTCACGGTGGACGGATACCGTGTCACTGGCGGCATCCAGGGCGCCATCGCCACCACGGCGAACCGCCTCTTCGACGCCCTGCCACAGCCCTACCACGAGGCCGCGCGGCTGGTCTTCCTGAGGCTCGTCATCGTGGGACGCGACGCCGACGACACCCGCCGGCGCGTCGGTCACGACGAGCTGCTGCGCTGCACGCCGGACCAAGAGGCGGCCCGCAGGGTCCTGGACGACTTCACCCGTGGCCGACTGCTGACCCGGGACCAGGACACGGTGGTGATGACGCACGAGGTGCTCATCCGCGCCTGGCCCCGGCTGCGGGACTGGATCGAGCACGACCGCAACGGGAACCTCGTACGGCAGGATCTGGAGGAGGCGGCCGAGCTCTGGGAACGGGCCGGCCGGGAAGCGGCCGCCCTGTACCGCGGCAACCGCCTGGAGACCGCCCTCACCTGGGCCGAAACGCACGGGCCGGAACTCAGCGGCGCCGCCACGGCGTTTCTGGCGGCCGCCAGACACCACCAGCGGCGCGGGCAACGGCTCCGGCGTGCTGCGGTCGCCACCATCACCGCCCTGGCCGTGGTCGCCTCGACGGCCGCGGTCGTCGCCTTCCGGCAGGGGGACCACGCCCGGGAGTCCGCCGCCGAGGCCCTGCGCGCCCGCGACCGGGCCGTCAACGCCGCGGTCACGTCCGCCTCCGTGCAACTGGCGTCGACCGATCCCTCACTGTCCGCCCAACTCGCCCTGACCTCCTACCGCATGGACCCCACTCCGGAGGCGGCGTCCCGGCTCATCACGACCGAGAACACGTCGCTGGCCACCCGGCTTCCCGGCCCGCGCGACCCGGTGTCCACCGTGGCCTACAGCCCCGACGGGCACACGCTGGCGGCCGGCCACCTCCAGGAGAACCTCGTGCGGCTCTGGGACGTCTCCGATCCCAGCCGCCCGGTGGAGCTGGGCCGGCCCGTGCCCGTGGACGACTCCGTCAACTCGATCCAGTCGCTCGCCTTCAGCCCGGACGGCCGGGTCCTGGCCGTCGGCGGCCACACCATCGACAACAACGAGGGTGCTTCCGGTGGATTCGCCGAGCTGTGGAGCCTGACCAGCCCCAGCCGGCCGGTGCTGCTCGGGCGGCTGCGGAGCCCCACCGTCCAGGGATTCGACGCCGCATCCACCATCGAATCGCTGGCCTTCAGCCCCGACGGCCATACCTTGGCCGCCGTGTGGTACGCCGGACTCGTCAGCCTGTGGGACGTCGCCCGCCCCGACGACGTCCCACGCGCGAAAGCGCCCCTGGTCCTCGACTGTCCCGGCGTCTTCTCCCACCGCGTCGTGTTCAGCCCAGACGGGGACACCCTGGCCACCGGCTGCGACGACGACGCCGGCACCGTCCGCCTGTGGAACACCGCCGACCCGGCCCGTCCGGCCCGAGGCCGGGCACTGAAGGCTGGGAGTTCCGTCCAGTCCCTGGCCTTCAGTCCTGACAGCCGCACGCTGGCCGCCGGGACCGAGAACGGCACGGTCCATTTGTGGAAGGGCGCCGACACCGGCCGGCCTACACCCCTGGGCGAGCCGCTGGCCGGCCCCGCGAACCCCGTGATGTCGGTGGCGTTCAGCCCCGACCGCCACACTCTGGCGGCGGGCAGCGCCGACCGCGCGATCCATCTGTGGAACGTCACCCACCCCAAGACCATCGGCTCCCTGGGCCGTCCGCTGACCGGCCCCGGCGACGCGGTGACCGCCGTGGTGTTCAGCCCCGACAGCCGGACCCTTGCCGCCGGGAACACCGACGGCGGCGTCGATCTGTGGAGTCTGCCACCGACCCGGGTCGTCGGCGCCGGCGGCAATGTGGCGTCCGTGGCCTTCAGTCCCGACGGCCGCACGCTGGCCGCCGGGAACCAGAACAACACCGTCTCGCTGTCGAACACCGCCGACCCCGGCCATCCCGTTCCCCGGGGTGAGCCGCTCACCGGCCCGAAGGACCCGGTCAACGCGGTGGCGTTCAGCCCGGACGGGCGCACCCTGGCCGCAGGCGACAGTGGCGGCACCGTCACGCTGTGGAACACCACCGACCCCGGCCGTCCCGTTCGCCTCGGTGAGCCCCTCACCGGTGCGGACGGACTCGTCCTCTCCGTGGCGTTCAGCCCCGACGGCCGCACACTTGCGGCGGCGGGAGACGACGACTACGGCAAGATCGTCCTGTGGGACGTCAGCGACCCCGCAGATCCCGTCTCCCGGCTCACCATCTCCAACTCGGACACGTCGTCCGTCCGGTCCCTGGCGTTCAGCCGCGACGGCGCGGTGCTGGCGGCCGGCGGCGACGGCAGCAACGGCACGGTGGGGCTGTGGAGTACGACGGAGGCCGGGGTCCGCGTCGGGGAGCAGATCGACCAGCCGACCGCCACCAGCGTCTGGGTGGCGTTCAGCCCGGACGGCCGTACTCTCGCCATCGGGAACAGCCGCGGCACCGTCACCCTGTGGGACGCCACCGACCCCCACCACCTTACGCGCAGGGGCAGTGACCTGACCGTACCCGGCGGCAGCCTGTGGTCGGTGGCGTTCAGCCCGGACGGTGACACCCTCGCGGCGGCCGGCGACACCGACGACGGCACCATCAGCCTGTGGGACGTCACCGATCCCGACCACCCCAGCCCCATCGGCGTGCCGCTGACCGTGGAGACCGGATTCGTCGCCGTGCTGGCGTTCAGCCCGGACGGTCACACCCTGGCCGCCACCACCGACGACGGAGTGGCGACGCTCTGGGATCTGAACGTCGAGTCCGCCATCAGCCGTATCTGCGAAGGGAGTTCCGGCGCCCTGAGCCGGCAGCAGTGGAAGCGGTATGTTCCCCAACTGCCGTACGACCCACCCTGCGGGACCGCCGGGTAGGGCCTCCTGCTCGAAATCGAGGCGCTCGTACAGCGCGATCGTGCCAGTGTTCGTCTCGGCCACATGTAGGAAGGGGCGTTCGCCGTCTCCGGACACCCAGGTAGGTGCCGAGTCCGCGGGTGCGCGGTCAGAAGCGTCCCGGCTCGGTCCGCCAGGGACACGTCCACCCGGGGCCCGGTCCGGTACCGGCCGACCGCCCGCCTCCGGGGTGGCGGCTAGGGCGTGTTTCGAAAGTCCCTCCCCCAGAGGGGGTGCCCCCAGCCCGGCGACGCCTGGCACGCACTCCCCCAGAGGGGGCACCCCCAGCCGCGTTGTCGGGATCACCCCGATACAACCAGTATCGGGGCGACCCTCCGCCTTGCGATCGCACGCACCAGACGCCGCCGGGCCTGCCCTTCGGGCAGACGACGCCACTTTCGAAACACGCCTTAGTACCGGCACCGCCGCGTACCGCTGCGGCGCACGGGCGAATCCGGTGGATGGATGTTGGCCTCGACTGTCGGCCATGACGCTCGTTTGACGCTCTGGGCGCCCGCACGCGGGACAGTGAGCCGATAAACAAGCTCTGACCTGGGAGTTTCCGAGAATCGGTCAGCACGACACCTTTCCGATGACGTCGCACGTGGAGTGCGTGGCGATTCTGGAGCCTGCTGACAAAGGGGCCTGACCTGCGGGTTTGTGGAGTAGGGCGGTCGTTCGACCTGTTTCCCTCCGTGCAGCGGGTCGAGCGGACGGATCGACCCTTGTAGGCACCTGACCTGCGAATTCATGAGGGAGGGGCTTGCAGTGGCGACGCCTTCAAGGTCTCGTTCGGAGATTCTTGACGCTCGAACAGGAAGTCCCAACCTCACGGACCTCTCCGGCTGGACCGTGCGGACCGGACCATCGGCGCGGGGGCAAGGGACTCCAGTACGGGGGTCCCGCTGCACTTCCCAGCGGCGGCGCGAGCTGGCATCCCGGCTCTACGTTCATTGGTGGGCCTTGATCCCTGATGTTGAACACACGAGAGCGGGCCTCGCCAGGATGCTTCGGGCGAGGCCCGCTGTGCGTGCTCGGGTGGCTCCTGTTCAGAGTAGGTCACGTTCCCTGAAGGCGTCCGCCTCCTCCCAGTCGATGAAGCGGCAGGATCCGGTGGCCAGGTCGACCGTGAACGGTAGGTTTCCGCCTAGCTGCATGTCCTCGCGTCCGTGGCCGAGGTGGTCGCCGTGGTCGTAGGGAGCGATGAACTGCCCCCCGTCCGTGAAGCAGTACTCGGAGATGATCCGGACAGAGGAAGACGGTCCCCAGGACCGGCTTTCGCCTGCGAGGAACTCTGCGGCTCTGCGCTCGGCTTGTTCCAGGCGATGACGTGCAGGCCCCCGACGCTCGGCGGGGCCATGTGTGCGCTACGGACCGGTGTCGCCTGTCGTGACATCCCGGCCGAAACGGTCGGCTCCTCGGGGAGTTCGCCCGGGGGTAGCGGCGCCGCCTCTCAGGAGCGGGTGGCAGTAGCGGAGCCACACGCTTCCCCAGGTCGTCCTGAACGAGATCAGCAGGCACCCGAAACACCCTGAGGCGCTATCGGATCCCAGCGCGGGAAATCCGTTGCTGCCCGTTGGGTGGTTTCTGACAGCGCTCGAACGAGATTCCTCCTCACACTGAAACGCAGGCGGCGTCCGCCGGGAAGTCGTTCTGCTGCAGGACCCACGCCCTTGCCGTGTGTGGGGATCTCGTGGCCACGCAGCTCCGGTGCGACGACTGCCCTACGCCACCCGGTCAGTCCTCCGAGTCCGGTGACGGCGAGCTGTTGGGCGAGTTCGTCGGCTGCTTCGGCGAAGAGGTCGGCGAGCTCGTCGCAGCCTTGTTGGCGGAGCATGTATTCGGCGCAGTAGAGGCGGTAGGCGGGGCGGACGGGGAGGTACTTGCCGACGAAGGCGCCGGCGCCGCCGTTCTGGCCGGTGACGGCGTTGTAGGCGTTGCCGAGGAACTGGAAGGGTGCCTTCAGCCCTTGGAGGAAGCCCGAGCCGAAGTCGCCGAGGACCGCGCCTGGGCTGTTGGGGTCTTCGGGGGGGCCGGCCGCTGGGGTCGGTGAGCAGGGTGGGCTGGTTGTCCGCGTAGGCGTACGGGGACACGTAGGGCGTCGAGGTGCTTCGGGTTGCCGGGTCGGTGCTGGTGAAGCGGCCGGTGGTGGGGTTGTACTGGCGGACGTGGAGGTGGAGGTTGCCGGTGGTGGTCTCGTAGCGGGCGCCGGTGTAGGAGGGGGCGCTTGGAGGTGCGCCGGTGGTGACGGTGCGCAGGACGCGGGTGCCGTAGGGGTTGTAGGCCATGCCGACCTTCGCGATCGTCAGCGGCCGAGCGGGTCACAGTCCACCAGCCGCTCGGATGCTGGCTCCGGTGACATAGCTGGCCTCGGAGCCGAGCAGCCAGACGATGGCCGGAGCGATCTCGTCGGGCTCTCCGGCTCGGCCCAACGGGATGCGTGCGGCAGCGCGCCCGGCGCGGTCCGGATCCCCGGCATCGGCGTGGATCCTCGTGTGCACCGTGCCCGGCGCCACGGCATTGACCCGGATCCCTTGATCGGCGACCTCCTTGGCGAGTCCCACGGTCATCGCTTCGACCCCGGCCTTGGCTGCGGCGTAGTGGACGTAGTCGTGTGCCGAGCCCAGCGTGGCTGCTGCCGAGGAGACATTGACGATTGCCCCACCGTGTCCGCCGCGGGTGGTGGACATTGCCCGGACCGCCTCACGCGCGCACAGCAGCGCGCCGACGAGGTTCACGTCGACGACCCGGCGCAGCACCGCGACCGGGGTGTCCGCCAAGTCTCCAAGGTGTGCGGTCAGTCCGGCGTTGTTCACCAGTCCGGTGACGGCGCCCAGGTCCGCGGCAGCGGCGAACAGCTCGGCAACGTCATCCTCGTCGGTCACGTCGCCGGCCACGGCGACGGCTCTCACGCCGTGGTCCTGTGCTGCCGCGGCTGCCCTCTTGGCCGAGGCGCGGTCGTTGCGGTAGCCGACGATCAGGTCGTGTCCTGCACGCGCCAGATGCGCGACGGTGGCGGCGCCGATCCCTCGCGCCCCGCCTGTGACGATCGTAAGCGGACGGACTGCCGGTGGCACGGGTCCCGCGGTTCGGCTTCGTGTGTCACTCATGGTTGTCAGTCCTGTCGTGGCTGGTGTCTGCACTCCAGGTTTCCCAGAGGGCTGCGTAGGAGGTCGCGGTGGTGACGAGGTGGTCGTGGTGGCCGAGCTCGGTGATGCGGCCCCCTTCCATGATGGCGATGCGGTCAGCGTCTCGGGCTGTCTGGAGTCGGTGGGCGACGGCGATGATGGTGCGGCCCTGGATGGTGGCGGCGAGGGCTTGTTCGGTGCGGCGAGCGGTCGTCGGGTCCAGCAGGGCGGTGGCCTCGTCGAGGACGAGGGTGTGGGGATTGGCGAGCAGGACTCGGGCGAGCGCGACGTGCTGGGCCTGGGCGCCGCCGAGCCGATGGGTGCCGAGGTCGGTGTCGAGCCCGTCGGGGAGGTCGTCGAACCAGTCTGCGCCGAGGACGTCGAGGGCCTCGAGGAGCTCGGCGTCGGTGGCGTGAGGTGCCGCGATGGTGAGGTTGTCGCGCAGCGGGTCGGCGAACACGTGGTGCTCCTGGGTCACCAGGACGATGTGCTGGCGAAGCTGCTCGGGTGCGAGGTCGGCGACGTCCACACCGCCCACGGTGACCCTTCCTGATCGGGGACGGTCGATGCCGGCAATGAGGCGACCCAGGGTGGTCTTGCCTGCTCCCGACGTCCCCACGACGGCGAGATGCTCGCCGGCCCGGACGTCGAGGTCGACACCGTGGAGGACGTCGGCCCCGTCGTAGGCGTAGCGGACGTCGGTGACGACGATGTCCTGGTCGGTGGGGACGGCCGTGACGCCCTCGGCTCTGCGTCGTGGCGGTTCCGCTGACGAGGCGAGGCCCTCGATGCGGGCGAACGAGGCGGCGCTGCTCTGCAACGTCTCCACCCAGATCAGGATCGTGTCGATCGGGGTGGTGAGCTGGCGCAGGTAGAGGACGACCGCGACGACGGTGCCGAGGTTGAGCTGGTGGTCGAGGTAGAGCAGGCCGCCCACGCCGAACGCGGCGCCGACGGCAAGGGCGGTGGAGGCGTCGATGGTCGGGAAGAACACGCTCCGCAGGAGAAGGGTGCGCAGCTGGGCGGCTGTCGCGGCAGCGATCGCGGACGAGCAGTCGGCGGCCCGCCGCTCCTGCAGGCCGAGCGCTTCCACCGTCCGGGCGCCGGCGGCGGTGCCGGCCAGGACGTCGGCGACCTCGGCATGCGCGGCTGCCTGGGTCAGATAGGCCGACCGGGCGCGGCGCAGGTACCAGCGCAGGACTACGGGGATGGCGACGAGTGCGCCCAGTCCGACGGCGCCCAGCACGGGGGAGAGCAGGACGACGGCGACGATGATGATCAGCGCCTGGGCAAGGGCGAACACCATCTCTGGCGCGGCGTCGCGCAGAGCGAACGACACCAGGCCGGCGTCGGTCGTGGCACGTGAGGTCAGGTCGCCGGTGCCGGCCCCTTCGACAGCTCGTGCAGGGATCCGCATGAGCCGGTCGGCCAGCTGCTCGCGCAGTCGGGCGGCGGTCCGTTCGCCGAACCGGTAGCCCAGGCGGCGGGCCTGGTGCCCGATCAGGAGCTGTGCGGCCGCGGCAAGCACCACGAGGAGGCCCAACCGGTCGATGGTCGCGACCCCAGCCCCGGCCTCCACCTCGTTGACGATCTGCCCGAGCAGCCACGGCCCGACCAGACCTGCGCCCGCCGCCGCGCAGTTGGCGAGCAGCACGGCGATGAATGCTGCGCGGTCGGAGCGGATGAGCCGCCACGCAGCACGGCGGACCTCGCCGGGCTCTGCCACCGGCAACGGCTGCGCGCTCATGCCTGGATCTCGGGGTCGTGGGCGCTGGTGGCCGGTCCTCCGCGGTGGACCAGAGCGGCGTAGGCGGGGTTGGCCAGCAAGGCGGTGTGGGTGCCGCTTGCGACCACCCGACCGTCGGCGAGCAGGTGCACCTCGTCGGCTCCTTGCAGCACGAGCGCGGACGTCGAGGTGACCAATGTGGTCTTGCCGCGACGGTGGTGGGTGAGGCGGTCGACGATGGTGGCCTCCGTGGCGGCGTCGAGCGCCGAGGTCGGGTCCACCGCGAGCAGGACGGTCGGGTCGGCGATCGTCGCCCGAGCGAGCCGGACGCGTTGGCGTTGACCGCCGGAGAGGTTCCGTCCCCCGGAGTCGATCCTCGACCCCAGGCCCTCGGTCAGGCCCCGCACCATGTCGTCGGCGGCGGCGGTGTGCAGCGCGTCCAGGATCGCAGCCTCACCGAGGTCGGCGACGTCGAGGCGACCGGCCACTACCTGGGCCAGGGACCCGGCGAACAGGGCGGCGTCGTTGTCGGCCACCAGCACCTGCTCGTGCAGCTGGGCGGGATCGAGCTCGGAGGTCGGCTGCCCGGCCCAGGTGGCACCTGGGCGGAAGCCGCCGAGTCGGTCGACGAGGGCCACGGCGTCGGAGTGCTGGGCGGTGGCGACCGCAGCGAACGTCCCCGGTGTGATCCGCAGCCCGGAGGCCCCGTCGATCAGGTCTCCACGCCCCGGGGGCACCGCCGTGCCGGTGCTGTCGGGGCGCACGTCCAGGAAGTCGGTCACCCGACGTGCGGCCACGAGAGCCTGGCTGAGATCGAGCGCGCCCTCGATGAAGGAGGCCACCGGCACCGCCAGCACTGCGGCGTAGCCGGCGACCGCCACCAGTTCGCCCACCGTGATGCTGCCCTCGACCGCGAGCCGGGCGGCCAGCCACACCACCACTGCGGAGAACAGTGTCGGCAGCCCCAGACCGGCTGCCTGGATCACGCTCGTGACACGGCCGACCCGATAGCCGTGCTGCAGCAGCCGCTGCGACTCGGCGCGGAAACGGTCGACGTAGACCGCTTTTCCGCCCAAGCCGTTCAGGACGCCCAGCCCCGCGACGATGTCCACGATCCGACCCGTCACTCGGCCCTGCTGCTCGCGATACGGCGTACCGACCGTCCGGAGCCGGCGCGTCGCCGGGCCCACGACCATGGCCAGGACCGGAACCCCCGCCAGCACGACCACAGCCAGTGGCACCGAGATCCGCAACAGCAGCACCGCGATCACCACGTAGGCGAGCACCGCACCGACTCCCGGCCCGGTCGCGGTGAGACTGCGCCCGATCGCCCACGCGTCCCCACCTCCGATGGCCACGACCTCCCCGGTGAGCACGCGACGCGCCATCGTGTCTCCCAGACGGATGCCGTGGGCGTTCACCTCTGACACCGTCCGCAGCGCCGCATGCATGCGCACCCGGGTCATGGTGCGATGCCGCCAGATGCTCAGGCCCGCCAGGACGCCCCCGACCAGGAGCAGGACAGCCGTCCACCCCAGCACCACGTTCTGCTGGCCCTCCCCGAGGCTGTCGATCGCACGGGACAGCACGTACGGCGGTAGGGCGAGCCCCACCATCCAGGCGCTGCCGAGCACCGCTCCGAGCGTGACCCGGCCGCGCTGCCGGGACACGAGCCACGCCAAGTACGACCACGGGCCACGGGTGTGGGGGCGCGTCGGCGGCACGGTGCTCCGGCGCATGTGTCGGCGTCCCCATGCCTTGCCCGTCTGGACCACGACGACCAGCATCACCGCGAGAAGTGCGGCGGAGGTCGCCGGGACGAGGTCCAGAGGCAGCGTGTAGCTCATCACGACCCGAGCCGCAGCATCGATGAGGAAGGCCAGTCCGAAGCCCCAGGTCATGCCCCGCATCGCTCGCCGAAAGGTCTCGCTCGTCTCCCAGGACCGGTGCCAGTCCTCGGCCGGCGCCGGGGGCATGAAACCGACGGTCGCCGTGAAGACGAGCGGTCGTGCCCGCAGCAGCGACAGCAGGACCCAAACTCCGACGAAGCCGGTCAGATAGCTCTCGCGGGCCATCAGGAGCTGCGATTCGGCAGTCATGAGGCCGATCGCAGTCCCGACGGTGATGAGCCCGGGAGCGAAGAGGCTCGCCCCGGGGACGCGCCGCCGGAGGACCAGGCCGGCGCTCAGACGGAGCATAGGCAGGGCGGCCCCGGCGAGGAGCGCTGTCCAGACGGATGCGCCCAGTGCGCGGAGCACGTAGTAGGACGCGAGCGGCACGACAAGGTCGATGAGGAGGAAGCCGGTGAAGGCGGCCGGACCGCTTCTCGGGGCCCTCATCGTGGCTCCGTGGCCTGCAGTGCACGTCGGACGATGATGACCAGGTGCTCAGCGTGGCCTCGTGGATCAGCCGTCGGGTCGCAGGCGGCGCGGGCTGCGGCGGCGTCGATCGGCGCCCGGATCGTCATGGCCAGCATCCTGGCGTCCACATCCGCGGCCTCACCCGTCGCCTGCCCTCGCTCGATCAGCTCTCGCAGGTGGTCGCTCAAGGGATCCTCGCCTCCCGGGGGGCCGTTCGCAGGTCGCATGTTCGCCGCCACCTCCATGACTGCGCGCACGTGCCTCGGATGGTCGGCGACGAAGGTGAGGTTGCTCCTGATGTAGGTCGCGAGCTCGCCGATCACCGAGTCGCTGTCGCCCGTCGCCTGGCTGATCTGCTCGCCGGCCTCGCGGTAGAGGGAGGTCACCACCTCGCTCAACAAGTCCTCCTTGGTCGGGAAGTGGTAGGTCACCACTCCTTTGCTGATGCCTGCGCGGCGAGCAACCTCGGCGACGGACGTGCCTGCGAACCCCAGCTCTACCAGCACGTCCACCGCGCAGTCGACCAGCTCGGCCTTCAGGGCCAGGCCGCCGGGCGACGGGGTGGGTGAAGGTGTCGTACGCAGGTGCGAATCTGACACCGCCGTCCTTGCAGGGTGGACGACCTCAGCGCGATGCCGGAGCGTTCCGGATGGCCTGCGCGGTGGCGCTCGGGTCGTAGTCCTGGGGAACGCCGCCGACGAGGATGATGTCGCCCTGGATGTGCCGGGAGCGGAGGGGTGCGATCTCCCGGTAGGCGGGAGAGTCCCACCAGTCCCTGGCCTCGTTGATCCCGGGAAAGCCGATCACCACGACGTGTCCGGCCCACGCGCCCTCCTTCACCTCCGGTGGCGTGCCGTGCACGAGGAAGCGGCCCCCGAAGGGCTCGAACGTGCCGGCGATCCGCTCCATGTACTCGGCGACGTCCGGGTGCGGCTCGGCGTCGCGCAGATGGGCGATGGCGTAGGCAGTCACAGAAGGTTCCTATCTGGAGAGGGTCGGTTCGCGGGAGCGTCAGTCGAGCGGTCTGAGTTGGCGTGGCCGTGAAGCCGGTGGACAAGGAAGTCGAGGATCTCGTCGCGTGCCGTGGCAGTCGGTTCGCCCTCGCGATCGACGAGGTGAACAGTGACCACGCTGTGGGGATAGGGAACGTGAGCGGCGAAGAACGGCGGTGCATCACGATTCGCGGCAGTGTCGGGGAGTTCGCGGCTGACGAAGGAGTCACCCAAGGCTTGCGCGTAGGCATCGAAGCGTGCCCTGGTGCAGACCTTGTCACCCTCGAAGCGGTAGGCCAGGACGGTGAGACCGTCACGGTCGAGACGTTCCTTCACGGCGGTGAGCTCGGCGTCACTGATCTCCAGGACACCCGGCTCATCCAACGGCAGGGACGGCTGGCAGGCCACCGGCGCGACGACGGCGCTCTCGAGCATCATGGTGATGGCGAAGTTGCCGGTGAAGCACATCCCGACCGCGCCCACACCCGTCCCCCCGCACTCACGGTGCGCCGAGCGAGCGAGGGCCATCAACCACGTCGTGATGGGGCTCGACTCGCCACCGCCGAGAGCGCGGAACTCCTTCGCGACGCAGACGACGAAACACCTGTGCCCCGCTGTCGGCGTCACCGAGGGCGCCGTCGGTGCCGAAGAGGGAAGGCAGGTAGACCGTCATGCCACGATCGCGGACCCATCGGGCGAAACGAGCGACGTGTGGGCTGATGCCGGGCATCTCGTGCATCACGATCACGCCGGGACCGTCACCGCTGACATACACGCGACGCACCTGGCCGAGGAGCGAGATGGACCGGACGGTGAAGTCGACGAGGTCGTCGTCTTGGGTCACGTCGTGATCCGCCATGGAGGTCCCCCCCGCGATGGATCGTCGCGGAGTGCGGCCGATCTGGTGACTACGATGGATCACTATGAAGTCCTTGAGGGAGCGAGACCGGCCACCTTTCGGGCGGTTCGAGACATGACCTCGGTCCGCGTCCTGGATCTCGAGGGAGCGATGGCCACTTCCGTGGCCATCACGGTTGATGTCCTCGACACGGCGAACCGGCTGGCCCTCCGATCGGGACGGGCCGATCAGTTCGACGTCCAGCCCTGGGTCGCCAACGGCTATGGCGACGCCACGGATCCGGTGGATCTTGTGGTCGTTCCTGGCCTCGGGATGAGAAACGCCCAAGAGGTTCGCAGCCGACTCGCAGCGCCCGATGCCAGAGCGGGGGCGCACTACTTGAAGGAAGCCGCCGCAGCAGGTAGCGAGATCGCAGCCTCGTGCGCCGGAGTGTTCCTCCTCGCCGAAGCCGGCATCCTCGATCAGCGACGTGCGACCACCACCTGGTGGCTGGCGCCGCTGTTCGCCTGCAGGTACCCCGAAGTTCGGTTGACACCTGCTGATCTCGTCGTCACCGACAGCCCGGTGACAACCGCAGGCGCAGCCTTGGCGCACTTGGACCTGATGCTGACGCTCGTAGGGCGTCACGCTGGGGAGGCGCTCGCCCGGGAGTGCGCCAGGTACCTCGCGGTTGACCGTCGTCGGTCGCAGTCTCCCTACGTGATGCCAGAGACGATCAAGGGCGCCGACAGCGATGTCGCAATCGCGCGGTCATGGGCGCTCCAGCACCTCGACACAAGCATAGGAGTGAGGGACTTGGCCGCCGCCGCACACCTCAGTCCGCGCACCTTCACCCGCAGAATCAGCGAAGCCACAGGTATGTCACCTGCTCGATTCCTACGACGCCTGCGTGTCGAGCGAGCTGTCGAGCTTCTGCACAACACCGACCTCGCCGTCACCGGAGTCGCCCATGCGGTCGGGTACAGCGACCCGACGGCACTTCGACGGGCCATGAGCCAAGAGCTCGGCATGAGCCCCCGGACAGTCCGCGGACAGCGCACCCGCGCCCACTGAATGACATCCGCGACCGGCGCGCCCCATCGCTTTGCACAAGAGCGTCGGAAGGCCGTCGGCACTCGGCTCGGCCGAGGTCCTTCAGCGGACCGAATGACCGGAGGGTGTCAGTCACCAGAGCAGGAGGGCCATCCGCACGATCGGAGATGTCGGCTATGGTCGTCGCCCGAACGAGTCGAGCAGCCGGATCTGTGGTGATGCGTCAGCAGGCAGCGTTCCGCTCGGACCGGCGCCATACGCTCCGAAGGCAAGCATTTCGTCCAGGTGCGGCTCGACCGTGTTCAGCACGCCGACAACAGTCTGCGGATCAAGGGTCTCGTCGAGACGCGCGGCACGCAGGAGGTCCCACGCATGTACTACCAGGTCGACGAGACGGAATCGCACGTAGGCGGCGACGGGAACATTTCCGTTCGGGCCCGCGACCTGCTGCTCGGGCGATGTCGCAAAGAACGCCTGTGCTTGGCGCTGTGCGGACTCACTCACGTCAGCGACTGGGTCATCGCCGACCTGCTTGGCTGCGAGCATGGCGTGGGCCTCGTCGCGCCCAACGCCTGCCAGCAGAAGCGCGGTGAAGCGGTTCCCCACCACCACGTGCTCAATCAATTCGCGTACCGAGATTCCCGACGGCGTCGGTTGCTCCGACGTGTCCGCGGGCAATTGGCGTACAACTCGTTCGAACTCTGCCGAAGCTGCCCTGATCAACTCCATGTGCTACAGGCTAGCGGCACGAGCCGCTCGTCCGGGAGGCGACCAACCCGAATTGCCTGCATACCCCCGGCAAGGGTTCGGCCGGTTCCACTCCACGAGCTGCGTCCATCAACAACATGTGGGGCGGTACCCCCACCCAGACGGGCGGCTCCGTGAGCGCAATTCCCGCCCCCTACACCGACACCATCACCGTCGGTGGTTCCGTCACTCTCGGTTTCATCGCCAACAAGGGCGCCACGAACACTGCCCCGACTACCTTCACCCTCAGCGGCAGGACCTGCACCACAGCCTGACCGCAGCCGCTGCCCCGCAACCTCCCCCGGAAACCCAGGCCCGGCGGTATCGGACAGGGGGCACCCGCCGGCCCGGCCAGAACCGCCGGGCCGGCGGCCCTGTGGCTGCCGAAATTGCAGCACGGCCCGACGCTTGTCGCTCCCGTCTGACGAGATCGACGTGAGGTCCATAGCCAGTCCGGTCCTGAAGGGCTGGACTACATAGCCGCTGACGCTCGTTTGACGCTCCAAGGGGTTCCGGGTAGATCGATCGGGCCGAAAGCGCGGTCTGGCCTGGGGTTTTGCGGTAGTCCGATTTTGCGACATCTTTCCGATGACGTCGCATGTTGAGTGCGTCGCGATTCTGGAGCCTGCTGCAAAGGGGCTCTGACCTGCAGTTTTCCCGGGGTTCTCAGGCATGGCGGGATGCGCTCGACATGTTTCCCACCGGGGGGCGGGTCGAGTTGACGGCTCGACCCTTTAGACGTCTGAGCTGCGAATTCATCAGGAAGACGCTTGCAGCGGCGATGCTCTCAGGAGCTTGTTCGGAGATTCTTGACGCTCGTACGACGCTCGAATCGGGAGTCTCAACCTCACGGACGTCTCCGGCTGGGTGCGCAGGACCACGTCGATGTACCGGTCATTGCCAAGCGCCTGTCGGCCTGGGTCCCCGTTTCCGACGTTCGACGACGTGAGGCCCGGGCGTGCGCCCGGGCCTCACGCATCCTGCTCAGGTCAGGCCGGAACCG
Organism: Streptomyces sp. NPDC020780; assembly: GCF_044334475.1. Classification (NCBI taxonomy): domain Bacteria; kingdom Bacillati; phylum Actinomycetota; class Actinomycetes; order Kitasatosporales; family Streptomycetaceae; genus Streptomyces; species Streptomyces sp. NPDC020780. The sequence continues at coordinate 315,747 of NZ_JBIRTB010000005.1, read as the reverse complement.
GGCAGTAGGCGCAGACCAGGCCCCGTGCAGCGGCAACTCCACGATCTCCGGGTGCCCTGCGACTCGTGCAGCGATTCCCTGGTAGGTACAGGCGAAGCCGCGGGTGTTGGTGAGGTCGCCGACCGAGTTGTAGACGAAGTCCTCGGCGATCTCCGCGTCGGCTCGGGGGCGTGCGTCCGGAGTCGTCGGGTCCGAGAGCGACGAGGGTCCTGGTGTCCGAGTAGTCGATCCTGATCACCGGGCCGCGGCTGGCGTACGTCCGGGTGGTGGAGCCGCGGGTGCGGGGGACGGCGACCCGCGGGCTCTGGTCGGTGAGATGCGCCGTTCCATCCTCCTGGTGCCGGTGGTCGGCGGCGGACTGTGGTCGGCGTGGTCGGGTGGAGTGCGCTGGGTCTGCGGGTTCACCGACGAGGCGGCGCTCGCCCGGTTCGCCCTCAGCCACGCTTCCGGTGACCGGCCCATGGAGTACGCGGCGCTGCTGGGTGCCCGGATCGTGGACGAGGTGGTGCCGTCGCTGGACGGGCCCGCCGGGTTGGCCGTCGACATTGCGACCGAGGACGGGTCGATGTTCTTCCCGCCGGCTGCCGGGATCGTGCCGGACGCTGTCGCGTTGGACGTGGGCTCCGAAGGGAGCGGGCGATGAGCGTAGACGGTGGGGACCTCAGCTTCGGCAAGGCGTCCGTCGTTAAGTTCACGCAGGGCTTGGGCTCGACGATCGACCAGCTCGGTGAACTCGGTGGGTCGACCGGTTCGGTGATGGGCAAGGGCTTCTCGGAGCTGTCCATGACCGGGATGGAGGCCGGGCACCACGGCCTGTCCGTCGACTTCGAGGACTTCTGTGAACGCTGGGAGTGGGGTGTGCGAGCCCTGGTGGGCGACGCCAGTGCGATAGCCGACCGACTCGGACTTGCGGCGGGCACCCAGTGGGAGCACGACCAGTACATCGAGGGCACGTTCAAGGTCGGCGTGAACTCGGTGATGGGCGGGAGCCCGCACGCCACCGAGGAGGAGATCACCCAGCAGGATTGGGGCGACGTGTTCACTCCGGATTACCTGGACCCGGACTGGAGCGCCGATTCGTTCGAGCAGGCCGGTCAGGAGATGGAGCAGACGTGGAAGGACACCGGCCGCACTGTCCTGACCGAGGGCCAGGGCGGCCAGCGGTCCGAGATGCTCAAGGACGAGCTCGGCCTTTCCGACGACCAGTGGAACCGGGCGCTGGACGACGCCTTTGGCCCGTCGCCGGAGGAACGCGCCCTGCGGGCGCAGCAGCAGACTGAGCCCGGGGGGAACTGACTGTGGGTATCGGCGACTTCGTCAGTGACATCACGCCCGACTCGGTCGAGAGCGTCGTCGAGGACGGCGTCGAGTGGGCCGGCAACCGTGTCGAGGACGCGGGGAACTGGACCGCCGACCGGCTGGATGACGCCGGCTGGGAGTCCGGTGCGGACTGGGTCCGCGAGCAGTCCCGCTCCGTCGCCAACCGGATGGGCGCCGAGGTCGACGAGATGGACCTCGGGCAGACCGAGGACAAGACCAAGCTGATCTACGGCAGCGCGGGCAAGCTCGACGCCACCGCCAGAAGACTCCGGTCCTTCCAGACGGCCTTCGATACCACCGGCGACGGTCTCAAGAGCCTCGACTCCTCCCAGCTCAAGGGCGAGGCGGCCGACGCACTGCGCACCGCGGTGAGCACCCAGCCGCCCAAGTGGTACGCCGCCGCCGATGCCAGCGAGAAGGCGGTCGGCGCACTGGAGGCGTTCGCCGACACCGTCACCTGGGCGCAGGGACAGGCGCAGACGGCGATCGATAAGTGGAAGGAGGGTGTCAAGGCGTCCGAGGAAGCCGCCGACGCCCACCGAGCGAAGGTCGACGATTACAACGCGGCCGTCGACCGCTACAACGCCCAGCCCGCCGACAAACGCAAGCCGTCCTCGCTCCCTCCCATGCCCGCGGCTACGTTCGAGGACCCCGGCAGGAAGCTGATGCAGGAGGCGCAGGACATCCTCGCCGAGGCCCGTAAGCAGCGGAACTCGGCGGCGGAGACCGCACGCACGGCGGTCCGCGCCGCCCGCGACATGGCCCCGGAGAAGCCGTCGTACGCCGAGCAGCTGGGCGACGGGCTCCAGGAGTTGCAGATCATGGGCGACCACGTCGGCGGCGGCATCATCAAGGGCACGGCAGGGATCCTCAACTTCATCCGGCAAGTCAATCCCCTTGACCCGTACAACATCACGCACCCGGCCGAGTACGCCACGTCCCTCAACAGCCTGGCCGCGGGGCTGGTGATCGCCGCCAACGACCCCGTCGGGACCGGCAAGCAGATGATCGGCGACTTCATGAAGGACCCGGCCGAGGGCTTCGGCCGGCTGATTCCCGACCTGGCGCTGACCGCCGCCACCGGCGGCGGCGGCGCCGCGGTGAAGGGCGTGCGCGCCATCAAGGAGGCCGCCGAAGCCGCGAGGCTCCGTAAGCTGGTCGACGACGTCCCGGACGGAACCCACAGCACCCCGGACGGCGACCGCAAGCAGGGCGGCGATCCGGTGGACCTCGCCACGGGCCGGATGTACCTGCCCCAGACCGACGTCGAGCTTCCCGGCATCCTGCCGGTGGTCTTCACCCGCCGCACCGAGTCGGGTTGTGCGGTCGGCCGTTTCGTGGGGCCCGCCTGGACGTCCACCGTGGACGAGCGTCTACAGATCGACGCCGTCGGCGTCCTTCACGTCACTGCCGAAGGGCTCCTGGTCCCGTACCCGCACCCGGCCCCCGGCGCGCCCACCGCACCGGCGACCGGTCGGTCCCGCACCCTGCTGGCCCGCGATGTCGATGGCGACTACATGGTCACCGCCCTGGACAGCGGCCTGACGTTCCACTTCACCGCGCCGTCCGGCAGCGAACCGGGGGGGCGACGGAACCGCCTGGCTGTCAGAAGTGACCGAACGCAACGGCCACACGATCCACATCGACCGCGGCGAGGACGGTCTGCCTCTGGCGCTGGTCCATTCGGCGGGTCACCAGGTGATGCTGTCGGCCGCCGACGGCCTGGTCACTGCCCTGGCCCTGGCCGGTGCGGGCGAGGACGGCGCCGACCTGCCCTTGATGGCCTACGGCTACGAGGACGGCAATCTCACCACCGTCACCAAGCCGTCCGGCGCCACCACCACCTACGTCTATGACGACCGTCGGCGCGTCATCGCCTGGATCGACTCGAACAACAGCCGCTACGACTACCTCTATGACGACCGCGACCGCGTCGTGGCGGAGGGCGGCGAGGCCGGCCACGTCCAGATCAGCCTGGCCTACACCGACCCGGACCCCGAAACCGGTCACCACGCGACCACACTCACCACCGCCGACGGGCACGCGACCCGCCACCTGTTCGGCCCCGGTTGCCGTCTCCTGGCCGTCACCGACCCGCTCGGCCACACCACCCAGTTCACCTACGACCCGCGCGGCAACACACGCACCCGCACCGACCCGTTGGGTCTGACCACCGCCTTCTCGTACGATGAGCATGACCGGCTGATCTCCGCCGTCCGCCCTGACGGAAGCGAACTGCGCACCGTGCGTGGCCAATTCGGCCTGCCGACCGAGGTCTACGGTCCGGGTGGCGCCCGCACGGTCCACGCGTTCGACGAACACGGCAACCGCACGGCGGTCACCGACCCGGCCGGCGCCATCACCCGCTACACCTACGACAGCGACGGGCGGCTCACCTCGGTCACCGACGCCCTCGGCGCCACGACACACGCGGTGTGCAACGCGGCGGGACTGCCCGTGGAGGTGACCGACCCGGCAGGGGCTGTCACCCGCACCCAGCGCGACGCCCTCGGCAGACCGGTCCGCGTCACCGACCCGGCCGGCGCCGTCACCTGCTTCGAGTGGGACGCGGACGGGCAGCTCGCCCGGCGTACCGGGCCCGACGGGGCCACGGAAACGTGGACGTACGACGGCGAGGGCAACCTCCTCACCCGCACCGAGGCGTCCGGCGATGTCACCCGCTTCGAGTACACCCACTTCGACCTCCCACTCGCCCGTATCCACCCCGACGGCGCACGGTTCGAGTTCGAGCACGACGCCGAGCTGCGCCTCACCCGTGTCCACAACCCGCAGGGGCTGACCTGGACCTACGAGTACGACGCAGCCGGAAACGTCCTCTCCGAGACCGACTTCGACGGCCGCACACTCAGCTACGAGGTGGACGCGGCGGGACGGCTCGCCGTCCGTACTGACGCGCTCGGCGGGACCATCTCGTTCGAGCGTGACCAACTGGGCCAAGTGATCAGCAAGGACGTCGACGGTCGTGTGACGACCTACGGCCACGACCTTGCCGGACGTCTCCTGGAGGCCGCCGGACCGGACAGCGAACTCCGGTACCAGTACGACCGGCGCGGGCTCACGAAGACGGAACTCGTCGACGGCCGCCCCACCACGTATGCCTACGACGTCCTGGGCCGCCGAACCCGCCGAATCACCCCCACCGGCCACGTCACCACCTACACCTACGGCGCCGATGGAATGCCCAACCGCCTGACCAGCGGCGATCGGCGGATCGACTTCACGCACGACGCGGCCGGCCGGGAACTCGCCCGCGTCTTCAGCGACGCGGTCACCGTGACCTCTGCCTGGGACGCGGCCGGAAGGCTGGCCGAGCAGCAGGTCACCGCGTCAGGGCGTACCGTCAACAGCCGCGCCTACTCCTACCGCGCCGACGGTCAGCTGACCTCCGCCGCTGACCGGCTGACGGGCACTCGGACCTTCGACCTGGACCGGGCTGGCCGGGTCACCGCCGTCCACGCCCAAGGATGGACGGAGCGGTACGCCTACGACGACGCCGGCAACCAGACCTCGGCGTCCTGGCCGTCCGGCCACCCCGGCCATGAAGCCACCGGGCCACGCAACTACACCGGCACCACCGTCACCCGGGCCGGCGATGTGCGCTTCGAGCACGACGCCCTCGGCCGGGTGATCCTGCGTCGGAAGGCCCGCCTCTCCCGCAAGCCCGACATCTGGCGCTACACATGGGACACGGAGAACCGCCTCACCTCCGTGACCACCCCCGACGGGACCCGGTGGAGGTACCGCTACGACCCGCTGGGCCGACGCACCGCGAAGCAGCGCATGGCGGACGACGGTGAGAGCGTGGTCGAGGAGGTCCGGTTCACCTGGGACGGCCTGACCCTGTGCGAACAGACCAGCCACGGACCCGACCAGCTGAACACGGTCGCCCTCACCTGGGACCACCGCGGCCATACCCCCCTGGCCCAGACCGAGCGCATCCTCACCGCCGACGACCGGCAGAACGAGATCGACCGCCGCTTCTTCGCCATCGCCACCGACCTCATCGGCACCCCCACCGAACTGATCGACGAATCCGGCGACATCGCCTGGCGCTCCCGTGCCACGCTGTGGGGCACCACCGCATGGGCACGCGACGGCAGCACCTACACCCCTCTCCGCTTCCCGGGCCAGTACTACGACCCCGAGACCGGCCTCCACTACAACTACCTCCGCCACTACGACCCGGAGACCGGCCGCTACGTTTCCCCCGACCCCCTCGGCCTCGCCCCCGCCCCGAACCCCGTCGGCTACGTGGACAACCCGACCACCGCGTCGGACCCGCTGGGGCTCATGCCCAAGTACCCGAAGGAGGAGAAGGCACAGAAGCGGATCGACAAGATCTTGGACGGCATCGTGGAGAGGGCAGAGAACGGCGGGTTCAAGAAACACGCCGACTACCACGGGGACACGGGGCACGCCTTCACCGACGAACGAGTCCTGGAAATTCTGAAGAGCCCCGATGCCGTGTACCAGTCATCGGGCCAAGCAGGAAACTTCCTCTTTCGGAAGGACAATGACATTGCCGTGGTGTATGGGCCCGGCTCCAAGCAGGGCCAGGCCATCACGGCGTACGGAGAGTCGGGCATCAAGGGGGAATCCGGTGCGAGGGCGCTCGGTGGCAGTCCGTCGGACCCTGGTAAGCCAGTTACCCACGAGGACATCGTGGAGGGCAGAATCCCTGGCAAGTTCGGCAACCTGGCCCCGGGAGTGCAGATCAGATGAGGCAGGGATGACCATGAAATTGTCGTTCGACGGCGACTGGCGTGCAACGGTGACGGATGATCCGCTGCACACCACCCCTCGCTTCGCAGGCGACTCCGTGCGCGTCATGCACTATGCGGACGTGATGGAGCGCGAGCGGTTCGTCGCGCATAGCTTCGGGAGCCAGCACTGGCTGTGGGATACGCCGGACGTCTTCCGGTTCGACCGGGACAGCCGGCAGCTGGTCGGGGCCGAACTCCAGATGCCGTATGTGTCCGCGAACGCCGAGACCTTCGCCGGCGTTCCCGTCCTGCCCGAGGTTCGTCCGGGCGGGCTCCGTGCGGACGAGGTCCGGGACTTCCGCCACGAGATGTGTACGGTGCTGTGTCGGGCTCCCGGCGATGCCGTGCTGGCCTGCTTTCGTGACCTCGATGTCCTCGATAGACCCCTGGATGCCTGTGTCGGCATCGCACCAGACGTGGCGCTTCTCGTCCAGGACGGTACCGTCGTCGGCTGGAGCATCACCGACCCCGCGCGGTACCTCACCGCCGCGCACACCGCTCCCGACTCGGGCTCGCCTTCCGCGGCCACGCGTCGTCTGCTCACTGAATGCCTGGACCTGGTCACCTCGCCGTTGGTCGACGACGTGGTGGACGGTGAACCTGCCGCGCTGACCCGCCTCCGGGCCGCCGACGAGACCCTCCGAGCCCAGCATGAAGACCGGCACCGGGCTGACGCCCTGCTCGCCTTGATCGCCACTTACGTGGACGATTACGCAACGTGAAGGTGAACCGGCCGGCGGTGGATGGTTCGTACGGTGACGAGCGATGAGACTCGTCCTCGACGGCGACTGGAGTGCGACGGTGACGGGCAATCCCCTGTGCATCTGTCCGCGCTTCGACTTCCGGGGCCAGTGTGTGCGCGTCGCGGAGTACGCGGACGTGAAGGAATGGCAACAGTCCCTCGGGGACACCTTCGGCAGCCAGGAGTGGCTGTGGGACGACCCCGACGAGCTCCGGTTCGACCCGGACAGCCGGGAACTGGTCGGGGCCGGGTTCCGCCTGCCCCACGAGGCTGCCGACACTGAGGACTGTGCCCGACTTCCTGCCGTACCCGGCGTCCACCCGGGCGGACTTCGCGCCGAAGAGGTCCGGGACTTCCGCTTGGAGGTGACCACCGAGCTCTGCCGTGCCCCAGAGGATGCCGTACTGACCTGTCTGCGTGACCTCGATGTCCTGGACGAGCCGCTGGAGGCACGCGTCGGTATCGCCCCGGACGTGGCACTTCTCGTTCAGGACGGCGCCGTCGTCGGGTGGAGCCTGACCGACCCGGTCCGGTACGTGACCACCGGGTTCGCCGCCCCCGACCCGGCTCCTCCCGCCCCGTCGACCCGGGCCCTGTTCACCGCGTGCATGGACCTCGTCACCACGCCGTGGCTGGACGCGGTGCGGCGCCGTGATCCGGCAGCCCTGTCCGCCTTGCGGGAGCTTGACCGCAGGCTGCGTGACCAGCGTGAGGACCGGAACCGGGCCGACGGGCTCCTCGCTCTGATCGGCGAACTGGTCGAGTAGTACGGCAGCCGTTGACGGTCGGCCGCAGGCGTGCGAGGCGTTGTTCACTGTTCATGCTTGCCGATGCCGTGTTGCGTGCGGGTGACCCGGTCCGGTCGCCGGTGGGCGAGCACCGCTGCGGACGCGGGCTCCGCGACACGCGTGCCGTGACGCTCATTTGACGCTCTGAGCCCTGAAAGCCCGCCTGCAGAGTCGGCAAAACCTATCTTACCTGCAGTTTCTCTCACATCGACTATCGGTGACGTTTTTTCGATGACGCATCGCGTGGAGCGCGTGGCGGTCCTTGAACCGGTGTGGGAAGACGCCTGACCTGCGGTTATGTCGGTGTGCGTGATGTGCAAGGTGGGCGAGCCGGTCGTGAGCCCGGCGGTGTGCCCGGCCGGCGGGCGCCAGCCACCCCCAGCAGTCACTCGCTGGTATTGCCAGTGCCAGGCGAGGCCGCCGATCACCGCCCAGGAGCGGGCGCTCAGGTCCTCGACGGTCCGTATCCGTCGCAGGTCCTCGGCCGAGGTCGGATCGTCGAGAGGCGTGTGCCGTGCCCGGGCCAGGCCCGTTCGGAGCGCAGGCAGTGCCCCCGCCAGAGCCGTTCCACCGGCGAGAGGTGGAAGGGCAGCCACCGCGCGTTGAGCCGCAAGGCGCGCAGTGGATACCGGGAAAGGTTCCTCGCGGCGCGAAGGCCGCGGAGAACTGTGCCGCCGGGCTCGCCGAGCCGGGGCGATGACGTGCTGCCTCGGGTCGATGCTCCCCGCTCACTGTTTCTGGCCCGTTCCAGCGGGATTACTTTTCTTGCTCAAACGCTTGACCTCCACTCATCTCCCTCCTACTGTCCTGCTCAAGCGTTTGACCAGGAGGGCTCAGTGCAAGACAGCGTGTTTTTCAGGCCAAGTGATGGATGGGTGGGAGATGTCATCCCGTTCGCGCACGACGGCAAGCTCAATCTCTTCTACCTGCACGAACGCAGGGCCCACCCCAAGCCGGGTACCTCTTGGTCTCTGGCCGTCACCCGCGACCTGGTGCGGATGGAGGACCGGGGCACCGCTCTGGCCCACGGCGGCGACGACGAGGCCGACTTCAACGCGTACACCGGTAGCGTGGTCCGCGACGCGGACGGGACGTACCACCTCTTCTACACGGGGCAGAACCCGCAGATCGTCGGCGACGACGGCGAGCCCCTCCAAGTCGTCATGCACGCGACCGGATCCGGCGACCTCACCTCCTGGGTCCGGCATCCCGAGCACGCCTTCGGGGCCCCGGACGGGTACGAGACCGCCGACTGGCGCGATCCGTTCGTGTTCTACCACGAGGAACGCGGCCGGTGGCGGATGCTGATCGCCGCGCGCCACAAGGAAGGTGCCGACCGGCGCCGAGGTGTGATCGCTGCCTGCGAGTCCGACGACCTGGTGACATGGGAGTCGACGGAGCCGTTCTGGGACCCGCGCCGCTACATCACCCACGAGTGCCCGGAGGTCTTCGCCCTGGGGGAGTGGTGGTACCTGGTCTACTCGGAGTTCTCGGAGTCGTTCGCCACGCGGTACCGGATGGCGAGGAGCCCGGACGGGCCGTGGCTGACCCCTGACCGGGACACCGTCGACGGCCGGGCCTTCTACGCCGCCAAGTCCGCGGAGATCGGCGGCCGGCGCGTGTTCGCCGGATGGATAGCCAGCCGGGAGGGCGACACCGACGACGGCGCCTGGCAGTGGGCGGGCACGCTGTCCCTTCTCGAGGCTACGCAGAACGCGGACGGCACCCTCGCCTTCGCGCCGCCCGCCGAGTTGTTCGACAGTTTCCGGCGGACCAGCGACATCGGCCTCGGGCCGCGGCTGTCCCTCTCCGCCCCCGACGGCTTCCGTTGCGTGATGTCGGCCGAACCGCTGCCCAACCAGGCATATGTGCGTGCCGAGTTCGCGATCGATCCCGGCACGACCGAGTGCGGTCTCGTGCTGCGCGGCAGCGCCGACGGCGACCACGGGTACGCGATCCGTCTCGAACCCCGACGCGGCCGCATGGTCCTCGACCGGTGGCCCCGGCGGCGCACCGGAGACGCCCAGTGGCAGATCTCCGGCGACGTCCCCCACGTACTCGAACTGGAGCGGCCCGCCGATCTGTCCGGTCCCACGCACATCCTCGAAGTGATCGTCGAGGGAGACACCGCGGTCATCACCCTCGACCGTCAGGTGTCGCTCAGTACCCGCCTGTACGACGCCACCCACGGCCTCCTCGGGGCCTTCGTGGGGGAGGGCGGCGCCGAACTGCGCGATGTGTCCGTCCGCGTGCGGGGCTTGGGAGAGTGAGTGCCATGGACCTGTCCGAGCCCGTGAGCGGCAAGCCCATGCCCGGCAACAGGAAGGGAGGGAAGCCCATGTGGAGATGGTTCACCCCGGCTGCTGCCGCGGCCGTGTCGTTCTGCCTCGCACTGTCGCTCTCCGGCTGCGGCGGCGCCGCGGGCGGCGTGGACGCCTCGGACGTCGCGCCCACAGGGGCGGTGAAACCCCGCGAGATCTCCTGGCTCCTGTCCCGGCCCGCCGACGGCGCCGTGATCAGGACCATGCGCCAGATCGCCGACGAATACGCCACGTCGCACCCCGGCTTCCGGCTGCGGTTCATCACCACCCCGGACCGGCCCTCGTACATCCAGAAGTACGAGACGCTGGCCGCGGCGGACAGGCTGCCGGAACTGTTCGACACCGACGCGACGCCGTTCGCGCGCAAACTGGCGCAGCACGGCCGGATGATGGACGCCGGCAAGCTCCTGCGCAGTCTCGGCCTGTACGACCGCTACCGCCCGGCGGCGCTCGACTACCAGCGGTTCGACGACGGCTCCCTGTACATGATTCCGTTCGAGTACCAGGCGGAGCTCTTCTGGTACAACAAGGCGCTCTTCCGTAAAGCGGGGATCCGGACCCCGCGCTCGCTCGACGACTTCCCGGCGATGTGCCGAGCCCTGCGCCGCGTCGGCGTCACCCCGATCGCGCTCGACGGACAGGACCAGTGGCCGCTCGAACGGTACGCCGCGTACCAGCCGTTCCGGGTCGCGGGACCCGACTACGTACGCCGACTCAAGCGCGCCGAAGCCAAGTTCGGCGACCCGGCCGGTCGCCGATCGGCGAACTGGCTGAGCGCACTGGGTAAGGCCGGATGCTTCCAGAAGGGCTTCTCCTCGGTCGGCTACGCCGACGCGCAGAACCTCTTCACTTCCGGGCGGGCGGCCGTCTACAACATCGGTACCTGGGAACTGCCGAGCCTGGCCACCACCGCACTCGACGCATCCGTCCGTGACGACGTCGACTTCTTCCGGCTTCCGGTGACCCAGGACTCGGTCACCGCCGCGAACGAGTTCGTGACGCCGTCCGGCATCGGCATGGCCGTCAACTCCCTTACGTACGACCCGCTGGTGCGGGACTTCCTGAAGTTCGCGCTCACCCGCTATCCAACCCGGTACGCCGCCTCCGGGGAGCTGTCCCCGACGACCGACGCCACGACGGCCCTGCCCAAGAACGCGACCCCCCTGTACCGGCGTGCGGTCGCCGCGGCGGACGACGTCGGCAAGGACAGCGCCGTGCCTTGGGACACTCAGCTCGACCCGACCACCAACACCAAGTTCCAGCAGGAACTGGTCCTCCTCGTCCAGGGCGACACCTCGCCCTCGTCCTTCGCGGCGCGGATGGACGAGGTCATCGGCCGCAACGCCCCGCGGTATGCCCGATGACGGCGATCGCCGGCGTGCGCCGGGCACCGAGCCACCGGACCCCCAGAAGAGGCGCCATGCTTCCCTCCCGCTCCAGACTCTCGGTCGCGGTGTTCCTGCTGCCACCGCTCCTGCTCTACGGGGCCGCTGTCCTGCTGCCCATCGTGCAGTCCCTGGTCCTCAGCTTCTTCACCTGGGACGGCATCAGCGAGATGCGCTTCGCGGGGCTTTCCAACTACGCCTTCATGTTCACGGAAGGCGACTTCTGGAGCGCCGTCACCCATCAACTCGGTTACCTGGCCTTCTGCCTGGTCCTCCAGCTCGGCGGCGGCCTCGTCGTCGCCGGCCTGCTGCTCTCGCTCACCCGCGGGCGTGAGGTCGTCAAGGTGCTCTACCTGTTGCCCGCCGTGATCTCGACTGTGGCCATCGCCCTGCTCTTCCAGCGCATCTACGCCATGGACCCAGCGGGCCCCCTCAACCGGCTCCTCGACCTGGTCGGCCTGGACAGCCTTCAGAGGCCGTGGCTGTCCGACGTGAACACCGTCCTCGCGGCGGTTTCCGCCCCGGAGGGCTGGCGTTTCGTCGGTCTCTACACGGTGATCATCTACGCGGCGCTGCTCACCGTCCCCAAGGAGTTGGAGGAGGCGGCCCGTCTCGACGGTGCCAACCAGTGGCAGATCTTCACCCGCATCCGGTTCCCGTACATCAGGCCGGTGTGGCTGACCACGTCGATCATGGCTGTCACCTACGCGATGCGGGGCTTCGACATCCCCTACCTGCTGACCAACGGCGGGCCCGGTCAGTCCTCCGAACTGGCCACGACCTACATGTACAAGACCGCGTTCCTCAGCACGGACTACGGCTACGCCAGCGCCATGTCCGTCTTCATCGTCGTGGAGAGCCTGGTGGCCGTCGGTCTCGTCCTCCTCCTGCTCCGTCGGAAGGCCGTGTGATGTCCACCCTCAACCCCGTGCGCCCGCGCGCAGGCGGCCGGCCGGGCCGCGCCCCGTCCCCGGTCCCCGCCTCGTCCGGCAGGCGTCGGCCGGATGTGTACCGCGTCATCGCCCGCGTACTCGTCGCGCTGCTCGTGATCGTCCAGGTCTATCCCCTGGTGTGGCTGTTCCTGAGCAGTGTGCGCACCGAGCGGGACTTCGCCTCGGCGAGTCCGTTCAGCCTGCCGACCTCGTTCACGCTGGACAACTTCGCCCGCGCCTTCGACCACGCGGACCTCGGCCGGTACGTTCTCAACAGCCTTGTCGTCACACTCGGCGCGGACGCGCTCATCGTCGTGTGCGGACTGATGGGCGCCTACGCCCTACAGGTGCTCGGCTTCCGGTTCAGCGACGTCGTGCGCGCCCTGTTCCTGCTCGGCATCGTCGTACCGGTGCAGATCGCACTCGTACCGCTGTTCATCGACTACGCCCAGGTCGGTCTGCTCGACACGTACCTGTCGATGATGATCCCACTCGCCGGATTCGGGCTGCCGATGTCCCTGTACCTGTTCTCGTCGTTCTTCTCGTACATCCCCCGCGAGATGTACGAGGCGGCGTCGCTGGACGGTGCCGGTCCTTACCGGATCTTCGCCCGCATCACGCTTCCGCTGTCGGTCAACACCGTCATCACCGTCGTGATGGTCAACAGCATCTTCATCTGGAACGACTTCGTCTTCGCTAACACGTTTGTCCTGTCGGACGGGTTGAAGACGATCCCGGTCGGACTGCAAAACTACATCGGAGCGATGGGCAAGACCGACTGGACCGCGACGTTCGCCGGAGTGTGCGTCACGGTCACACCGCTGCTGCTGGTATTCCTCGTCCTGAACAAGGCGATGATCTACGGCCTGGAGAGCGGAGCGACCAAGGGATGACGAGGAAATGAAGAGCGAAGGCGACAAGCACCGGGCCGTCACCATGCGGGACGTGGCCGAGGCCGCCGGAGTGTCGGTGTCCACCGTTTCGCACGTCGTGAACGACACCGGTGCCAGGATCGGCCAGGACGCGCGTGCCCGGGTGCGCCGCGCGATCGACGACCTGGGGTACCGGCCCAACGCCATGGCGAAGAACCTCGTCAAGGGCAAGTCGCGATTCCTCGGCCTGGTCGCCGACGCCATCGCGTCGACCCCGTTCGCCGGGCAGATCATCCACGGCGCCCAGGAGGAGGCATGGCGGCACGGCTACGTCCTGCTCATCGCCAACACCGAGGGCAACAGGGACGCCGAGGCGAGCGCCATCGCAATGATGCTGGAGCACAAGGTGCGCGGCATCCTCTACTCCACCTGGTACCACCGGGCCGTCGAACCGCCCGCCGGACTGACCGAGTCGGACACCGTGCTCGTGAACTGCTACAGCGCGGACGGCGCGCTGCCCGCCGTGGTCCCCGACGAGACAGCCGGCGGCCACGACGCCACCCGCATGCTTGTGGACGCGGGCCACCGACGGATCGCCTTCCTCAACACCAGCACGCCGTCTCCCGCCCAGGAAGGACGACTTGAGGGCTATCGCCTCGCGTTGAGTGCGAACGGTCTCCCCTTCGACCCGGACCTGGTCGTCGAGGTCCGGCCGGACCAGGAGGGCGGCCACGCGGCCGTCGACCAGGTGCTAGCCATGCGGGCCACCGGCGTCTTCTGCCACAACGACCGTGTGGCCATGGGCCTTTACGTCGGACTGCGCGACCGAGGTCTGCGCGTGCCCGAGGACCTGTCGGTCGTCGGGTTCGACAATCAGGAGGTCATCGCGGCCCATCTGCGGCCGGCGCTCTCCACGGTCGCACTGCCGCACTACGAACTCGGCCGCCTCGGCGTCCGATCCCTGCTCCGCCTCGACCCGCCGGCCGGCAACGGCCCACTGGTCGTCGCCTGCCCCTCCGTACCCCGCGATTCGATCACCAGGCCGCACGCGCGGGACTGAACGACCCGCGACCGAGGGCCACCCATGACCACCCATCGCCCCTTTCGCTCCACGGGGTTCATCCGTCATGCCCGCCTCCGAACCGACACTTCGAGGAGTCCTCCCATGACCCATGTCTCGCGGCGTACCGTGCTCCGCTCCCTGGGCGTGGCCGCACTCGCTGCCGCAGCCACCCGGATACCGGTCGCCTCGGCCTCTGCCGCCGGATCCCTGCGTGCCTTCTACCACATGACGCCACCGGCCGGCTGGCTCAGCGACCCGCAGCGACCCGTCCACGCGGGCGGCGAGTACCACTTGTACTACCTGCACAGCGACCAGAACAACGCGCCCGGCTGGTGGCAGCACGCCACCACGACCGACAACGTCTCCTTCACCGACCGCGGCACCGCCATCCCCTTGCAACCCGACTTCCCCGTATGGACCGGATCCGGTGTCGTGGACAGCGCCGACACCGCCGGTTTCGGGGCGAACGCCGTCGTCGTGCTCGCTACCCAGCCCACCGACGGCGACCGCTACGACCAGGAGCAGTACCTCTACTACTCGACCGACGACGGCTACACCTTCACCGCCTACGGGCCGCCCGTCATCGACAACCCCGACCACAACGACTGGTTCCGCGATCCGAAGATCCACTGGGACGCCGCCCGCGGGAAGTGGGTCGCGGTGATCGGCCGACAGCAGAGCATGTGGTTCTACACCTCGCCCGACCTCATCCACTGGACGCACACGTCGGTGTTCGGCTACGCGAGCCCCAACATCGGCGGGTTCGAGTGCCCGGACCTCTTCGAAATGACCGCCGACGACGGCACCCGCCATTGGGTGCTCGGCGCCAGCACCCAGGGGGACTACAGCGGCTTGCCCGACACCTACGCGTACTGGACCGGCAGTTGGGACGGGACGACCTGGACGAGCGACAACCGCGATCCGCAGTGGCTCGACTGGGGATGGGACTGGTACGCGGCCGTCACCTGGCCCGACGCGGCGGCCCCCGACACCCTTCGGTACGCCCTCGCGTGGATGAACAACTGGCAGTACGCGGCCCGTACCGTCCCCACCGACCTCAGCGACGGCTACAACGGCCAGATGTCCGTCGTCCGTCAACTGAGCCTGGCCCGACAGCCGGAGGGGTGGTACACGCTGCTCTCGCAGCCCGTCCCGGCGCTGCGCCACCATGTCACCCGCACCCTCCCCCTCGCAGACGTCACCACGTCCACGAGCGCCGACCTCCCGTACCAGGGAACGGCGTACGAACTCGAACTCGACATCAGTTGGGACCAGCTGAACAACGTCGGAGTGTCCGTCGGGAACTCGCCGGACGGACAGCGGCACACCAACATCGGCGTCTACCAGGGCTCCCTCTACGTGGACCGGGGCCCCTCCGACCGCGCGGACTGCACCTTCGGCAGCCACAGCCAGAGCAACGCACCCATCGACCCCGCGGCGCGCGACGTGCACCTGCGCATCCTCGTCGACAAACAGAGCGTCGAGGTCTTCGTCAACTCCGGCCACACCGTGCTCTCCCACCAGGTGTACTTCCAGTCCGGCGACAGTGGTGTGTCGGTGTACGCGGACGGGGGCAGCGCGACGTTCTCGGGCATCACCGTGCGGGAGTTCGGCTGAGCGACGCAGCTGGACCGGACGCGCGCAGAGAACCCACTCCGTCGACCCGAAGGCACGACACCGTGAGCACTCACGACCACCGGGAGCCGAACCCCGGCCCCCATTTCCCCGCACTGCACCCGCGCCCGGCCAAGGGCTGGGTCAACGACCCCAACGGCATGGTCTTCCACGACGGCCGCTACCACGTCTTCTTCCAGTACAACCCGCACGACGCCCGGCACCGCGACATGCACTGGGGCCATCTCGTCAGCACTGACCTCCTGCACTGGCAGGAGCTGCCGCTCGCCCTCGCCCCCACCCCGGGGGGCGTCGACGCCGATGGCGTGTGGTCCGGCAACGCCCTGTCCCACGACGGCCGTCTGACCGTCTTCTACGCGGCCCGGCGCGACGACCGCCCGTTCCAGCCGGTGGCCGCGGCCGACTCCACGGACGGAGTGCGCTTCGCCAAGAGGCCAGGTCTCCTGGTGCCCGAAGCGCCGCCCGGCCTCCGGATGTTCCGCGACCCGTATGTCTGGCGCGACCGGTGGGACGGGCGGCCGCGCATGCTGGTCGGCGCGGCCACCGAGGACGGCCGCGGCGCGGCGGTGCACTACACCTGCACCGCACCGGGGGATCTGAGTGGATGGACTTACGAAGGGCTGTTCTTCACCCACGAACCGGTGGAACTGGCGGACGGCCGTACGACCGAGGAGGGCTGGGAGTGTGTGCAGTACGCTCCGCTCGGCGCCGACGGCGGGGCGCTCCTGGTCTCCTGCTGGGACCCCGAGCAGGGTGCGCGCGCCACCGCGGCCTGGCCCGGCCGGGAGACCGAAGACGGCACCTTCGAGGCCACCGGACCACCTCAACTGCTGGATTACGGACCGGACTTCTACGCCCCCGCAGTACTCCACGCCCCCGACGGCCGGCTGCTGCTGTGGGCCTGGGTCTGGGAGGCGCGCGACGAACCGCGTGTGGGCGCGCCGGGGCAGTGGATCGACGAGGTGGGCTGGGCGGGGATGCTCTCGTTCCCCCGGGAAGTGACCCTGGGTGATGACGGTTCGGTGTGCCAGCAACCGGCCCGCGAGCTGGATGAGCTGCGCACGGGCGAACGCCGGGTCCAGGCCCGGGGGACGGGCTCGGCCGAGCTCGGGTCCGTGCCGCATGCCTTCGACATGCGGGCCGAGTTGAGCGGAGGCAGCGGGCTGCGGATTGTGACGGACGGGACAGGTGCGGAGTATCTGTCGCTCACCCGCGACCCGGCCACCGGCGACGTGATGGTCGACCGCGACCGCGCGAGCCACGACCCCCGTGCGAAAAATGGCAGGTGGCGCCTTCCGGCTCCGGTGGGCGAACCGGCCCGCATTCGGGTCCTGGTGGATCACTCGGTGTGCGAGGTGTTCACGGACGAGGGACGCTCGCTGACCGTGCGGTTCTATCCGGTGGGCGGATCGGGATGGCGCCTCATGGCGACCGGCGCCGACGCCCACGCCGTCGACGCATGGGAGCTCCCGATGTCAGGTGGTGCCCGATGACCGCCCTCACTCACACACCGTCCGGCGGTCCGCCGGTCCTTGTGGTCGGTGAGGTCCTGGTGGACCTCGTCTGGCGGCGTGGTGGCGGGGACGTCGCGGTGCGGGCGGGCGGCAGCCCGGTCAACGTGGCGCTCGGGCTGCACCGGCTCGGCCGGCCGGTGCACGCCGTCACCTGCTGGGGCGACGACGTGCCGGGAGAAGTCATCGAGGACTACCTCGCCCGGACCGGGCTTCCGGTGGAACGGGCACCCTCGGCCAGCGGCCGTTCGACTGTGGCCCTGGCACAGGTCGACGAGGAGACGGGCGGCGCCCGCTACGACTTCCTCGCCGCCTGGGACCCGCTGGAACTGGCGGTGCCGGCGGACACCGTGATGCTGCACACCGGGTCCCTGGCGATCGCCGTCGAACCCGGGGCGAGCCGGGTGCGGGAAGCCGCGAGGACGGTACGGGGGCAGGGCGGCACCGTCGCCGTCGACCTCAACGTACGGCCGTCCGTGCTGCCTGACCGCGACGCGTACCGCACCGCGGTCGGGCAGGCAGCCGCCGTCGCCGACGTGGTCAAGGCCAGCGAGGAGGACTTGGCCTGGTTGTGGCCGGACCGGAGCCCCCGACGCAGCGCCCGCGCGCTGCTCGCGCTCGGACCACGCCTGGCCGTCGTCACCCTGGGCGCCGAGGGATCGTACGGGGTCACGGCCGACGCCGAGGCGCACGCCACCGCGCCCCGTGTCGACGTCACGGACACGATCGGCGCGGGCGACGCCTTCCAATCGGCATTGCTCGACGGACTGTTGGACACCGGTCACCGAGTGTCCTTGCCTCAGGGCCAGGACGCCTTGGCGCGGCTGCTGTACCGAGCCTCCACTGCCGGGGCTCTGGCCTGCACCGCCTCGGGGGCCCAACCGCCGTATCGCGACGCACTTGTGGCCGCCACCTCGAAGGGGCCCCGCACCTGAGCATCCCGGGCACCACCGGCGACGGCCCCCTCAATCGCCGAACTCAAGGACGACAGCACACCCCCTCACCCACGCCCAGCGCACCGACCACGGAAGCGACGGTTGCAAGTCGACCGTGCCCAGCCTCGACGCACCGGCCACGTGAACAACCCCAGCACCACGATCGCCCTGCCCGACGGAGTAACTGCTGCGCCCTTACCACCCCGGCACCGTGCTGCGCGGCCCGCTGCCCGGCCGCGCAGCCCCGGTCGGCACTTCGGCGGCCTGCAGGCTCCTGGAATGCGCGACCAGGAATGCTGTCGCCGCGAGGGTGCCGCTTCCTACTGCAGTGATCCCTGATGTCCTGGGAGGAATCGCGATGGCACCCTGTTCAAGTTCCCGTCCCCTGGCTACGTTACCTCCAGTAACAGATGCGGGCCTGTTCGACGGCGCGCCGCCCACCCCTGCCTCTGGAGTCCCCCATGACACGTTCCGCTACCCGTCCTCCCCGCCGCCGAGGCCCCCTCGGCGCGGCCGTCCTCACCGCCGTGGCGATGACCGCAGGCTTACTGACCGCCATCCCGGCCTCGGCCGGCGCGAGTGATATCCCGCAGCAGGCACGGAAAGCCGGCTCGGAGGAGCTCAAGGAGGTGTTCTTCGTCGGCAACAACTGGGAGGGCACCGCCGACGTCATCAACTCCCGTGGCGACTACGCCAAGATCGGCCGGATCGACATGATCCCCGACAAGAAGGAGCGCCTGCGGGAGATCTACCTCAACCCCGTCAGGCTCGCCTTCTTCCTCGGCATCCGGCTCGGCCCCGGTGAGGGGCATGATCAGTACGTCGACGACATGTACACCACGACGGACGGCACGTCCGTCGTCGCCTCCCGGCCGAGTTTCGCCGACGTGGTCTCCATCGATGTGGAGACCGGCAAGATCAACTGGCGCTTCCCGGTGTCCGGTTTCCGCTCCGACCACATGGCGGTCTCCCCCGACGGCGCCCAGGTCGCCGTCTCCTCCTCCCTCTCCAACACCGTGCACGTCCTCGACATGGTGACGGGCAAGGAGGCAGGCAACTTCACGACGGGCGACAAGCCGCACGAGAACGTGTACACCGACGACGGCAGGTACCTGTGGAACATGTCCATCGGCGAGGTCAACACCGACATGGACGCACCCTGGCAGGACTTCACCAAGGGCGACCGCCGCATCACCGTCGCCGACGCCAAGACCTTCCAGGTCAAGAAGATCATCGACATGCGCGAGCGGCTCGACGCCTTCGGCCGCAAGGACCTGTCCGACGCGCTGCGCCCCGTCGCCTTCACGCCTGACGAGTCGAAGATGTACTTCCAGGTCTCCTTCTTCAACGGGTTCGTCGAGTATGACGTGCGCAACGACAAGATCACCCGAGTGAAGACGCTGCCGAAGAATCCGGAGACCAGCGACGAACGCACCACCTTTGTCAACGACTCCCGCCATCACGGCATGTCCATGAGCCCCCGGGGTGACAAGCTCTGCATCGCCGGAACCATGGACGACTACGTCACCGTCGTCAATCGCGAGACGCTTCAGGAGGGCCCGCTCGTCCCCGCCTCCAAGCCGTACTGGGCCACCGTCAGCGGGGACGGTAAGCACTGCGTCGTGTCCGAGAGCGGCACCGACCAGGTGACGGCGATCGACTTCGCGACCGGCGCGAAGGTCACCTCGATCCCCGTCGGCGACCACCCGCAGCGGGTCCGCCTCGGCCACGTCCCCACGGACTGGACCGGCCCCGCCATCGGCTGAGACGCTTCGGAGCCCGAACCTCGCGCCGCCGTGACGCGAACCCGTCGCACCCGGAGGCTCCCCGCCGAACCGGGTCCGACGGTACAAGCGGACGCAGGCCGGGCGATCCCGTGGCACCAGGGCCAAGGTCCGTCCCCATCGGATCGGACGGCATCGGTCCGCCCCGCGGACGGCCGGATCGCCGTCCTGAACGCGGTGCTGTCGCTGTTCGGCGAGTTTCGTGCATCTCCCTCGGTGCGTCCTGTCGACCGTCGCGCGAGACGCACAGGGCAACCCCCTGGCTCTGCTGAATTCGCAGGGACCGCCAGTGTGTCCGGTAACGGCGCAGGGGCGGAGTGGGGGAGCGGCCCGGGGCGCGACGTCCGGACTCTGTACCGCGCCCGCGTCGAACGGCTGCCGCAGGACACGCGTGAGTTGCTCCTGCTCGCGGCACTCGAGGGCTCCGGCGACATCCGCGTCCTCGAGAACTGCGGGCCGGCGGCATCACCTACGTGGAGGTGGTCTCCGCGCCGGTCGGTCGTCTCGTCCTCGGCCGGCGCGGGCAGTGAAGGCCTTCGAGCCGGCGGAGCGCGGAGGGAGAAGAGACGATAGCGGTGTGTGGTCGAGCCGAGACGGCGGAGAAGTGACCGGGCCGCCTACGCCCGGGTCCGTTCGTCGAGCGCGGGGCCGGACACCGAGCCCTGCCGCGAGGGTCGCCGCCATCACGGCGGCGACCCGGGACCGTCAGCGATGTCCTCAGGTGCGGGTCCAGCGCTGATTGCTGCCGTTCGAGCAGGAGTAGAGCTGGATCAGCGTGCCGTTGGCGGTGCCGGCCGCGATGGCGTCGAGGCAGAGACCGGACTGGACACCCACGATGGATCCGTCGGAGTTGAGGCGCCATTTCTGGTTGTCGGCGCCCCAGCAGCTGTAGATCTGGACCGCGGAGCCGTTGCCGGTGCCGCCGGCGTCCAGGCACTTGTCGCCGTAGACTCTGAACTCGCCGGCGTCGGTGTACGTCCACTGCTGGTTGGTGCCGCTGTGGCAGTCCCACAGGTGGAGCTGGGTGCCGTCGGTGGTGCTGGTGCCGGGTACGTCCAGGCACCGGCCCGAACCGACGCCCTTGATCTGGCCGGACCCCGCGGGGGGCGTCGTGGTGGAGCCGCCGTTGAGCGCGTTGAGGACGGCGGTGTAGGCGGCCTTCTTGCTGCCGTCACCGTTGAACAGCAGCGGCGTGTCCTGCGATCGCCAGGAGTCGGTGTCGCGCACACCCCAGACGGTGATGCCGAGGCAGCGCGGGACGGCCAGGCAGTCGTTGGTCACGGCGGCGTAGGTCGAGGCCGAGGCGCCCTGGATGTCGAGTTCGGTGACGGCCACGTCCACGCCGAGGGCGGCGAAGTTCTGCAGGGTGGTGCGGAAGTTGCTGTTGTAGGGGCTGCCGCTGTTGAAGTGCGACTGGAAGCCGACGCAGTCGATCGGCACGCCGCGCTGCTTGAAGTCCCGGACCATGGCGTACATGGCCTGGGTCTTGGCCCAGGTCCAGTTCTCGACGTTGTAGTCGTTGTAGCAGAGCTTGGCAGCAGGGTCGGCGGCGCGCGCGGCGCGGAAGGCGGCCTCGATCCAGTCGTTGCCGGTGCGTTGCAGGTTGGAGTCCCGCCGGGCTCCCGAAGAGCCGTCGGCGAAGGCCTCGTTCACGACGTCCCACTGGGCGATCTTGCCCTTGTAGTGGGCCATCACGCCGTTGATGTGGTCGATCATCGCCTGGCGCAGGGTGCTGCCGCTGAGGCTCTGCATCCAGCCGGGCTGTTGGGAGTGCCAGGCCAGGGTGTGACCGCGCACCTGCTTGCCGTTCTGTACCGCCCAGTTGTAGACGCGATCGGCGGCGGTGAAGTTGAACTGGCCCCGCTGCGGTTCGGTGGCGTCGATCTTCATCTCGTTCTCGGCCGTCACCGAGTTGAACTCACGGCCCGCGATCGTCGTGTACGTCGAGTCGCCCAGCTTGCCTGAGGCGATCGCGGTGCCGAAGTAGCGGCCGTTCTGCGCCGCCGCGGCGCCGAGCGTACTCTCGGCCGCGTGTGCGGCCGGCGGCGCGACCAGTGCGGTGACCGCGCCGAGGACGCCGACGACCAGTGCCAGCAGCAGGCCGTGCATTTTTCGGCGGACAACGGGTCCGGTAAGGGCGTACGAGCCCATGACTGTGCCTCCAAGGTGGAATTCACGGAAGGACCGAAGCGCAGAGATTGCGTCGTCCGCTCCCCTTCGGCGGACGGACGGACGGGCGGACGGACGGGGCGGGCCGGGACCCGGGCGATACGCGATCACCGGGCACCGCAGTGGGGGGACGGGGCGATCCTTGACACCGGCACGGGGTACTCCATCGCAGCTCAGCCGGGGGATCGCCACCCGGCGTCGCCTCCCTCTCCGACTGCGTGGAGAGCCAGGGACGCACTGGTGCGAACCTCACCGGAACGAAACGGGGTGGCGCGGGTTGCTGTGGAGCGGGACCGGTAGTCCAGTGGTGCGTGGATCTGCCGTGCGGCACGGATTACCCAAGGCCGGAGCAGTTCGGGATGTCGAACTGTGGCCGGTTTCCCAGACAGAAATGATTGAGGTATTGGCAGTGCATCGTCAACACTCCGCACAGGAATAGTTTCTGCGTTTGTTCCGAAACTTTCGAAACCCCGGGAACCCTGGAGAATCCGCCTGTTGTGACCGGGCAGGTCTGGTAACCGCGGACAGATCGGCGAGTGGGGGTGAGGTGCCGACGATGTGCGTGCCGATCAGCCCTGTGAGCGGCCCCGCTCCGGTGGCGCGGGATGATGTGACTCGGCCGTGGGCGGGTGTGGTCTGCGACGTTTTCTGTACAGGTTCCCGCGAGTATTTCGGCATCGGTTCCGACACATGCGAGAGGTGCCGAGGCTGTTCGCCGGGCACCTGTCCTTGCATTACATGACACGTCAGTCTTTGCCTCGTATGTCACGCCGCAGCTCGGCGCTTGAGTCCGGCCGTCCGTGAACGCGACCGAACCGGAACGCGGATACCGCCCCGGTTCGGAAGTGGCCCGGCTCCCGCGTTCGCTCAACGCGGTCGCCGGTGCAGTTCAGCTCTCCGGATCCCAGCCGCCGCGCGGAGCGGCCACAACCCGACTCGTCTGTCAGGGAGGCGAGTTGAGGTCGACCTCGGGCGTTGAGCTCGGTCACGGCCTGGTCGATGCGGGTCTTCGCGGTCAGCGGGCTGATCACCTGCCGTGGGCGATCCGGGTGTCGGACGGGCCTGCGTGCCCGAGGCGACCGATGTGGCGTTCGAGGCCGTGAGGTCCTTCGGTGCTGAAGCTTCCTTCGCAGCAGGCAGGGCGTGCTCCGGCATGCCTGCACTTCGAGCGTTGTGCCGCCGACCGTGGCCTCCGTGCCTCGAACGAACGACTGACAGGTGAAGAGACGTGACTATCGGTGAGTGTGGTCTTACGTTAGGTAGGTGATCGACTTCCGGCGGGCCTGGGCGCGGAGACTGCGACGTTGCCGCGCCGTGCTGCTGCCCGTCCTGATCGTGGTGATCGCCGCCCACATCACCGGGGCCGGCCACAGCGCCGCCTTCACCGGGGCCCACATCTTCATCGACACCGCGTGCCCGCAGACCGTGGCCGCGGCGGCGCACGACGGGCCGGGTCACCGGGCGGAGCCGATGCCGGCGCACGAACACGGGCCGGACGCACATGGAGACCACGCCATGGACCGGCCACGGCCCGCGGGCGCCTCGGCAGAACCCCTTCCCGTCGGGATGGAAGGGATGCCTGCGGGGCCGGCCGACGATGCGACCGGCCCGGGCGTCCTGTCGGGGCAGAGACCGTTCCGCTCGGAAGGCTCCGCTCCACGACGCCATCATGCCGAGCTGGCTACGCGCTGCGTCTGGCGCCAGTAGGAAACCCCCGCACACCGCACCCCCATCCGCCGGCTTCCACGCCGTCGGCACGGAAGCGGTGTGCCCGCGCGTCCTACTGACCCACCGTCCGCCCCCGCACCCAAGAGCCGGGGCGCGAAGGAGCACGCACCTCATGAATCCCGCCACCCTGCTCGACGACCTCGGGCCCCTCGCTCTCACTTCGGCCGACCCGGCCTCGTTCGCACCCGTCCCACCCGTGGTCCGCCACCCCGCCCAGCTCGTCGGATCCACCCCCGTCCTCTGGGTCGACCAGCCCTTCGCCCCGCCCGGTCGCGGCTTCTTCGCGAAGCTGGAAGGCCGCAACCCCGGCGGGATCAAGGACCGCCCGGGACTGCACATGATGCGCCAGGCCCGGCTGCGCGGCGAACTGCTGCCCGGCGACCCCGTGATCGAGTCCTCCAGCGGGACCCTCGGCCTGGGCCTGGCGCTCGCCGGGATGACGTACGGGCATCCGGTGACCGTGGTCACCGACCCCGGCATGGAACCGTCGCTCGTGCGGATGCTGACCGCGCTCGGCGCCTACGTCGACCAGGTCGACCGGCCGCACCCGACCGGCGGCTGGCAGGCCGCCCGCCGGAGCCGGGTCGCGGCGCTCATGGCAGCGGCGCCGGGCGCGTACTGTCCGGACCAGTACGCCAACCCCGACAACGTCGCCGCCTACCGGCCGCTCGCCCTGGAGCTGATCGCCCAGCTCGGCCGGGTCGACGTCCTGGTCGCGGCGGTCGGCACCGGCGGCCACTCGGCCGGCATCGCCGCCGGACTGCGGGAGATCACACCGGACCTGACTCTCATCGGGGTGGACTCGGTCAACTCCGCGATCTTCGGGCAGCCCTCCGGTCCCAGGCTCATGCGTGGACTCGGATCCAGCATCCACCCCGACAACGTCGACTACGCGGCGTTCTCCGAAGTGCACTGGGTCGCACCCCGGGAGGCGGCCCGGGCGTGCCGGCGGCTCGCCCGACGGCACTACGTCTCCGGTGGATGGAGCGTCGGCGCGGTCGCAATGGTCGCCGGCTGGGCGGCCCGCACCCTGCCGGCCGGGACCCGGATCGCGGCCGTCTTCCCCGACGGCCCGCACCGCTACCTCGACACGATCTACAGCGATCCGTGGTGCGACGAGCACGGGCTCCTCGACGCTGACATCCCCGAGGAGCCGGATGAGATCGCCGTCCCGGACGAGTGTGTGGTGACCGGCTGGACCCGCTGCTCGGACGTACGCGACCCGCTCGCCCGCCTCCCGCGCCCCGCCGGCCGAGCGGTGGGTGCGTGATGAGGCGACTGCGGGCGCGGTGGGCGTCCTTCGACCCGGCCGCGCGCATGCTGATGGTCAACCAGTTCGGCATCAACCTGGGCTTCTACATGCTCATGCCGTACCTCGCCGACCACCTCTCCCACGGCCTCGGGCTCGCCGCCTGGACCGTCGGCCTCGTCCTGGGGGTGCGCAACCTCTCCCAGCAGGGGATGTTCCTCATCGGCGGCACCCTCGCCGACCGCTACGGCTGCAAGCCGATGATCCTCGCCGGGTGTGCCCTTCGGACCGTCGCTTTCGCCCTCCTCGGCGTCGCCCAGTCCCTGCCCGCGCTGGTGGTGGCCTCGGCGCTCACCGGATTGGCCGGGGCGTTGTTCAACCCGGCCGTACGCGCCTACCTGGCCGCCGAGGCGGGGGAGGAGCGGCGGGTGGAGGCGTTCGCCGTCTTCAACGTCTTCTACCAGGGGGGCATCCTCGTCGGGCCGCTCGCGGGACTCGCCCTGCTGGCCTTGGACTTCCGGGCCGTGTGCGTCGTCGCCGCAGCCGTCTTCGGCCTGCTCGCGGTCCTTCAGGCGCGGGCCCTGCCCGCTCGTCCGCCGGCCGACCGGGACGCACGCTCCGCCGTGGGCGCGGTGCTCGCCGACTGGCGGTCCATCGCCGCCAACCGGCCCTTCCTGCTGTTCGCGTGCGCCATGTCCGGTTCGTACGTGCTGGCCTTCCAGGTCTACCTGGCGCTGCCGCTGCGGGCGCGGGAGTTGTTCGGCGGGCAGACCGGCCTGGTGACGGGGGCGGTGTTCGCCGCGTCCGCGCTCGCGGCCCTGTCGGGGCAGCTGAGACTCACCGCCTGGGCCGAACGCACCCTGACCGCGCCGAAGGCCATCGCCTGGGGACTTGCCGTCATGGGGCTCGCCTTCCTGCCGGTCCTGCCCTCCCCCGGCCAGGGACCGACAGGCACGATGACCGGTGTCATGGCCCTCGGGCTGTGTGCGGTGCTGCTGGCCTGGGGCGGGGCGCTGCTCTACCCGTTCGAGATGGACACCGTGATGCGCCTGTCCGGCGAGCGACTGGTGGCCACGTACTACGGCGCCTACAACACCGCCTCCGGCATCGCCATCGCCGTCGGCAATCTCGCGGTCGGCGCTCTCTTCGACACCGGGATCGGCTGGCTGCCCTGGGCGGTGCTGTCCGCCACCGGGCTGCTGTGCGCGGGAGCCGTTGTCGTCCTCGGGTACTCCGGCGTCCTCGGCCGGCCCGAGGTGGTGGTCCCAACGGCGCAGGCCGGTTGCCACGCGTGCGCGGCCTCCGCGCCGGCCCCACTCCGCGGTGGCCGGCGCGGCCGGCTGGGGGAGACCGCCGGTGAGTAGCACGCTTCGCCGGCGTTTTGGACTCCGGCCCCGAGCACGCGCTGCGCATCGCCCGGGCGCGGCAGGGCCGGCTGAGAGCCTGTCGGGTGGCCTCTGGCCGAGCGGCCAGGCCCTCGCACGCACGCTTCCCGCGTTTTGGCGCCTTGGAATCGCACGCATCGGACCGCGTCCGCTTTTCGATCCCAGGTCACCCGACAGGCTCTGAGCCACTTCGTCAACCTGCCCGACGACACGGACACCGGCGGGTCAGGGGCCGCGCCCCGCCGGTGCGTCCGGTGGGGGCCGGCCCCGTGGACCCGGGTGACGGTCGCCGGCCCCGGCGAGGTCCGCGCCGGTGACGACGCCGACGACGTGATGATGATCGACGACCAGGAGGGGGCCCGCGGGAGACATGGCGGCGCGCTCCAGGACGTCGGTCATCTCCTCGTCCGGACGGGCCAGTACACACCGCTCCAGCGGTGCGGCGAGATCCCGGACACGGGTGGCCGGCCTGCGAGCGTCGGGGACGGCGCGTAGGGCGGGCACCGTCACGTAGCCGGTGGGACGGCCGTCGAGGTCGGTGACGGGGATCACCGGACGGTCACGGGCGTGCCACGCGGTCTCGGCCAGGAATCGGTCGACGCTCTGCCACTCCGGCCCCGTGATCGCGGGCCGCATGACCTCGGACACCCGCAGCCCGCGCAGAGACGCGAACAACTGGGCGCGCCGGACCTCTGCGGAAGCGACCACCATCACGAACAGTCCGACCAGACTCAGCCACAGACCCGCCCCGGCTCCGTGCAGGAACTCCAACAGGCCGCCCGCCGCCAGGACCGTTCCCGCGACCTGTCCGCAGCGGCCGGATGCCTGCGCCGCCCGCTCGCGATCGCCCCGCACGCGCCAGATCAACGCCTGGAGCACCCGGCCACCGTCCAGGGGTGCCGCCGGCAGGAGGTTGAACGCCGCGAGCACGATGTTCGTCCATCCACCCCAGGCCAGGACCCCAGCCGGCAGTGGCCAGTGCAGGACGTCGCTAGCCAGGGCCGAGCCGCCCAGGCACAGGCCGCCGAGCACCAGGCTGATCACGGGACCCGCGGCCGCCACCAGGCCCTGGCTTCTCGCGGTGGTGGGGGACGCCATCCGGGTCACGCCCCCGAGGGCGAAGACGGTCACGTCCTTCACCGCGATCTTCGATCGTCGTGCGACGAGGGCGTGACCGCCCTCGTGAGCGATCAGGCTCGCCGTCAGCAGCAGCGCTCCCACGACCGCCCAGAGCCGGTAGGCGAGCGGGGAATGGCCCGGGGCCCAGGCCGGCAGGGCGCTGCCGGCCAGTCCGACACCCAGTACGAGGACCAGCAGCGGCGCGCTCCAGTGCAACCGCAACGGCACACCGGCGATGTGCCCCAACTCGAGCGAACCGTTCATCACATCCTCCACCCCACCCGGTGGGGCCGACCGTTCCGCTCTCCCCATTGTGGGTCCGCCGGCCACGGGTGGCCAGGTCCGGCCGGCCCTCGACGGAGGCCGACCGGACCTGGCCAGGGGTGGCCGACCTTCGAGGAATGCCTTTCGTCCGCCGTCCCGACCCGCGGCCCTCAGACGACCCGGCGGTAGAACCACACGCCCAGCGGCGCGAAGACCGCCACGATCCCGGCGTCCCAGACGAGTGCCTGCCACACGTCGCTGGTGGCCGGGCCGCCCAGTACCAGGGTCCGCACGGCCTCGGCGGTCTGCGAGACCGGTTGGTGGTTCGCGAACGCCTGGAGCCAACCGGGCATGGTCGCCACGGGGACGAACGCCGAGGAGGCGAAGACCAGCGGTGCGAGCACCGGGAAGGCGGCGGCCTGCGCGGTCTCCGGGTCCCCGACCCCCATGCCGACCACCGCGAAGATCCACGACATGGCGAAGCCGAACGCCAGGACCAGTAGCACACCGCCCAGGAACGCCGGAACGCCGGCGTGGATACGGAAGCCGAGGGCGAAGCCGACGGCGGTCATGAGCGTCACCACGAAGACGTTGCGTGCCAGGTCGGCGGTGGTCCGGCCGACCAGCACAGCCGAGCGGGCCATGGGCAGCGAGCGGAAGCGCTCCATCAGCCCGGTCTGCATGTCGGTGGCCAGCCCGATCGCCGTGTTCATCGAGCCGAAGACGGCGGTCTGCACGAAGATCCCGGGAATCAGGAAGTCCACGTAGGAGACACCGGGCGGCAGCGACGGGCTCACGACACCGCCGAAGACGTAGCGGAACATCAATACGAAGACGAGCGGCTGGATGGTGGAGAACACCAGCAGCCGTGGCACCCTGCGCAACGCTATGAGGTTGCGCCAGGCGACCGCCGAACCATCTCGGACCGTGGCGGCGATCCGGCTGCTCGGCCGCTCTGCCGGCAGGGAGCGCCCGGTGGTGGTCGTGGTCATTCCGTCCCCCCTGGGGCGGCGGCGCCCGCGCCGGGACCGGTCCGTGTGCGGTGGCCGGTCAAGGCGAGGAAGACGTCGTCGAGACTGGATTCGCGCACAGTGACGTTCCGTGGGACGTGCCCGTCGGCTTCCAGCAGGTTCAGGATGCCGCGCAGCAGCTCGAAGGCGTTCCGGCAGGGCAGCCTCAGCCGCGAGCCGTCCACCTCCGCCGCTTCTCCGAGTCGTCCTTCGATGGTGGCGGCTGCCGTCACCGCCCGGCCCCGTTCGCCCATGTCCAGTTCGATCACGGTGTTGCCCAGGCGGACCTTGAGGGCGGCCGGCGTGTCGTCGGCGATGAGGCGTCCCTGGTCCACGACGACGACCCGCTCCGCCAACTGGTCCGCCTCCTCCAGGTACTGGGTGGTCAGGAGGACTGTGGTCCCCTCACTCACCAGTTCGCGGATCAGCTCCCACAGGGCGTTGCGACTCTGCGGGTCGAGGCCGGACGTCGGCTCGTCGAGGAAGAGGAGTGGTGGCTCTGCGACCAGGGCGGCGGCGACGTCGAGACGGCGCCGCATGCCGCCCGAGTACGTCCGCACCGGGCGGTCCGCGGCCGCAGTGAGGTCGAAGCGGTGCAGCAGGGCGCTCGCCCGGGGACGGATCCGGGAGCGGGCCAGCCGGCTCAGCCGGCCGATCAACCGCAGGTTCTCCCGCCCGGTCAGGTTGGGGTCCACGGCCGCGTACTGACCGGCCAGTCCGATCAGCCGCCGCACCTCGGCGGCCTCCCGCACCACGTCGTGCCCGAGGACCTCGGCGCGCCCGGCGCTCGGGTGCAGGATCGTCGTCAGGATCCGCATCACGGTGGTCTTGCCCGCACCGTTGGGGCCCAGCAGCCCGAAGACCTCCCCGGGCCGGACCTCGAAGGTCAGCCGGTCGAGGGCCACGAGAGATCCGAAGCGCTTGCTGAGGTCGTCGACGCTGATGGCGGCTCGCTCCATGGGCTGCCTCTCACTCGAGGTGGCCGTCGGCTCCGGCCGGGTCTCGCTGTGGTCCCCTCATTCTGGCCTCGAACCGTCCTCGGCGCAGGGCGACGCGACGCAGGGGCGCGCCGAGACAGCGCGGGTGTGCGGTGGGCCGGCTTCGACCCCGGGAGAGCGGTTCACCCGAGCCGGGCCAGGGCGTGGTTGAGCTGCACAGTGTTGACATGCTCCTGGCCGAGGAAGCCGAGGGCGCGCCGTTGGCGGTGCGCGGTGACCAGGCCGCGAACGGTGGAGCGTGGGAGCCCCCGTGCCCGGGCCACGCGATCGACCTGCTCGTACGCGTAGGCGGGGGAGATGTCGGGGTCGAGTCCGGAACCGCTCGCGGTGAGCGCGTCGGCGGGTACGTCACCGGGTGGCACCCCGTCGAACGCGGAGAGTGCTGCGCGGCGCTCCTTCGCTCGTGCCACCAGCGTCGGATTGTTGGGACCGAGGTTGGAGGCACCGGAGGCCAGAGGGTCGTACGAGCTGGTGGAAGGGCGGGGCTGGAACCATTTCGGGTCGGGGCGGCCGGTGCCCTCCCCGTTCTGGAGGAGGGGGAAACTCTGGCCGATCAGGCCGGAGGCCACGGGCCGCCCACCCGTGTCGATCAGCGATCCGTTGGCGTGATGCGGGAAGGCGACCTGCGCGATGCCGGTGACGGCCAGTGGATAGGCGAGTCCGGTGACCACGGTGAAGACCAGCAGCATCCGCAGCGCTGCCAGGTGCTGCCGGAGGACGGGGCCGAGTGGACGGGACATGCCGAACCGCTTTCTGGATCAGTGCAGGCCGGGGACGAACGGGACGAGCAGGTCGATCAGTTTGATGCCGGCGAACGGAGCGACCAGCCCTCCCACGCCGTACAGCCAGATGTTGCGGCTGAGCAGCCGTGACGCCGACGAGGGCCGGTAGCGAACGCCACGCAAGGCCAGCGGGATCAGCGCCACGATGATCAGGGCGTTGAAGACGATCGCCGAGGTGATCGCGGACGTCGGACTGTGCAGACGCATGATGTCGAGCCGGTCCAGACCTGGATAGACCGTCGCGAACATCGCGGGGATGATCGCGAAGTACTTCGCGACGTCGTTGGCGATCGAGAAGGTGGTCAGGGCTCCTCGTGTGATCAGCAACTGCTTGCCGATCGCGACGATCTCGATGAGCTTGGTCGGGTTGGAGTCCAGGTCCACCATGTTGCCGGCCTCCTTGGCCGCCGAGGTACCGGTGTTCATGGCCACGCCGACATCTGCCTGGGCGAGCGCGGGGGCGTCGTTGGTACCGTCTCCGGTCATCGCGACCAGCTTTCCGCCGGCCTGCTCCCGCCGGATCAGCCTCAGCTTGTCCTCGGGCGTGGCTTCGGCGAGGAAGTCGTCCACGCCCGCTTCGTCGGCGATCGCCCGGGCGGTCAGTGGGTTGTCGCCGGTGATCATCACGGTGCGGATACCCATCTCGCGCAGTTCGCCGAAGCGGTCCCGCATACCGGCCTTGACGACGTCCTTGAGGTGGATGGCGCCGAGCACGCGGGCCGAGCACCGGCCTTCGCTGCGCAGCACTTCGCCGACGACCAGAGGTGTGCCACCGCCGGCGGAGACACCGTCGACGATTCCGCCGACGTCCGGGGTGGGACTTCCTCCGGCCTGACGCACCCAGCTCATCACCGAGGTCGCGGCGCCCTTGCGCAGGGAACGTCTCTCCCGTCCGTCGTCGAGATCCACCCCGCTCATCCTGGTCTGCGCCGTGAACGGCACGAACCTGGCGTGGGCGAGTTCCCCCTCGACGCGGCCGCGCAGCGCGTGCTGTTCCTTGGCCAGTACCACGATGGAGCGGCCTTCAGGGGTTTCGTCGGCGATCGAGGAGAGCTGGGCGGCGTCCGCGAGTTCGGCAACGGCCACTCCTTGTACGGGCAGGAACGCGGCGGCCTGGCGGTTGCCGAGGGTGATGGTGCCGGTCTTGTCCAGCAGCAGGGTGTTGACGTCGCCTGCGGCTTCCACGGCCCGTCCGGACATCGCGAGGACGTTGCGCTGGACGAGCCGGTCCATCCCGGCGATCCCGATCGCGGACAGCAGCGCGCCGATCGTGGTCGGGATCAGCGCGACCGTGAGAGCGACCAGGACGACGATGGGCTGTTCGGCACCCGCGAAGGTCGCGAAGGGCTGGAGGGTGACCACGGCGACCAGGAAGACGATCGTCAGGGACGCGAGCAGGATGTGCAGCGCGATCTCGTTCGGCGTCTTGTGCCGGTCCGCGCCTTCGACCAGTGCGATCATCCGGTCGACGAACGTCTCACCGGGTTGTGAGGTGATCCTCACGACGATCCGGTCGGAGAGGACTTTCGTGCCTCCTGTCACGGCGCACCGGTCACCGCCGGATTCCCGGATCACCGGGGCGGATTCGCCGGTGACGGCCGACTCGTCCACGGAGGCGATGCCCTCGACGACGTCGCCGTCCCCCGGAATGACCTGTCCGGCTTCGACCACCACGTGGTCTCCCGGGCGCAGCCTCGCCGCCGGGACCTGTTCCTCTGCCGCGTCGCCTCCGCCGCGGGGCCGGTCGGCGAGCCGGCGGGCGGTCGTCTCGGTCTGTGCCCGGCGCAGGGTGTCGGCCTGTGCTTTACCGCGTCCTTCGGCGACGGCTTCAGCCAGGCTGGCGAAAACAGTCGTCAGCCAGAGCCAGACGGTGATGACCCAGGCGAAGACGCTGGGGTTCCGGATGGCTGACGTGGTGGTCAGGGCCGCTCCCACCTCCACAACGAACATCACGGGGGTGCGGGTCATCACGCGCGGGTCGAGCTTGCGCAGGGCCGTGGGAACCGATCGCAGCAGGAGACGCGGATCCAGCAGCCCGGAGGAGACGGACCGCGGTGGTCGGTCAGCCGTGCGGGAGGGGGAGAGCCGCCGGTCACCCGTGGTCATCAGCGCAGTCCCTCCGCGAGCGGTCCGAGCGCGAGCGCGGGGAAGTAGGTGAGCCCGACGACGATGAGGATCACGGCCGCCAGCAGGCCGACGAACTGCGGCCGGTGCGTGGGCAGCGTGCCCGCGGTCACCGGCACGTGCTGCTGTCCCGCCAGGGAGCCCGCCAGGGCCAGTACGAAGATCACGGGGAGGAAGCGGCCGAACAGCATCGCCAGACCGAGTGCGGTGTTGTACCAGGTCGTGTCGGCCGACAGACCCGCGAAGGCCGAGCCGTTGTTGTTGGCGGCCGAGGTGAACGCGTAAAGGACTTCCGAGAAGCCGTGCGGACCGGTGTTGAGCATCGCCGCTCGCTCCCCCCGCAGCGCCATGGCGGTACCCGCTCCGATCAGGACGACGGCCGGCGTGGTGAGGATGTAGAGCGAGGCGAACTTGATCTCTTTGCCGCGAAGCTTCTTGCCCAGGTACTCGGGGGTCCTGCCGACCATCAGACCGGCGATGAAGACGGCGACGACCGCGAGGATCAGGATGCCGTAGAGGCCCGAGCCGGCGCCGCCCGGGGCGATCTCACCGAGCATCATGTTGAAGATCGTCATTCCGCCGCCACCGGGCGTGTAGGAGTCGTGGGCGCTGTTGACCGCACCGGTCGACGTCAGCGTGGTGGAGGCGGCGAACAGGGCCGAGGCCCAGATACCGAACCGCTGCTCCTTGCCTTCCAGCATGCCGCCCGCCGCATGTCCCGCGGCGCTGCCGATGCTGTGGAGTTCGTTGACCGTGATGATGGCGACGGAGGCGGCCCAGACGAGGACCATGACGGACACGATCGCGTACCCCTGACGGTTGTCGCCGACCATCCGCCCGAAGGTGCGCGGCAGGGAGAAGGCGATCACCAGGAGGAGGTAGATCTCGATGAGGTTGCTGAAGGCCGTGGGATTCTCGAAGGGGTGCGCGGAGTTGGCGTTGTAGAAGCCACCGCCGTTCGTGCCGAGTTCCTTGATCGCCTCCTGGGAGGCGACCGGCCCGCCCGTGATCGTCTGCCGGCCGCCCGCGATCGTGGTCAGGTCCTGTGCGCCGTGCAGGTTCTGCACGGCGCCCGTGGCCACCAGCACGATCGCGAAGACGAACGCCAGGGGCAGCAGCAGGCGCACGACGACCCGGGTCAGGTCGACCCAGAAGTTGCCGACCCGGTCGGTCCCGGTCCGGGTGAAGCCGCGGATCAGGGTGGTGACGACGGCGATGCCGACGGCGGCGGACACGAAGTTCTGCACGGCGAGCCCGGCCATCTGGACCAGGTGTCCCAGCGCGGACTCACCGGAGTACGACTGCCAGTCGGTGTTGGTGACGAAGGACGCCGCGGTGTTGAACGCCTGGTCGGCGTCCATGTGGGGTGTGTCCGGAGAGAGCGGCAGGTGGTTCTGCAGGCGCAGGAAGCCGTACAGGAAGAGCACGCAGACGGCGGAGAAGGCCAGGACGCCACTCAGGTACACCGCCCACCGCTGGTCGGCGTCCGCGTCCACACCTCCCGCCCGGTACACCAGGCGCTCGACCCGCCAGTGCGACGGTGAGGTCAGGAGCCGTGCCATGTGGTCGCCCAGCGGACGGAAGGACAGAGCCAGCGCTCCGGCCAGGGCGAGGATCTGAAGACAGCCGGCGAGCGCGTCCGTCACGTCAGAACCTCTCGGGGAACACGAGGCAGATCACCAGGTAGATCACGAGTCCGCCCGCGACGGCAAGCCCCAGGGCATTCTCGGCGCTCACAGCCGGCCGACTCCTTTCGAGACGATTGCGAGGACGAGGAAGACCGCGACGGTGAGGCCGATGAAAGCGAGATCCGTCATGGTGGCAGGCACCTCCGAGATCTCCGGAGCCGGCTGGGCAGGCCGTTTCGCACGGACGGGCGTCTCCACGGGCAGGGAGCCGTCGGATCCGGCATGAGGCTAGCGGAGAGAGCCGCACCCATGGCCGCGGGACATGTCCGCCGGAAGGGTGAAGTCGCCCGGCCGAAGGCCCTCGCGGTCGGCACGGGCCATGGGGGCCGATCGTCAAGGATCTACAGCGTGCCGTCCGGGTTATCGACTCCTCCGCGCCGGCGGAGGAGTCGATTGTGAGCTGCCTGGGCGTGTGTGACCACGAGGACGTCGATATGGTCGCCGGACCCTTCGATGATGGCCTCGCCGACGCCGCGGCTGAACAGTCTGTGCAGTCGGCTGTGCCTGGTGGCGCCGATGAGGATCTCGGTGGCGTTGACCTGACGGGCGAGATCCAGGACGGCCTGTGCGACGTCGTCGCTCTTGATGGTGCGGCAGGTGCCGCCGAGCTGCTCCACCAGGGCACGCTGGCGGTCCAGAAGCGGCGAGGAACGGCGGGCGAGCGCATCGTCCGGCGTGACGTGCACGGCAAGGAACTCACCGTCCGCCGCGTGGGATGCGGTGCGCTTGGCCCGCCGGATGAGCGTCTCGCCCTCGGGGCCGCCGGACAGGGCGACCACGACACGTTCCCGGGTGGCCCACGGCTGCCGGATGCCGTGATCGTGGCGGTAGCGCAGCAGTGCCTCGTCCACACGGTCGGCCGCCCACAACAGCGCGAGCTCGCGCAGTGCGGTGAGATTCCCGGCGCGGAAGTAGCGGTGCAGCGCCTCGTCGGCCTTGCCGGCCGGGTAGATGTTGCCGTGCGCCATCCGGTGGCGCAGGGCCTCGGCCGACATGTCCACGAGTTCGATCTGGTCGGCGGCCCGGACGACGTCGTCCGGGACGGTCTCGTGCTGCCTGACACCGGTGATGTGCTCGACCACGTCGTTGAGCGACTCCAGATGCTGGACGTTGACGGTGGAGATCACCTCGATGCCCGCGTCCAGCAGCTCCTCCACGTCCTGCCACCGCTTGGCGTTCCGGCAGCCGGGGACATTGGTGTGGGCGAGCTCGTCCACGAGCGCGATCTGCGGGCGGCGAGCCAGGACTGCGTCGACGTCCATCTCGGAGAAGACCCCGCCGCGATAGCTCAGCGTCCGACGCGGCAGGCACTCCAGACCCTCCGCCATCCGGCGCGTCAGCGGCCGACCGTAATCCTCCACGAAGGCGATGACCACGTCGGCGCCCCGGCCGGAGCGCCGCTGCGCCTCGGCCAGCATGGCGTACGTCTTGCCGACTCCAGGCGCCGCTCCCAGGTACACCCGTAGTACCCCGCGCACCGGACACCTCCTGGCTGGTGACCTCTGTGCCGTTGCCGAGGCGAGGCGCAGAGGCTCCTGTACCCATCCTCCTTCCTCCGGCGGGTGACTGCCCGTCCGCGGGCCGGGACGGGCCTTCGCCGAGGGGCACTGATCGCCTCCGGACGCGTACCGTCGCCTGCCGCGAAGGGCCACGACAGCGCGACGGCATCGACCGAGCGACTGGACTGTCCGGTGACTGACGGCGCGGTTCCGCCGCTCACGGCGAGCGCCTGGCGGGGCGGCACGCCGTGAGCGGACGGCAGCGCGGTCAGGACGACTTCGACCACCCCTGTGGTGCCGGGTGCAAGCCGCGGGCCTGCCGGCATCCGGGGAGTACGTAAGCGCCGTTCGGGGCTGCCGCAGTCGGGCCGGACGCGTGGTGGCGCGGTCCGGGGAAGGGACGCCGGGCCGTGGGCTGAAGCAGGGGCGCGGCCACCACGTCAGGGCTTGAGCAGGACCTTGGTCCAGCCGTCCTCCCGGCGGTCGAAACGCTGGTAGGCGTCGGGGGCCTCGGCCAGCGGGAGCCGTTGGGAGACCAGGAAGCTGGGGGTGGCCCGGCCGGCGATGATCATGTCCCGCAGTTGCCGGTTGTAGGCCTTGACGTTGGCCTGACCGGTGCCCATGCGCAGGCCCTTCTCGAAGAACCTGCCGACCTTGAAGAGCAGTTCACCCTTCTGTGCGGACTCGGTGGGACCCCCCGGGTCCGCCGGTACGTACAGTCCTACGACTCCGAGCATCCCGGTCGGCCGGACCGACTCGACCAGGCTGTTGAGCACCAGCGCCGGTTGTTCCTCCCCCTCGGCCGCGGTCGCCTGGTAGCCGACGGCGTCGATGCCCTTGTCCGTACCTTCGCCGCCGGTCAGGTCCTTGATCTGTTCGGCCGCGTCACCCTGGCCGAAGTCGATGGGCGTCGCACCGATGTGCTCGGCCAGCCGCAACCGGTCCGGTTGCCTGTCGACGACGAAGACCTTGGCGGCGCCGCGGATGAGCGAGGAGTAAGCCGCCATGAGTCCGACCGGTCCGGCGCCGAAGACACAGACCGACTCGCCCGGCGAGACCTTGGCCAGTTCGGTGGCGTGGTAACCGGTGGGGAAGATGTCGGCCAGCAGTGCGAAGTCGTCCTCGTGCTCCTCGCCCGGTGGCAGCTGCAGGCAGTTGAAGTCGGCGAACGGCACCCGCAGATACTCCGCCTGGCCGCCCCGGTAGGGGCCCATGGACACATAGCCGTACGCGCCACCCGCAAAGGGCGCGTTGACGGTCAGACAGAAGCCGGTGTATCCGGCCAGGCAGTTCTTGCAGAAGCCGCAGGCCACGTTGAAGGGCAGGACGACCCGGTCGCCCTTGCGGACCCGGGCGACTCCGGGGCCGACCTCCTGGACGATCCCCATGTTCTCGTGGCCGAACACGATACCGGGTTCGGCACCGGTACGCCCCTCGTACATATGCAGGTCGGAACCGCAGATGGCTGCCGTGGTGACTTTGATGACCACATCGGTGGGGGCTTCGATCCGGGGGTCCTCGACGTCCTCCACGGTCACGCTGAAGGGTTCCTTGTACACGACCGCTTTCACTGTGCCTCCTCGGGTGGCGTACGGGTCCCCGCAGCACGAAGACCCTCACGGAAGCGGCAATATGCACCATATTACAGGCAATTGGCGGTGTATGTACTCCTGGGTGTCATCCGCCCGCAGCGGTCGAGTCGGGGGGCGGCCGACCCTCGACTCGACCGCTGCGGGCGGCGGGGGCAATCCGGTGCGCGTCGGCGTGGGATGCGTGAGAGACCCGGCAGTGAGGGGCCCGTCGGGGCGGTCACGGGCAGGCGGGCGTCCAGGAGGTGCGTCAGTCCTCCGGCCGGAGGAGGCCGCGTTCGTACGCCTTCCTCAGGTGCTGAGGCACCAGGGAGATGGTCCCGTCGACGGTGACGGGGACGAGCGCCGGGAGGCTCGCCTTCCACCGGGCGCGGCGGTGGCGGGTGTTGCTCCGGGACATCTTGCGCTTGGGGACGGCCATGAGGTCCTTCTCGGTCGGAGGGGGGAATCGGTGACGGGCGTGGAGGTCAGCGGCTGGAGTAGGGGAGCAGGCCCATCTCGCGGGCGTTCTTCACGGCCGTCGCGATCCGGCGCTGCTGCTGCCGGCTGACACGGGTGACGCGGCGACTGCGTATCTTGCCGCGGTCGGAGAGGAACTTCCGCAGCAGGTCGGTGTCCTTGTAGTCGATGTGCGTGATGCCGGCCGCGTCGAGCGGGTTCGGCCGGTTCGCGCGCGCGGGCGCGGCATGGGTGAGGCGGGGCATGTCGGCTCCCTGGTCGGTGTGAGGGGGGTGGATCAGATGACGGGGTCGAGGAGCTGGTCGAAACCGGTGGGCCGGGAGGCGGCGGGTCCGGAGGCGAGTTCGTCATCGGTGAGCAGGCAGGAGTCGAGCAGTGCGAGCAGCCCCGCCCGGTCGAGGTCCGGGGAGACGAAGACGAGGTGCTGGCAGCGGTCGCCGTGCTCGGGGTGCCAGTCCACGGCTGCGGCGGTGCGGCGCTCGGCCGGCATCAGCTCCCATGCGGCGTCAGGGAGCGCGGCCATCCACGGCCCGGCGCTCTCCACGCACAGGGCGCCTCCGGCGGCGTTCCATGCCAGCAGGCTGTCCGGCCGGTCCGCCAGCCAGAACCTGCCCCGGCTGCGGGCTGCCGCGCAGCACAGATCCTCCAGCGCCTCGTAGAGGCGACCGGCGTGGAACGGGCGGCGGCGCCGCCAGACGAGCGTGCTGATTCCCTCCTCGTCACAGTCGTGAGGGAGACGGGCACACGCCGGATGCTGTGCGGCCGCCGCAGCGTCCACGTCGAAGCCGGCGACCGCTGTGACCCCCAGCCGGCCGGATGCGACGCCGACCTGCTGTGCGCCGGGGTGCAACTGTCGCAGAAGCGCCAGGTCGTCCGGTCCGTTGGCGACGCTGTCGGCGACGGCGAGGACCGGAGCGTACTCCAGCTGCCGCGCGAAGGTGTCACCGACGGTGCGCTGGTCCGTGGCGGCCGCGGCCAGTCCGGCCTCCGCGAGGTCGTCGCCGTTGGACAGGCACGCCAGGACGAGGGCGGGATCCACGGCGGTCACCACGTTGGTCAACCGGAAGGCGTCCCCGCCGTGGGCGGCGACGACCTCGGCCATGCTGCGGGGTTCCACGGAATCCCACAACTCCACGACGGCCAGGCGGGTGAGGCGGCCGCGGGCCAGCCGCTCCAGTTCGGGCACGAGGTCCTCGCGCAGCGCACAGCAGGCGCAGTCGTTGACCAGAGGCGTCTCGCCGTAACCGGTCTCGCCCGTGGAGTCGCGGAGGCTCCGGCGCACGGTGCCCGCCGGAGCGGTGGACAGGTCGTGATGCACCGCGACGCTGCCGGAGACCTCGCGCAACAACCGTTCGACCGTGGCACGGCGGGCTTCGGAGTGGAGTCCGGCGACGATCACCACGGGCATCGGCTCGTCGAAAGTCATCGGCGGCCCTCGCCCCGTCCGTAGCGACGCTCGAACCGCTCGACGCGGCCGGCGGTGTCCATCACGCGGGCGGTACCGGTGTAGAAGGGGTGGCTGGCCGACGAGATCTCGACGTCGACCACCGGGTAGGTGTGTCCGTCCTCCCAGTCGACGGTCTTGTCGCTGGTCATCGTGGACCGGGTGAGGATGGCGAAATCACCGGCCTTGTCGCGGAAGACGACCGGGCGGTAGGTGGGGTGGATTCCAGGCTTCATGGGTGGGTCTCTCGATCGGGTGCAGGCGTTCGGGCGGGGCCGATGCGGTCAGCGTTCCTCGCGGAACTCGACGTGGCGTCGGGCAACGGGGTCGAACTTGCGCAGGACCAGGCGGTCGGGGTCGTTCCGGCGGTTCTTGCGGGTCACGTAGGTGAATCCGGTTCCGGCGGTGGAGCGGAGCTTGATGATCGGGCGTACCTCGTTGCGGGCCATGACGGGTAGCATACGACAATGATTTCCATTCTCGATAAGCTGGTGAGAAAGGCAGGACCTTCATGTCCGCGCACTGTCAGCTGACCGGCGCCCGGCCGGTCTTCGGCAAGAAGATCTCCCACTCGCACCGTCGCACCTCGCGCCGGTTCGATCCCAACATCCAGAACAAGCGCTACTGGCTGCCCGGTGAGGGGCGGCACGTCCGCCTGCGGCTGAGCGCCCGGGCCGTCAGGACCGTGGACACCATCGGCATCGAGGCCGCCGTCGCCCGGATCCGAGCCCGCGGGGAGCGTGTCTGATGGCGAAGAAGAGCAAGATCGCGAAGAACGAGCGGAGGAAGCGGATCGTGGCGCGTCACGCACAACGGCGCGCCGAACTCAAGTCCGTTCTGGCGTCTCCGCGCGCCACGGACGAGGTGAAGGCCGCCGCACAGGCGGAACTGCGACGCCAGCCCCGGGACGCGAGCGCGACCCGGGTGCGCAACCGTGACAGCGTCGACGGCCGCCCCCGTGGGCACCTGCGTACGTTCGGCCTCTCCCGGCTGAACGTACGGGCCCAGGCGCACGCCGGTCACCTACCAGGGGTGACCAAGTCCTCCTGGTGAACGGCCCACTGTGTGGGGGGTGACACCTGCATAACACCCTCCGCACGGTGGTGTGCCACCACCGTGCGGGTCGGGGCGATGTCCCCCGTCGTCATGGGACGTTCCCTACTTCCCGGAGGACTCCGTGCGGGCGACGAGGAAGTCCGCGCATTCCGACAGGGTGGAGAGCTTCGGTGAGTCCTCGTCGTCGATGCGGATGCCGGAGCGTTCGCCGAGCGTCTCCACGAAGCTCAGGAAGTCCAGTGAGTCCATGTCGAGTGCGTCGCGGAACGTGTCGTCGGGCCCGAGCGTGGTGAGGTCGGCGTCGGGGATGGTGGAGGCGAGCGATTCCTCGACGACCTCGCGTGCTTCGGCGCGGTTCATGAATCCTCCGGGTTCGGGTTCTGCAAGAGGCGGTCGACCGCCGTCAGGTAGCGGGCTCCGACCGCGCCGTCCGTCGCCCGGTGGTCTGCCGACAGGGTGGCCGTGACGACGGGCCGGACACCGAGCAGGCCGTCGACGGCCCACGGACGGTCGCTGATCCGCCCGAAGCCGACCAGCGCCACCTGCGGCGGGTAGATGAGGCCGAAGACGGCTTCCACGCCCTGATCGCCGAGGTTGGTGACCGTGAGGGTGGAGCCGGAGATTTCGGATCCGCGCAGCCTGCCCGTGCGGGCACGGGCGACCAGGTCCTTCAAGGCGGCCATCAACTGAGGGAGTGCGAGAGCGTCGGCGTCGTGGAGCACGGGGGCGATGAGCCCGCCGCCGCGCAGGGACACCGCTACACCCAGGTGTACTCCGTCACCGGCCGTGAAGTGGTCGTCGGCCCAGAAGCCGTTGAGCTCGGGGACCTCCCGGGCGGCCCGGGCCGCAGCCTTGAGCAGCAGGGCTGCGGGGAGCAGCCGCTCGGCCACCGGGCTGCGCCGGTTGTGCTCGTGCAGCCAGTCCATGGCGGCGGCCATGTCGATGGTGGTGGACAGGTAGTAGTGCGGGATGTCCCGGTTGGCGCGGGTCATCAGTCCGGCGATCGCGTGGCGCATCGAGGCAACCCGGTCATCGGCGGGACGCACCGGGGTGGCGCCGCGGCGCGGGGGCGGGGCCGCCGTTGCCGGTCCTGGGGCCGCCTTGCGTACGTCGGCGGCAAGGACGGCGCCGTCCTTGCCCGTCCCCGTCACCGTGGCCAGATCGACGTCCAGTTCGGCGGCGAGCCGTCGGGCGAGCGGGGTGCTCCGTACGCGCGATGGCCGAACGACGGCTCCGGCGGCTGCGGTTGCCTCTTCGACGTCGGTTCGGGTGACACGCCCTCCGGGCCCGGATCCTCGGAGGTTCTCCAGGTCCACGCCGCTGCGCTCCGCGAGGTGCCGGAGCAAGGGGCCGGCCTCGGTGTGCACGGGCGCGGAGGCCTCGGACGGCACGGGTGCCGGAACCCGCTCGGGTTCGGGTGGGGCGGACGCCGGGGGTGGCGGCCGGACCGGTCGTTCGGCCTCGTCCTTCTCGGCCCCACGGCCCTTCTCCGACTTCTCCGGCTTCTCCGGCTTCTCGGGCTTCTCGGGCTTCTCGGGCTTCTCCGATCGTTCTCCGGCCGGCTCGATCCGTGCCAGCGGCGTGCCGACCGGCACCGTCGTGCCCGGCTCGACGAGCTGTTCGCCCATCGTCCCGGTCTCGAAGCACTCCACCTCGATCGTGGACTTCGCCGTTTCGACGACCGCGACCGGATCGCCTTTGCGGACCGGGTCACCGGGCTGGACCACCCATTCCTGGAGTGTGCCCTCGTCCATGTCGGCGCCCAAGGACGGCATGGTGAACTCGGCCATAGGTCATCCCACCGTCCGGTGTGCGGCCGCCACGATGCCGGCGGTCTGGGGCAGCGCCGCCTCCTCGAGCTTCCGGGCGTACGGAATGGGGACCTCCGCGCTGCACACCCGCTCGACGGGGGCGTCCAGTTCGTAGAACGACTCCTCGGCGATACGGGCGGAGACCTCTGCGGCGAGGCTGCCGGTGCGCCATGCCTCGTCGATGACCACCGCGCGGTGGGTACGGGCCACCGAGGCGGTGATGGCCGCGTCGTCGAGGGGGCGGAGCGTGCGCAGGTCGAGCACTTCGGCGTCGATGCCTTCGCTGGCCAGTTCGTCCGCCGCGGCGAGGGCTTTGGGAAGTGAACCGCCGTAGGTGATCAGGGAGATGTCGGTGCCGGGTCTGCGGGTCACGGCGTGCTCCAGGTCCACGGGAGCCGTGGGCCGGGCGATGTCACCGGAGGCGTTGTAGAGGGTCACGTGCTCGAAGATCAGTACCGGGTCCGGGTCGGCCAGCGCCGGGGCCAGCATGTGCCGGGCGTCCTCCACGGTGGCCGGAGCCAGCACACGGAGGCCGGGGATGTGCGCGTACCAGCCTTCCAGACTGTGCGAGTGCTGGGCCCCGAGCTGCCGTCCCGCGCCCGTCGTCATGCGGATCACCAGCGGTACGGGCAGCTGGCCGCCCGACATGTGCAGCAGCGTGGCGGCGTTGTTGAGGATCTGGTCGAGCGCGAGCAGGCTGAAGTTCACGGTCATGATCTCGACGACGGGCCGCATCCCGGCCAGGGCCGCACCGATGCCCGCGCCCACGAACGCGGACTCCGACAGCGGGGTGTCCCGGACCCGTGCCGGCCCGAACTCCTCCAGCAGACCGAGGCTGACGCCGAAGCATCCGCCGTACCTGCCCACGTCCTCCCCCATGAGGAAGACGCGCTCGTCGGAGCGCAGGGCCTCCCGCAGGGCCTCCCGCATCGCCTCCCGGTAGGTCGTCCCCCGCTCCTCCGGCCGGCCGTCGGCAGCCATGTCAGCTCACCTCCGCCGAGGCGCCCGAGGAACTGGTGACGTGACGGAGCAGGTTCTCGACCGGTTCCTCGGGCGCCTGTGCGGCCGCGTCGACGGCACGGTCGATCTCGTCGGTGACCTGGCGCTCCATCCCGGCGAGCGCGTTGTCGTCCAGCTCGCCGTTCTCGCGCATGCGCTCCGTCAGCCGGCCGATCGGGTCCCGGCCCTTCCACTGCTCGATCTCCGTCCTGTCCCGGTAGCGGTCCGGGTCGTACATGGAGTGGGCACGGAAGCGGTAGGTGCGCAACTCCAGGAAGTGCGGTCCCGCACCGGCCCGTACGGCTTCGGTGGCCCGGCGGGCGGCGTGCTCGACGGCTTCCACGTCCATGCCGTCCACGGCCCAGGCCACCATGCCGTAGGACGCGGCCCGCATGGCCAGGTCGGTCTGCGCCTCGTGCCGTTCGATGCCCGTGCCCATGGCGTAGAGGTTGTTCTCGCACACCAGCAGGAGGGGCAGCTTCCACAGGGCCGCGAGGTTCGCCGTCTCGTGGAACTCGCCCTCCGCGAAGGCCCCGTCGCCGAAGAAGCAGCAGGTGACGTGCTCCTGCCCGCGCATGCGGTCGGCGAGGGCGAGCCCCGCGGCCAGAGGGAGACCGCCGGCGACGATCGCGTTGCCGCCGTAGAAGCGGCGGCTCGCGTCGAACAGGTGCATCGACCCGCCGCGGCCCCCGCTGCAGCCGGTCGTCCTGCCGTGCATCTCGGCCATGACGGCCTCGGCCGGGATGCCGCGGGCCAGCGCGTGGCCGTGCTCACGGTAGGTGGAGACGACCGCGTCCTCGGGGGTCAGTGCCTCGTTGACTCCGACGGCGACGGCCTCCTCACCGATGTACAGGTGGA
The DNA here is from genome assembly GCF_044334475.1 of Streptomyces sp. NPDC020780. Lineage (NCBI taxonomy): Bacteria > Bacillati > Actinomycetota > Actinomycetes > Kitasatosporales > Streptomycetaceae > Streptomyces > Streptomyces sp. NPDC020780. The sequence continues at coordinate 271,444 of NZ_JBIRTB010000005.1, read as the reverse complement.
CGAAGCCGCGGATCTTCGCGGCGCTGTACAGCTCCACGCACCGTTCCTCGAAGCGCCGGATGCGCAGCATCGCCGTCAGCAGACCCGCTCTGCGCGCTCCGCGCCCGGGGTCCGGCCGGTCGGCGGGACGCCCGGCGTTCGCGCTCCGCTTCTTCGTCGCGGCCTTCTTCGCGGATTTCCCGGTCGTGGCCGCACTGCGGGTACCGGGAGCGCGGGCTGTGCTCATGCGGATCCCTCCAAGGTGGACACATCGCCTTCGGGCAGTCCGAGTTCGCGGGCACGCAGGAGCCGGCGCATGACCTTGCCACTCCGGGTCCTGGGCAGGTTCTGGTCGAAAGCGATCTCCCGGGGCGCGACGGCCGGCCCCAGTCTGCGGCGGGAGAAGGCCAGCAGCTCCCGTTCCAGATCCGGGCTCGGCTCGATGCCGGGGCGCAGTGACACGAAGGCCTTGACGATGTTCCCGGCGACGGGGTCCGGCCGGCCGATCACTCCGGCCTCCGCGACCGCCGCGTGCTCCATCAGCGCGCTCTCCACCTCGAACGGGCCGATCAGGTGCCCGGCGGACTTGATGACGTCGTCGGCGCGGCCCACGAACCAGTACCAGCCGTCCGCGTCCCGCCGGACCAGGTCACCGGTCAGATACCAGCCGTCGGCGAAGGTGGCCTCGTACCGTTGCCTGTCGTGCAGGTAGCCGCGGAACATCGACGGCCAGCCCGGCCGCAGCGCCAACTCACCTTCCTCCTCCGGGCTCTCCACCTCGGCGACCCGGCCGTCGGTGATCAGTACCCGGCCGTCCTCGCCCCGCCGCAGCACCCCCGCCTCGACACCTGGCAGCGGGCGGCCCATCGAGCCGGGCCGGATGGCGCAGGCCGGGAAGTTCGCGATCATGATGCTGCCGGTCTCCGTCTGCCACCAGTTGTCGTGCACCGGCAGACCCAGCACGTCCTCGCCCCACAGCACCGCCTCGGGGTTGAGGGGCTCGCCGACGGAGGCGACGAAGCGCAGGGCGGACAGGTCGTACGCACGCGGCAGGTCGTACGGGCCCTCGCGGGGGGTGGAGCGCATCAGCATCCGCAGGGCCGTGGGCGCGGTGTACCAGACACTGACCCGTTGCTCGCCGAGGATCCGGTACCAGCGCCGGGCATCGTAGTCGCCCTCGTCGACGACCACGGTCACGCCGTGGGTGAGCGGGGCGATGACGCCGTACGACATGCCGGTGACCCAGCCGGGATCGGCGGTGCACCAGTACGTGTCCCCGGGGTGCAGGTCGAGTGCGTACGCAGCCGTGGCGTAGTGGGCGACCACCGCCTCGTGGACGTGGACAGCACCTTTGGGGGTGCCGGTGGTGCCGCTGGTGAAGTGCAGCAGGGCCATGTCCTCGGGCGAGGTCGGCGGGATCGTGAAAGTGTCCGGGGCGGCGGACATCAGCTCGTCGAAGGAGGCCGTGCCGGGCAGCTCCCCGGCACCCGGGCCGACGATGAGCACCTGCTCGAGCCCGGGCAGCGACGCCCTGCGGGCGGCCACCTTCCGCCGGTACAGGGCCGCGGTGGTGACCAGGACCCGTGCGTCGCCGAGGCGCAGCCGCTGCTCGACCGGATCGGGCCCGAACGCGGGGAACAGCGGGCACAGCACGCTGGTGTTCTTCAACGTGCCCAGCACCGCGGTGTACAGCTCGGGGCAGCGGCCGAGCAGGGTGAACACCCGGTCCCCCCGGCCGACGCCGAGCGAGCCCAGCACGTTGGCGAAGCGGGCTGTTCGGCGTGCCAGCTCGTCGTAGGTGACGGCCGAGACGGCGTTGTCGCGGGCCACGCACTGCAAGGCGACCTTGTCGCCATGGTCCGAAACCGCGTGCCGGTCGACGGCCTCGTACGCCATGTTCAGCCCGCCGCCCGGCAGGCCGGCCAACGCGGCGCGCGCCTGCGACCACGTGAACTCGGAACGAGCCCGGTCGTAGTCCGCGAGGTTCGGTGCGACGTCCGGTGCGGCGTCCCCACGGATGGTCTCCCGGCCCATAGGCGCTCCTCCTGACACCTTGCGCTGCCTGCGGAGCCGCCGAGTACGGCTCCCGGCACGCACCGCGGCCGGCTCGGCCTCGCTCGGCCGCACCATCGCCTCGGCTCACTTCCATGGCACTCCTGCCGTCCGGCGGGTGCAAGGGCCGAACGGGTCCGGATCCGGGTGCCGGCCGGTCCCGGCGTCACGGCGCGGCGACGCGTACCGCGGTGACCTTGTACTCGGGGCAGGACGTGACCGTGTCCGCGTGGTCGGAGGTCAGCCGGTTCACTCCGCTCGCGGGGAAGTGGAAGGAACAGAAGACCTGGCCGGGGGCCGTCTGTTCGCTGATCCGGGCGACGAGTCGGGCTCGTCCGTGACGGCTCTCCACGGTGACCTCGGCGCCGTCCGGCAGGCCGTACCGGGCGGCGTCGTGGGGGTGGAGGTCGAGGAAGTCGACCGGATCGAGCGCGAGGTCGCCGCCGCGGCGGGTCATGCTGCCGGAGTTGTAGTGGGCCCAGCGCCGGCCGGTGACCAGCACCAGCGGATAGTCGTCGTCGGGTTGTTCGCCGGGCGGGAGGTAGGGGGGCGCGGCAAGGTGGGCCCGCCCGTCCGGCGTGGCGAACCTCTCCGCGTACAGCGTGGCTTCGCCTGGGCGGTCGGGGTCCGGGCAGGGCCACGGGACGGCACCTTCGCGGTCCAGCCGGTCGTGGGAGAGACCGGCGAAGGCGGGCGCGATCCGTGCGCACTCGGCGAGTGCGTCGGCCGGGGCCGGGCAGCCGAGGTCGACGCCCATGGCCCAGGCGGCGGCGTTGATGACGTCGAAGTCGGTACGCGCTTCCCCCGGCGGGGGGACGGCGGGGCGGACCCGCTGGAACCGGCGGTCGAAGTTGACGAAGGTGCCGTCCTTCTCCAGCCAGGACGCGACCGGCAGTACCACGTCCGCGTGGCGGGCGGTCTCGGACAGGAACAGCTCGTTGCACACGACGAGGGGGCAGGCGTCCAGCGCCTGGGCCACGCGGTTCGCGTCAGGGTCGGTGGCGCAGACGTCCTCGCCGATGACCCACAGGGCCCGCAGATCCCCGGACCTGGCGGCGGCGAACATGTCCGGGATCCGCAGGCCCGGCCGGTCCGGAACGGGTACGCCCCACACCGCCTCGGCCCGGGACCGTGCGGCCGGGTCGGTGACGTTGCCGTAGCCGGGCAGGAGGTCGGGCAGTGCGCCCATGTCGGAGGCGCCCTGGACGTTGTTCTGGCCACGCAGCGGATTGACCCCGTATCCGCGGTCTGTGCCCACGGCGCCCCGGAGGATCGCCAGGTTGGCCAGGGACCGCACCCCGTCCGTGCCGTGCAGGTGTTCGGTGACGCCCAGGCCGTAGACGATCGCCGGGCGTGCGGCGCGGCCGTAGAGCCGGGCGGCGGCGACCAGGTCCGCGGCGGGCACTCCGGTGATGTCCGCGACCCGGTGGGGCGGGTAGTCGTCCAGCAGCTCGGTGAGTTCCGGCAGACCGGTGGCACGCTCGCGCAGGAACCCCTCGTCGGCCAGCCCTTCGGAGAGCAGGATGTGGGCGAGCCCGTGGAAGAGGGCGACGTTGGTGCCGGGGCGGGGCCGCAGATGCACGTCGGCGTGCAGGGCGAGCCCGACGGCACGGGGATCGGCGACGACCAGCTTCGCCCCGTGCAGCACGCGTCTCAGCAGTCGCGCTCCGACCACCGGGTGCGCTTCGGCGGGGTTGGCCCCGACCACCAGCAGGCAGTCGGCCCGCTCGACGTCGTCGAAGCTGTCGGTACCGCCGGAGAGGCCGAAGGAGGCGGTCAGACCGGCCGCGGACGGGGAGTGGCAGAGGCGCGAGCAGTTGTCGACGTTGTTCGTGCCGATGACGACCCGCATGAACTTCTGGACGAGGTAGTTCTCCTCGTCGGTGGCACGGGCCGAGGAGATGGCTGCCACGGCGTCCGGCCCGCCGGCGTCGACGGCCGCGCGCAGCCCCCGGGCGACATGGCCGAGTGCTTCGTCCCAGCCGACCGGCTCCAGGGCGCCGTCGCGTCGTACGAGGGGCCGGGTGAGCCGTTCGGGGGAGGTGCGGAAGCCGTGGGCGAAGCGCCCTTTGACGCATGCGTGCCCCTGGTTGACCGGGCCGTCCCTGGCGGGCAGTACCGCCGTGACCTCGCCGTCGCGGGTGACCACGTCCAGCGCGCACCCGACGCCGCAGTAGCCGCACGTGGTGCGCGTCCGGGCCGCCGCCGGGCGCATCCCGGACGTGAGCCCGCGCGCGGGACCGGGCTCGGTGATCGCCCCGGTGGGACACGTGTCGACGCAGCCGCCGCATGCCACACAGTCCGACTCGGCCCAGGGTCCACCCGTACCCGGGGCGACGACGGTGTCGGCACCCCGCCCGACCAGGGTGAGGGCGAAGGTGCCCTGTACCTCGGCACACATACGGACACATCGGCCGCAGGCGATGCACAGGTCCCGGTCGAGGTGGACGTACGGGTGGGAGTCGTCCCCGCCCCGGCCCCCGGCGCCGTGGGCCGCGTCGGGGCCGATCCCCATCGACCGGCAGACACGCGCCAGCTCGCTGGGGCTGTCGTCGGCGAGGGCACGGGACGGCAGCGCGGAGACGATCACCTCCACCGCCTCCCGGCGCAGCTGCCGGAGATCGTCGGTGGCGGTCTCGACACGGACACCGGACGCGGCCGGGGTCACGCACCCGGCCTCGATCCTCCCGTCGGCCCGTACCAGGCAGGTACGGCACGATCCGGCCGGGCTGAGCCGGTCGTCGGAGCAGAGCGCGGGCAGCTCGGCTCCGGCCGCCCGCACCGCCGCCAGCAGCGAGGTTCCCTCCGGCACCACCACGCCCGAGCCGTCCACCTCGATCTCGATCCCGCTCATGAGGCCCACCCCGCCGGCCGGTCCCCGTAGGCGCGGGCGAGACTGCGTACGGCAGGGGGAATGCGCCGTCCGAAGGCGCACAGGCTCGCCTCGGCCAGCACACGCGACAGCCGCTGCCACTCTTCCCCCGGCGGGGTGCCGGCGGCAGCGAGCTCGAGACCCCGGCGCGAACCCACACGGCAGGGCGAACACGCGCCGCAGCTCTCCGCGGCGGCGAACTGCCAGATGTGCCGCAGGACATCCTCCGGAGCCACGCTGCGGTCGAAGGCGACCAGGCCGGCGTGGCCGAGGGCGGCCCCCCGGGCGGCGAGGTCGGCCGTGGTGAGCGGAACGTCCAGGGCGTCGCGGGCGAGGAAGCCGCCCAGCGGCCCGCCGATCTGGACCACGACCGGCTGCGCGCCGTCCTTCAGGCCTCCGCCGAGCTCGGTGACGATCCGGGCGACGGGGGTGCCGAGCTCTACTTCGTACGCGCCGGGCCGGGCGAACCGCTCCGAGAGGCACACCAGTTTCGTCCCGGTCTCGCCGGGTGTCCCGCGTCGGGCGTACGCCGCACCTCCCCGGGAGACGATCCACGGGACGGCCGACAGGGTCTCCACGTTGTTGACCACCGTCGGCGCGTCCCACAGCCCCCGCCGGGTCGGGTAGGGCGGACGCGGCCGCGCGCAGCCCCGGTCCCCCTCCAGGCCCGCGATCAGGGCCGTCTCCTCCCCGGCGACGTACGACCCGGCGCCCTCCACCACCCGCACGTCCAGGGCCGTGGACGTACCGTGCACCGCCGGGCCGAAGTGCCCGTCCGCGTAGGCACGCGCGACCGCCTCCCGCAGGTGCGCCAGCGCCCGCGGGTACTCCGACCGCACCAGCACCACGCCCTGCCGGGCCCCGCACGCGAAGCAGGCCAGAGCCAGGCCCTCCAGCACCCGCTCCGGGTCCGCCTCCATCAGCAGCCGGTCGGCGTAGGACCCGGGATCCCCCTCGTCCCCGTTGACCACGACGACGGTGCCGGGCGCCCGGCCGGCCGCCTCCCACTTCGCGGCCACCCGGAATCCGGCGCCACCCCGGCCCCGCAGCCCGGACGCGGCCACCTCCCTCCACACCTCGTCAGGAGAGCCCGTCGTCACCGTTGGCGGCCACACCTGCCACGCCGGCTCACCGGCCGACACGCCTGCCAGCAGCACGGGGTCACCGGTGTCGTCGGCTGCGGGGATCTCCGCCGCCCGCGGAGGCTCGCGTCCCGCGAGCTGACCGGCCAGTGCCGGGCCGGTGCAGGGTGTGTCGCCGTCGAGCGCCGCAGGACCCGCGTAGCAGTACCCGAGACAGCGCACGGTCTGCACCGACGTCTCTCCGTCCGGCGAGACCGTGTCCGCCGTGACGCCCAGCGCGTGCTCGACATCGGTCAGGTGCCGGCCGCCCTGCGCGGCGAAGCACGCCGTCGCCGTGCAGACCCGGACGTGACGGCGGCCGTGCGGGGCTTCCAGGTCCGCGTAGTAACGGGCCGGCCCGAGGGCGGCGGCAGCGGGCAGGCCCACTCCGGCGGCGACCGCCGGAGCCCACGTCCCGGGACTGTCCCCCGTCCCGGCCCGGGCCTCGGCCAGCAGTTCGATCAGCCGGTCTCCCGGCCGCCCTCCCCGGGCGGCAAGGGCCCGAAACGCATCGAAACGGTCCGCAGGACCCACGGGAATCATGACCTCATCGTGGCGGCAGTGGTATGCAACCGCATCCCGGCACCACTGTGCGCGTGCGCCTGCGGCACCGGGACCGCGAGATCCGGGACGGTGCACCCGGGACAACCACCCCCCGACACGTCCCCGCAAGGACGGCGGACCGCTGAGGGAGCGGATTCGCCTGCGGCGCGGGCGTGGGAGCAGGGTGGGGGAGGCGGCAGCGAAGCGGTACGAGCCGGTGTCGGCGAACCTCCGGGCGACGCGAGGTGAGGGACGGGCGCCGGTCCGGCAGCAGGACCGCCACGACGATGGTCTGCCTCACGGGCCGGCGCTGCGCCCCGGCCCACCCGCCGACGGGTCCCCGGCCTCCCCGGGGCGGTCGCGTACGACACGGCCGATCTCCTCGGCCCAGGCGTCGACCGAGGGCCAGTCACGGTAGTCGCCGTAGCGCAGGCCCATCGCCCGGAGCCTCATGCGCCCGGTGGTCGACAGGTGCTCGGGTGCGATCACGCCGGAGAACAGACGGTGATCGCGTGGACGCAGCCGCTCGATCAGATCGCCGACCACATGGTCCGACTCCTGGGAGATCAGTGCTTTCCACGGACCGCGCAGGGCACCGGGCATTCCCACACTGAAGAGCCACAGATCGCGCCGCTCAAGGAGCTCCGCTTCCCGGAGCACGAACGTCCGCGCCTCGGGAAGCCAGGCCATGTCGTGAACGGCACTGCCCACCACGAACATGTCGTAGGCGCCCGGATCACCCACGGCCTCCACGGGGAGTACGTCGGTCCGGACGCGGCCCCGCTCCTCCAGGCGCCCGGCGATGTGCTCGGCGATGCTCCGGGTCGAGCCGTGGACACCTGCGAAGGCTACGAGCACGCGGACGGCGTCGCCGCGTGGCGAGGACTCGGGTGCGGTGGTCATGTCCGTCAGTGTTGTCCACCGCCCTCCGGCCCGCGACCGGTCGAACGTATCCGGGCGGATGCGGATGAGGGTCCGGGGTGCCCACCGCACCGCCCCGTGCGGGTCGTCACGCACGTGGCCCCGGCTGACGCCCCCCTGACTCCCACCGGCGCGGGAGCTCTCCTTCGCGCTCGTGCACGTGTCTGCGCATCGGCCCGCCTCTTGAGCTCCCAGGGGCAGGTGCCGAGGCTCGGCCGCTTGCCGGAGGGCGACCCTCCGGCCGTCCGCCCCGGGGGAGCGGCCCGGCGGTGCTCGGGGAGGGACCGAACGGGACCATCGAGGGCCCGGTCGGGCCCTCACGGGCCCCGTCCCGGCTCGTACAGTGGAACGGGATGATATGCCCTGATCCGACCACGTCTTCGGTCCTCCACAGACACCAGAGGTGCCCTGGAAGGAGGAGAGCACGGTGGGAGTTCTCATGACGCCTGTCGCCCGGCCCGAGCGGCTCCACGACCGAGAGGCCGAGTGGGACAGGCTGGTGGCATTCGTGGACGACCCGCGTCCCGGACCCGCGATCCGTATCGTCACCGGCCCACGCGGTCATGGCAAGTCGTTCCTGCTGCGCGCGCTGGCCCGTGCCACGGGCGGGTTCTACTTCTGCGGGCAGCAAGCGGCCGAGGCGGAGACGCTGCGGTCCCTCGCCCGGCAGTACGCGCACCACGCGCACCTGGCACGGCCGCCCCACTGGACCGGCTGGAGAGACGCGCTCCTCGCACTGGCGGCGACGGGCAGCGGTCCGGCGACGGTGCTCGTCCTCGACGGACTGCCCGAACTCGTGCGGCAGAGCCCCGGCCTCCCCGCCGCCATCAGTGACGTGTGCCGGTCGCTGCGACACGGCCCGGCGGACTCCGCCCCGCTTCGGCTCGTACTCTGCGGCAGTACGACACCGGTGATGAAGAGACTGCTCAGCGCCTCCACCACGTGGGTCGACGACGTGCTGGAGGTCGCCCCCCTGGACTTCCGGCGGGCGAGGGAACTGTGGGGGATCGCGAACCGTCCGCTCGCGCTGCGGGTGCACGCCGTCGTCGGCAGCAGTCCGGCCTTCCGCTTCGATCCTGCCGGGGACCAACCCCCCACGACCGCCGACGACTTCGATCCCTGGATCTGCCGGAACGTACTCAACCCGCGGTTGCCCCTGTTCTGGAAGGCGACCCACCTGCTGGACGGCGTGACGGACACCTGGGACCTCGCCGCCTGCCACTCCACCGTGGCCGCCATCGCGTCCGGCCGCACCATGCCCGGTGAGATAGCCGACTGGCTCGACCGGCCGGCCACCGACGTGCCGCACATCCTTTCCCACCTCACCGAACGCGGCCTGATCCGCGGTGAGCACGACGCCTTCCATCCCGGCCTCGTCCACTACCGCATCACGGAATCGCTGCTCGCCTTCGACCACGCCGTCATCCGTCCGTACCGCTTCCGGCTCGCGGACGCGGACGACAGGGAGATCCAGGAGACCTGGCAGGACGCCCGCCCCACCTTCGAACGCGACGTGGCAGAACCGCACTTCGCGCAGACCTGCCGGGAATGGGCGGCACGGTTCGCCCCTCCGGGGACCTTCGGCGCCGCACCGGCGTCCGTGCTTCCGGGTTCGCTGCCCCGTGCTTCCGGCCGTCCCGCCGGCGTCGACGTCGTCGTGCGCGGCCGTGGCGACGGTCGTCCGGGACCGCTGCTGTCGATCGGGCTGGCCAGGTGGACCGATCCCCTGGACACTGCCGACCTCGAACGGCTGCGCGGCTCTCTCGTGGACCTCGCCGAGCTCGGTGAGGACATCGGCCTGACCCGCCTCGCCTGCTACGGAGCAGCCGGATTCAGTCCGGGACTGAGGAACGCCGCGTCGGACGGGGAGGTGCTCCTCGTGTCACCCGAGGAGCTGTACGGCGACGGGACGTGACCACGCACCGTGAAGGAAGGCGGACATCCATGAGCGAGAAGGAAAAGGCGGCCTGTGCGCGGAAGACCGGGACAGACGTCCGGCCCGGCCCGAGGGACATCCCGGGCGACGTGCTCCCCGCACGGAGCGCGCGGGCGAACACCCCGGAGAAGACGATCAGAACCCAGCCCCGGCGACCGGTGTCCACCGTCTCGGTGAGCGCAATGTTCCTCTGACGTCCGGATACCGCGCCGGAGGTGGTGGCCACCCGCCATGACGCCCACCGCGCCCCCGGCGGAGTTGCGGACGGCGGGGGTCCTCCCTGCCCGCGCTCACATCCCGTGCCCGCGCGTACCTCTGGACGGCGGTCCGGGCGGTTCCTCCAGAACGCTCCAGGCGACCGGGCCGAGCAGGTCGGCCAGACGCTGGAACACGTCCATGAGCATGTCGTCCACCGTCAGGACGCCCACGACCCGTGACCCTTCCACCACGGGCAGACGGCGGATGCCCGCCGTACGGAAGATCCGGTAGGCCCGGTGGATGTCGTCGGTGGCGTTCACCGTGATCACGGGCGAGGTCATCACCGTGTCCACCGCCCCGTCCACGTCGAGTCCCCCGGCGAGAGCACCCACGGCGAGGTCACGGTCGGTGACGATGCCACGGAGGGATCCGCCCTCGGTGACCATCACGGAACCGACCCCGTACGCGGCCATCTCCTGGGCTACCTGTCTCAGCGGTGTCCTGGTGGGCACGGACACCGCCGGACTGCTCATTGCTTCGGAGATCTTCATCGGCCGGTCCGGGAGGCCCTGGCACGGCAGCGGTTCGCGCGCCGGCCGGGCGCCGCCGTCGGCCGGCTTCTGCCTGTCGGGCGCCCTGGCATGTCCTCATGGCTTCCGGCCAAAACGCGGAAGGCCTGAGCCGGGATCGGCACACCGGGTTTCAGGGCGCGCGGTTTCCCGCGCTCGTTCGGGACGGAACCGGTGGTCATGAGGGCTCTCCTTCCGAGGGTCCTGGCGGGTGTTGCCACCCGCAGGGGTGGGGGCGCTGTCGTCCCGGGGTACGGCCACGCCGCTTCCCGCACCGGTGGGGGCTCCCGCGCCGGTCCGGCTCAGTCATGGGGGACGACGGCGACGGGACAGCCGACGTGGTGCAGGGCGGCCTGGGCCACGGGGCCCAGGCGCGGTGCGAGTGGGGGGCGGTGCCTGCGACGGCCGACGACCAGGAGACCGGCCCCCTCGGCGGCCCGCACGACGGCCTCGGCGGGGCTTTCCAACCTCACGGCATCGGAGAGTTCTACCCCCGGGAACCGCTCGCGCCAGGGGCTGAGAATCTGCCTCAGCCGCTGCGCCGCCTCGTCCGTGATCTCCTGTGTGACCTCGTGGTCCGCCCCCGAGGAGGTGCGCGCACGGACCGGCAGGCTCCGGCCGTGGACGACCCGGAGCCATCCGCCGCGCGCCGCGGCGGCGGCGAACGCGAACGCGAGCACGTCGTCGCACGGACCGTGCAGTTTCAGGGCGACCACGACGTTGCCCCGAGCGGGTGACGGCTCTTTCCCACGCGCCTCGGGGCGGACCAGGACCACGGGCCGCGAGGCCCTTGCCACCACGGCCATGCTGACGGAGCCGAGGAAGTAGCTCTCGGCGGGGGTCAGCCCGCGGGAGCCGAGCACGGTGAGCTCCGACTCCGACGCCGCCTTCAGCAGCGCGCTCTGCGCGTCGTCGGCGACCAGGCTGCCGACGACGGTGAGGCCCGGGTGACCGGCCTTGAGTTCCGCCCGTGCCTGGTGCACGAGCCGCGTCGCCCAGTGGTTCTGGTCGATCTCCGAGGGGACGCGGGTCGGTTCGGGCGCCAGCATGGGCCAGGCGTGGAGCAGCCTGAGACCGGCCCTGCGGCGCTCGGCCTCGCCGGCGGCCCAGTGGGCGGCGGCCAGGCTTTCGGCTGAGCCGTCGAGGCCGACCGTGACGACTGGCTCCATGGAGACGCCTCCGTCTCGTACGACGCCGGGATGGACGGACATGCGGAAGCGGGCCCCTGAAGGCCGAGGCACACCGATTCCGTACTCCGAGGAGTACCCCAGATCCGCCTGCCGTGCATGCGGGCCCCGAGCACTCGAAGGCCGGGCACGAGCCAGTCACATGATCGTCCGAATAAAACCCAGGCCTGCGCAGATCCCGCTTGCGATGCTTATCGCCGGGTCCGGGGTCGGCCGCCGAACGATGTTCACGAAGACATCGGGTCCGTCGCTGCTGTCCCCGGGCCTGTGTGACTCACCAGTGAGGGAGAACGGTAACGGTATGAAGCCATCAGAACTCCGCCGCGCAGTCGAGGCAGGACGGGCGACCGCTTCGGAGCTGGGCCTTCAGGTCGACGATGCGATCGTCATCCACAACTCGGACCGCGTCGCGCTCCGTCTGCTCCCGTGCGATGTCCTGGCTCGGGTCGCGCCTTCGGGGCAATTGGCTGATTCCGAGTTCGAAGTGGAAGTTGCTCGCCGTCTCGCCGAAGTCGACGCGCCGGTGGCCGAGCTCGAGCCTCGGGTCGAGCCCCGGGTCCATGTGCGTGATGCCTTCGCCATCTCGCTCTGGACCTACTACGAACCTGTGGGATCAGAGATCGCGCCGGCCGACTACGCGGACGTGTTCCTGCGGCACCATGCCGCCCTGCGGCAGATCGATCTGAACGCACCGCATTTCACCGATCGAGTCGCCTTGGCACTGAGAGAGGTGAACGACCAGGAGCGGTCTCCCGAGCTGCCCGATCCCGACCGCGCACTCCTCAGCGACACACTCGGTGGACTGAGCGCCGCGACCAGCAACGACAAGGCCGGCGAACAGCTTTTGCACGGCGAGCCTCACCCGGGCAATCTCCTGAACACGAGGAGAGGGCCGCTTTTCGTAGACCTCGCCACCTGCTGCCGTGGGCCGATCGAGTTCGACCTCGCCCATGCGCCCGAAGAAGTGGGCCGGCACTACGCGGGGGCTGACCGCGACCTGATCCACCGGTGCCGCGCCCTGAACTGGGCGATGTTCTCCGCCTGGCGCTGGCGCCGAGACGACCACATGCCCGAGCGGGACCACTGGAGGGTAGAGGGCCTGGACCAGGTTCGTGCTGCACTCGATCGCTGCGGACGGGGCTGAACTTGAGAGAGGGGCTGCTGATTTCCGATCCGCTGCGCCGTGTGCGGCGTCCCGTCACGGTGCGGCGATCGAACGCGGACGGCGTGGGAGGCTCCTCGCCCTTACCCACCTCAACGGCCGGACGCGGACTGGTCACATGATCGGCCGGACACGTCCCCCACCTCCCAGGGCAGGGATCTCGAACCGGCTCGGAATCTGGGCATGCAGGCTTGTCTCGCAAGATCGGCAGCGGTGCATGGACAGGTACTGGTAGTACTCGGACGTGGCAGGTGACCTGTGGACCCCGGTGATTTCGATGGTCGGTGTGGCCGTAGGTGGTGCGCTGACGTATCTGGCCCAGCGCACGACGCAGCGGACAGCGGACCGGGCTGACGGACACAGGAGGGCCGTGACGCGGGCGGAGGAGTGACGTGTTGTCGGTGCGTAGCGCTTCACCTGGCGGGAAGTTCGGTGGCGCACGTGTATCGCGTTGTGGGTTCGGCGGGGCCGCCGTAAGGTCACCGGCATGTCTCTACGTCTTCGCATGCGTCAAGCACTGCCGGAAGCGATGCGCGCCCGTGACAAGGCCGCGGTGAGCGCCCTGCGCGCAACGCTTGCTGCGCTGGACAACGCCGAGGCGGTGCCCGTCGACGAAGCTGAGCTTCGCGGCGTGGCCCTTGAGCATGCGCCGGTTGGTGTCGGCACCACCGAAGCGGCGCGGCGTGAGCTGAGCGAGCGCACTGTGATGGATATCGTGCGCGCCGAGGCCGCCGAGCGACTGGAGGTTGCAGCGCAGTTGACCGCGCCCGCGCACGCTGACCGGGCCGCTCGGCTCCGCACGGAGGCCGCCGTACTGCATCGCTTCCTCGATGGCCCCGGCGCCGCATAGGACACGGCGTCGCGACTCCCCGCGCTCCATCCCCGCCCGCACCCGCAGCGTCTTCATGCTCTGCCCGAAGGCGACGATCACGCCCCGCCCGGATTTGTCCGCGGCCCGCGCCGCGGTGCCGTCTTCGTTGTCCCCGCCGTCGGCGCAACTCACCGCATGCCTCCGTGGCCCAACGCTCGTCCCCGGACGAGCGTCACCCTGTGAGCCTCGTACGCGTACCGGCACCACGCGTACATCCGGCCCACGTCGGTGCGTCGCCACGGGCCACGCCACGCGTCCCCTGGAGCCTCTGCTGGTGCCGAGTCCCCGGCTGTGGTCCGCCGCTCCCCTCGGACGCAGGAGGGCTGTCGTATCCCCGTCGTAAAGTGGGTCGGGATCGGTCGGAAGGGGCATCGTGGTGACAGATCTCGCGAAGATGGAAGCCCTGTTGGGCGAACCCAGGTTCAACTGGTCGGATCCGGCTCCCTGGACCGCACTCCAGCGGGAACTCGGTATCGAGTTCCCTTCGGACTTCCGCGAGATCGTGGACGCCTACGGTTCGGTCTCGGTCAACGGGCAGTTGTATCTGAAGCATCCCGCCGACCATCTTCTGCACAACCTCGGCGTGATGATCAGGCAGGACCTCGAGCTCTGGCGAGAGGAGGACATGCGGGAGTTTCTGCCCGGCCCGGTGGGGGCCGGTCCCGGGGAGCTGATACCGGTGGCCACGGCGACGACGGGCGAGGCGGTCTTCCTCCGCGTTCCCGATGACGGCTCCTCGCCGTGGCGGGTCCTGGTCCAGGAGTTCGACAGCCCGGCGTGGACTCTCTACGAGATGACATTCGGCGCCTGGCTGCTCGCCTATCTCAGGGGAGAGGACGTGACGCTGTGTTCCCGCAACCTCGCACCCGACCGTCCGTTCTTCGAGTTTCTCCCCTGAGGTACCACTGGCGTGCGCTGCTGCCGAGCCCCGGGCCCGCCGCCGCTGCTAAGGGCTGTGCCGCGATCGCCGGCGGGCGCGCGACGACAGCCACGGCACCTCGCGTGGTCGGAACGTCCGCATACATCCAGTGGGCGGACGCTCCTTCGCATTGCGATGCACCGCATCTGACGCCGCGCGCTGATGTACCGGTAGCGGGAAGGCTTGGGGGACTTGAATTCCGACGTCACAGAGCGATCGGCCGATACGCCCGTGTCCGATCGACCACCTCGTCAGCCGAAAGCTCCCGCTCCGGCGGCCAGAAGATCAACTCCCCGACATGTCCGGACGGGCATGCCAGAGCTCTGTCCAGCCTGTCCAGCCAGCCGTCCACCTCGTCGTCCGAGGCGCAGTCCGCGTCCATGATCCGCTGCACGAGCGCGACCGCCTCCGCGCGACTCATCTCCCCAGCACTCATCCGGTCCCTCCGCCGAGTCACCCTGACCGGATCCTTGATCGCCCGGACAGCTCCTGACGTGGGCGTGGAGGCTGACGGACCGACTCAGTCCATGTCCTCGTCCGTATCCTCCTCCATGTCCTCGTATCCGGAGTGGAAGAGCGCGAAGAAGCTGGGGTACTTGGTCGGGTCGCCGTACTTCGGTGCGAACTCGTAGGCGGCCCACTCGCCGTCCGGCCCGACGTCAGTTGGATCGAGCAGCCAGAAGTCCTCTCCCCGGGCGATCTCGACGGACCGGCGGAACAACTGGACATCGTCCTCGTTGCCGGGTATCGACTCGTAGGTCTCGGTCACGCGTCTGCCGGGCTCGCTGTCCCGCATCCACACGACGCGGTCGCAGGAATGGACACCGTCCACGTAGGCATCGAGGCTCGTCCACCCGTCGCTTGCCAGGAAGAACCCCCGCAGGCTGGGTGGGAATTGGATCCCGAGTCGCTCCTCGGATGCCACCAGAGCCGCCTCCCGGGCAGCGGCTCCACCCAGCCACGGCACGATCCGCTCCCCTCGGTCCAGAGCCTCCAGCTGATCGGCGTCCAGCAGATCGACCAGCTCTTCCTCGTCGGCGCGGGCCTTGACGTACAGCTCGCCGTATCGCTCCAGGAAGACACGCCACTCCTCCGGCGTGGTCAGCGCACCGCCAATGTCATTCTCTTCAGGACCAGTTGTCTGACTCATGCCGATCATGGTGCCAGGAGGCTATGACAATGCAGAGGCTGCCGACTGTGCCGCATGCGACAGTCGGCTCGTGGTGGCCACCTCTGACGCGGACACGGCATTCGATGGCAGGCCGTGGCGCCGGATGGGGTAACTCCCGTGAGGTCAGGCGTTGCTGACACCGCTCTCGATGCCGTGGGCCCGTCGTTCGGCGAGGTAGCGGAACAAGGCGCCGAGCGCGGCGGCCTGGACGATGGGGCGGATGGGAATGCCTGTCAGTCCTGCGGGGCCGACGGCGAGGAACGGCATCGAGGTCGGCGCGGTGACCAAGCCGGTCCACGCCCGGCGAAGCCGGCGTCTCCGGAGGAGGAACCGGAGACGGCATCTGCCGTCACCCACGAACACACCGCACGTACGAAGACACTGCCTACCGAGGCGACGGGCCGGCCCACCGGGGATCAGTCCCGGAGGGAGGCCAGCCAGGCGGTGAGAAGGCGGTTGACCGTCTCCGGGCGTTCCTGCTGGATCCAGTGGCCGCAGCCGTCGAGGATGTGCGAGGAGACCAGGCCGGGGAGCGTGTCCGGGAACGCGTCGATCGCGTCGGCCATCCAGGTCGTGGAGGCGTCCGAACCGCCGCCGATGAACAGGGAGGGCTGCTTGATCGGGGCGCCGTTGTACGCGGCGAGGTCCTCCCAGTCGCGGTCCATGGAGCGGTAGCGGTTGAGGGCCCCGGTCATTCCGGTGCGCTCGAACTCCCCGGCGTACACGTCGAGATCGTCCTCGGTCAGCCAGGCCGGAAGCGGGCCCGCCGGGAAACGGTCGCGCAGCCGTCCCGTCCCCCGGGCCACGAAGTGCGGGTCGAGCTCGCCGGGGCCCGGCATGGTGTCGGCGGACAGCGCGGAGAAGAAGCCCGCGAGCCACCCCCGGACGTCGGGTTCCATCTCGGCCTCGGCGCGGCCGGGTTCCTGGAAGTAGGAGACGTAGAACTCCTGCTCGGGGCCGCCGATCCGGGCGAAGACGTCGGTGGGGCGGGGGCCGCCGGGCGGTGCGTAGGGGACGCTCAGCAGTCCGGCCGCGCGGAAGACGCCGGGGTGGAGCAGGGCCGAGGTGGCCGCGATGTTCGATCCCCAGTCGTGTCCGATGACCACCGCCCGCTCCTCGCCGAGGGCGTGCACCAGGGCGACGTTGTCCTCGACCAGGTCGAGCATGCGGTACGCGTGCGTCGCGGCGGGCCTGGAGGAGCGGCCGTAGCCGCGCACGTCCGGGGCGACCGCCCGGTACCCCGCCGCGGCGAGGGCCGGGAGTTGATGGCGCCAGGAGTACCAGGACTCGGGGAAGCCGTGCACGAGCAGGACCAGCGGCCCGGTGCCCTGCTCGACCAGGTGCAGCCGCCCGGCCGGCGCTTCGACGGTGCGGTGGAGCGGGCCTGCCGACGATGGGGACTGGGGCATGGTTCTTCTCCTCGGAATGCGGGATGGCCGCGGTGGCACACCGATGATGCGCTGCGGGGGCCGACCGACGCGACCACCCTTGCCAGTCTGGCAAACTGGCAGGACAGGGGCGTGGCGGCGGTTGCGGGAAGGAGGCGGGGCAACGCGTGAGCGACGACGGCGTAGCGGACGCGCTGGCCATGATGGCGCCGCGGCTGAGGGCCGCGCGCGAGCGCCGCGGCGACTCGCTGACCGGTGTGAGCCGCGCGACCGGCATCTCCCTCAGCACCCTGTCCCGGATCGAGACCGGCCGGCGTACGCCGACGCTGGAGGTGCTGCTGCGGCTGACGAGAGCGTACGGACTCTCCCTGGACGAACTGACCGGCACCGCGCCCGCCGCCGAAAGCAGACCGGCCTCGCCCGCCGGGAGCGGGCAGGAACTGCGCGCTGCGCGGGGCCGCGGCGACGGCAAGGCGGTCCTCCCGCTGACCCACTACGTCGGAGGCCTGCACGCCCATAAGCACGTCCTGCCGCCCGTGGACGGACCGCCCCCGCGGCCACGGCAGGTCGTCCATGACGGGTACGAGTGGCTGTGCGTTCTGTACGGGCGGCTGTGGCTGGCGCTCGGCGAGCAGGACGTCGTCCTCTCCGCGGGCGAGGTGGCCGAGTTCGACACCCGGACCGCCCACGGAGTGGCGAACGCCGGTTCCGGGGAACCGGTCGAGTACCTGATCATGTTCGGCCCGCAGGGCGAACGCCTGCGCCCGCGCGTCCCCCCGGCCGGATGAGGCGGCGAAGCCGCTGAGGGGGACGACCGCATGGTCGTACGGCCCCGTGGGGCAGCTTCACTCGGGCCGCACCGCAGGCGGGTGGCGCCGTGCCGTGGGCCGCATCGCAGACGGGTGGGGCCGTCCCGGTGACCCTGCCGGTCGTGGAGTACGACGGGGTGAACCGCCGCGTGCCCTGCGCGAGCACCTCCTGCCCCACGTCCCGGCACGGCCCGACCTCCGTCACCCGGCGCCGGCCGGCTTCTCCCCCGGAGGCCCCGGCCGATGGTCGCGACTGCCTCGGGCTACTTCCTCGCGCTTCCGTGGCATCCACCGTCACTCGACTCGGGGAAGCGGCGTCACCCGGCAAGGGCTCTCTGCGGCATGTTCATTGTTGTGAACAGAAATCATGTACACGTCCATTGACGCGAGCACGTCATGCATTTACCTTCCTGGAAGGTGCTTAGAAAGCGCTTGCCCCATCTGCGGTGAGGTAATCAGCCGACCGCCTGTTCAGGGACCGGAACAGGAGGCCCGTCATATCCCGAGCCGCAGAAGGAAGGGAGGACCGGACCCCGTGCGACGACCTGAAGGCACCACCCGGGCGTACCCCGAGCGAACCGACGCCGGGTGCCGGCCGGTTCATGGGCGTTCGTGGGCCCGCTTCCCTCTCCCGCTTCCTGGATTCGCTTCTCCCCCCACTGGTCAGACGGATCAACCCGCCTGATCGGACGGATCAACCGACCTGGAGACGAACGATGCAGAAGATCAAGCCCGTCCTCTCGTGTGCCGGCCTGCTGGCCGGCTCGCTCCTCACTCTCTCCGCCACCATGGCCCAGGCCGTGCCCGCCCCCCATGGAGCCGAGGCGCACGCGACCGTCGCCCCGGTACGGCTCGCCGCCGGCGCCCTGTACGTGGCGCCGGGTGGCACCGACGGCGCGGCGGGGACCGAGTCCGACCCGACCACGCTGTCCTCCGCCATCAGCCGTGTCGCGTCCGGCGGGACGATCTACCTCCGCGGCGGGACGTACTCCTACTCCGCCACCGTCACCATCCCGCCAGGCAGCGGCGGTACGCCGAGCGCCCGCACGACGCTCTCCGCCTACCCGGGTGAGAGGCCGGTCCTCGACTTCTCGGCCATGGCGGAGGCCCCGGCCAATCGCGGACTGGCCGTCAACGGAACGTACTGGCACGTCAAAGGCATCGTCGTGCAGCACGCCGGAGACAACGGGATCTTCGTCGGCGGCAGCCACAACGTCATCGAACGGGTCGTGACGCGCTTCAACCACGACTCGGGCCTGCAGATCTCGCGGATCGCCTCCGACACACCCCACGACCAGTGGCCGGCCGACAACCTCATCCTGAGCTCCGAGTCGCACGACAACGCCGACTCCGACGGGGAGGACGCCGACGGTTTCGCCTCCAAGCTCACCTCGGGCCCCGGGAACGTCTTCCGTTACACCGTGTCCCACCACAACATCGACGACGGCTGGGACCTCTACACCAAGTCGGAGACCGGCCCCATCGGCCCGGTGACCATCGAAGACTCCCTTGCCTACGGCAACGGCACCCTCTCCGACGGCACCGTGAACGCGAACGGCGACCGCAACGGCTACAAACTCGGCGGCGACGGCATCAAGGTCGACCACATCGTCCGGCGCAACATCGCCTACGACAACGGCCACCACGGGTTCACCTACAACAGCAACCCCGGCTCGATGAAGGTGTCGGACAACGTCAGCATCGACAACGCCGAGCGCAACTTCTCGTTCGACAAGGGCACGTCGGTGTTCCGTGACAACGTCTCGTGCCGCGCCGGCGACGGGTCCAACGACAAGACCGTGGGCGACGCTGACGGTTCCAACCAGTTCTGGACCGGCGCGAACGGTCCGGCCTGCTCCCCGTACTCGGGGCCCATGGACTGGTCCTTCGCCGCCGACGGCTCCCTCGTCGTGAGCTTCGGCGGCAACAGGGTGACGCCGTAGCGAGCCGCCGCACCCACCGACGCCTCCGCCGCCCCGTCCGCCTGATCCGGACGGGCCGGCGGAGGCCGTGCGTTCGGCTCCCGGTGAGGTGCACGCGGCGAGTGCCGACGCGGCACCGTACGGGCGCCCTGCGGTTCCGGTCCCGGGCGGCTCACGGCACGGGTGCCTCTTGCGGCACCACGCGCATGCCCAGCCCCCGCACCCGGTAGATGCAGGTGTCGTCGCCCCACAGCGAGGCGTCCGCCACGGCATAGGGTCCCCGCGTGTCCGTACCGCTCTCCACGATGTCCATGTCCACCCGGATCAGCCGGTTGGCCGGGGTGATCTGGCCTCGGTACGTCCAGACCGTCTCGCGGCCGGGCAGCACCGGTTCGAACCGGGGGCGGGGGACGCCGTCGGCGGCGCCGCTCTCCAGCAGGTGGTACTGGAGCAACTGGCACATGGCCTCGATCCCCAACGAGCCGGGCTGCACCGGGTCCTGGAAGAAGTGGGCGCGGAAGAACCAGGCATCCGGCCGGACGTCCTTCTCCGACCGTAGCCTGCCGAGACCCGCGCTGCCACCGTCCGGCCAGTGACCCGTGATCCGGTCCAGCATCAGCAGCATCGGACCGGGCAGGCGCGGCTCCCCGGCGCAGTAGCGGACCGGACGGGTGGTCAGATCGACGGTACGGCCACAGGGTGCGCCGAGCCGGGCCCGGCTGTCCGCCGACGTCGTGAGTCCCTGCTGGTCCTCGAAGGCCGACCGCGGGAAGTAGCCGAAGACCGTGGAGAGCGACAACACGGGCACGCCGTCGGCGGTGCACGTCACCCGGAACGACTCGATGATCACGTCCTCGCTGCTCGACACGCGCGTCAGTTCCGCCGTGGTGCGGACCGTACGCGTGGTGGGGGTGACCTCGCCGGTGACCGTCCCCGACCCGTCGAGATTGCGGAACAGCAGGTCGGCCTCGCTCGTCAGCGCGCTGCCCACGTACGAGGCCAGCCATCCGCAGGGCTGCAGCGCGACCTCCATGAGGACGGCGAACGGCATGGTGCGGCCACCGCTCTGCTCGAAGTACCACGCCCGGGCGGGCACGTCGTACTCGGCGACGACGACGCTGCCCTCCCGCATCCCGCCCTGCGGCCCGTCCACCGACACGATCCGGCTCATGAAGTGGTACGGCGGGCCGGGGAGCCGGGCCACCCTGCGGGTGCCGTCGAACGGCTCGTACATGGCACCGAACGCCTCGCTCGGCCTTCCCCAGGCGCATGCCAGCAGCGAGGCGTGGTCGAAGGGGAATCCGTCGGCCGCCACGGCCACCGGCTTCTCGTCCCGGGGCTCCGCCGGTTCGCCGAGCCGCGGGAGCGGCACCGGTACTCCGCCGGCCTGGACGGGGGGCGGTCCCGTGTGCCGCCAGTGCGAGAGCGGCCAGTCGGGTACCAGCCGGAGCGCCATGTCACGGCCCAGGAACGCCTTCGCCCCGTCCACCGAGCCGAGGACGTCCGCGTGGAGCGTCGGCACCGGCCCGGCCGAGACACCACGTACGAACACCTCGTAGACGACCCGCCGGTCCTCCGGGGTCGCCTGGCCCCGGCACATCGCCCTGGAGGGGTGCCCGCCGACCGGTTCGAAGCGCCAGCCGTCCCGGTCGACGGTGAAGCCCATGGCCGTCAGGTAGAACGCCATCGCCTGGACGCCGCCCTGGAGCATCAGGGTGCCCGGCATGCACGGGTCGTTCTTGAAGTGGCCGGTGAAGAACCAGTCGTCCGGCGACAACGCGGTCTCGGCGCGCAGATATCCCAGGCCCCACGGCCCCCCGACCGGATCGAACACGGTGACCTCGTCCAGCAGCCGCAGGCGTCCCGCGTCGAGACGGGGCGAGCGGACGTGGGCCGCTGTCGCCTCCCAGCCGGGCCCGAAGCAGTCCGCAGGCCGCCCTTCCGCCAGGGCCCGCACCTGGTCCGCGCCGAAACGGGTCCGTCCGCAGCGCACGGCCGGCGGGTCGAGCGGCAGGCCGTCGCCGGGTGCGTGCTCGGCGGGATCCCAGCGGACACCGCCGCTGCCGGCGAGTTCCGCAGGGGTGAAGAACCCGGCCTGTCCGTCGCGGACACTGAGCCGCAGCTCGCCGTCCACGAAGCAGTCGTAGTGGAAGAAGGCCAGCCGGACTCCGTCGGCCTCCGCGTGGCCGTCGACATGGATCTCGAAGCACAGCGTCTCGCCGGGCTGCGGCGGGCCGCCGTGGAACGTCACCTCGCAGCCGAGCAGCCGGTAGGCGCGCTCGCCCCGGTTGAGGAGGTCGACACCCAGCCAGCTGAGCAGCAGCAGATCGGCCTGACCCGCCTCGATCAGCAGGCCGGCCGGCATGCGGCCCGTGGAGTCCAGGTACCAGCTGCCGGGCAGGACGTCGGTCTCCGTCCAGATCCTCCCGTCCGTGCGGACCGGACCCGGCAGGGCGAGGCCCGCGGGCACGGCGTCGATGCCGGTGACCCGGTCGGCGAAGAGCATGGGCGGCTCGGGCATGCGCGTCTGCACGGCGTATCCGTCCTGCTCGGCGAAGCGCGGACCGAACAGGGTGGAGATCTCGTGGGAGGCGAGGTACTCCAGCTGGGCACGGTCGAAGGCCGGCCCCGGCTTCGTGGCCGACACCGGCGTGGCTCCGGCGTGCGCCGTCTCCGCGTGCGCCGTCTCCGCGTGTGCCGTCTCCGCGTGCGCCGCCTCCGCGCGGCGAGCGGGTAGCGGGGCAGAGGCCGGACGGCCGGGTGCAGACGGCAGGAGGACCGGGCGCGGGGGCCCGGTGGCCGGACGCGGTGCGGCCGGGCCGGGCGGCCGTACGGGACCGGGCCCGGTAAGGCCGACGGCCGTCAGCCCTGTGACCGCCAGCGCGGACACCCGCAGGAACCGCTGGTGGGCCTCGACGTGCGCCGCCATGACCTCCTGGTGCAGCGCGGCGACGCGCAGAGCCTGCCGGGCGACGGCCGCCGGCCCCCGCGCGCCTCCGGCCGCCGGCCGGGACCGCCCTTCCCCAGCACCGGGGGAGGGCACGGCGGCCACGGTGGCCGGTGCGACGGCGCGACCGGACCCCTGAACCGCCGGAGCGGCGGGACGGTCGGAATGCCGGTCCGGCCCGGTGGTGGAACGGGCCGGCAGGACGGGACCCCGCTCCGGTACCGGGGCCAGTTCGGGGGCCCGGGGCAGAACGGTCACAGCGGGCTCCGGAGGCGGCAGGCGCGGAGAAGGGGGTACGGGAACGGTGACGGTGGGACCAGGACGCGGCAGCTCCGTCGCGGCCCCGGCGAGCCGGGCGAACAACTCATCCGCCCGTACCGGCACTCCGGCGACGACGAGTTCCGCGACCGCGAGGCACAGCTGCCGCAGCCCGGTGTCCCCCGGGGTGTCCAGCGCGACGGCCACATGCTCCCGGTCGCCGAGCACCCGCTTGATCCAGCCGGTGCACAGCCTCCGGGGGCCGTGCTCCACGAAGACCCGGACACCGTCCGCCCACGCCTGCTCGACCGTGGCCGCGAAGTCGATCGTGCCGAGGCCCTGAGCGGTGAGCGCCTCGGCGGCCCGTTCGGCCGTCGGCCGATACGCCCGCCCGGTGGCCCCGCTGTAGAACCGGACCCCGGGCACGTCGACGGTGGGACGGTGGTGGGTCTCGCGCCACACCTCCCGTACCTCACCCAACTCCGGTGCGTGGGCCGCCATGTCGTAGTCCAGCAGGATCGCCCGGTCCGAGCCGATCCGGGCCACGACGGCCGCGCAGGCGCGGGACTCCCCACCGATGACGCAGACATCAGGCGCGTTCACCGCCAACAGATGTACCGCGGATTCGGCGGCGAGCTCGGCGCGGACGGCGTCCAGGGGCGCGTTCACCAGGTAGCTCGACCACCGGGACCCCTGGATGCCCCGCCGCTGCCAGTAACGGCGCACCGCCCGCAGCTCTCCCGTGAGTTCGGTCGTGAACAGACCGCTGTCCCGGGTGGCGCGGTACAGTCCCGCGGCGTCCGGCCAGGCTCCCAGCGCGACCAGCGCGGTCGACTCGCCCGAGGAGTACCCGAGTGCGGCGTCCGGCCGCATCCCGAGCACCTCGCGGCTGAACACGGTGTGGAAGACGGCCAGTTCGGCGGCGGCCCAGATCTGGTCGAGCACCCCGGGCTCCGTCCGGGACCGCAGCCGGGTACCGATCGCCCGGTGCCCCTCGCGGACGGCCTCGCCCAGTGACGGCAGGGCGAGCATCAGCTCGTGGCCCATCCCCGCATACGTGGCCGAGCCGTTCGTGTACACGAAGGCGGTCTGCCCGGTGACCGGCCGGTCCCGGTACCGCACCCCGGCCGGGCGGGCCCCACCCTCCGTCAGCCAGCGACGGGCCGCTTCCCGCCGGCCGGCCGCCGAAGCGCCGCCGTCGACCACGAGGGCCAGCCGGGCCGGACCGGCCGAGGACTCCGTACCGGAGGCCAGCGCGGCCAGCACCTCGCGGCGGTCGGCCCCGGAGAAGACGTGCAGACGCGGAGCGGCGCCCCGCAGCCACGGCAGGGCGTCCCCCGCGCGCAGCCGTACATCCACAGGGGGACCTTCGAGCGGTGTGACCACGGCCCGGGCGGTGCGGGCCACGGCCGCGGGGTCCGCGGGTCCGCCCGTACAGGGGACCGAGCGGTGCTGGAGCGACAGCGCCGCGGCCGCGACCGAGACCAGCCCGGACGCGGCATGGGCACGACCGAAGGCCGACGCCGGGTCGAACATCGCGCCGGGGCCGTCACCGATGACCATGTCGGGCTCCTCGGTGCCCCCCTCGTCCAGCAGGGCGACGACGGTGTCGCCGTCCCGGCGCGCGGTGTCCAGGGACTTGAGGACCAGGACGACGGCCGCGTCCCCGGGCTCGCCCTCGCACCCGAGCTCCCGCAGGGCGGCCCGGTGGACCGCCTCGCAGGACAGGTCGGTGGCCCCGACCACAGCGGCGTCGGCCTCCCCCGACCGGACGGCCCTCGCCCCGAGTTCCAGCGCGACCAGCCCGGACGCCTCCTCCGCGGACACCGTGAACCCGGGGCCCGCCAGATCCAGCTGGGTGCTGATGCGGTTCGCCGCCAGGTTCGGCATGCTGCCCACCACCCCCTCCGCCGTCATGGGCGGGGCGAACGCCTCCCGCGCGAGTTCCGCCGACGGGACGGTGACGGCCGCCGCCCGCGCCTGCTCCAACCAGTACGGAACCCGCCAGCGGGCACCCGCACGGGCCACCTCGGGGTCCACCCCCGTACCGATGACCACCATGGTCCGCTCGCGGGGCAGGCTCACCGTCCGTACGGCCTCCCGGGCGGCCTCCAGCACCAGGAGCTGATGACGCACGGTCCGCTCCAGGGACAGCGGCGGGAAGCACAGGTCCGCGAGTTCCACGGCGATCTCCGTGGCGGGACCGCGCCGTTCACCGCCCAGTACCGCCTGGCGGAAGTCCTCGGCGGACGCGCCCTCGCCGACCCGGGCACCGACGGCGACGATCGCCACCGGTGTGTGCGAGTCCGGCCCGCCGGGTGCCGGAGTGCGGGCAGGGGTGGCCGGCCCGCCGCGGCGGACGGCGGACCCCGGGCCGTGCCCCGGCCGCACGGCGGACGGGAGTCCGGCGTCCGCGGGCTCGACGATCACATGGGCGTTGGTCCCGCCGAACCCGAAGGCGCTGACCGCCGCCCTGCGCGGTCCCGCCCACTCCTCCGCGGCCGTGAGCACCCGCAACGGCGTGCCGGACAGTGCGTCCAGTGGCCGTTGCGCCCCCAGCGTCGCCGGACGGACCCCCGCCCGCAGCGCACCGAGCACTTTCAGCAGACCGGCCACGCCTGCCGAGGCCAGCAGGTGGCCGACGTTCGACTTCGCCGAACCGATGGGTACGTCATCGCCCGCCCCGAAGATCCGGGCCATGGCGCGCACCTCGACCGCGTCACCGACCGGGGTCCCCGTCGCATGGCACTCGACGAGCGACACCGACTCGGGAGCGACGCCCGCCCTCGCGTACGCCAGGCGCATGGCCCGGACCTGACCCTCCTCCGAGGGGCTGATCAGTCCGGAGCCGCGCCCGTCGTTGGAGAGCCCCACCCCTCGGATGACGCCGAGCACGGGCAGGCCGGCGGCGCGTGCCTCGGCCAGCCGCATCAGGGCGACGAACCCGGCACCCTCCCCGTGCACCAGCCCGTCCGCCTCCCGGTGGAAGGGGCGGCTGCGTCCCGTGCGGCTCGTCGCGGAGAGCCCGCAGAAGCCCACGTGGAGGTAGAGCGGATCGGGGCGGCTCACCGCTCCGGCCACCATCAGGTCGGCCGTGCCGTCGTGCAGCCGGTCGCACGCCAGCTTGACCGCGTACAACGAGGAGGCACAGGCGGCGTCGAGGGACCACGCCCCCGCGCCGAGCCCGAGCGCCCGGGCCGCGAGCCGGGCGGGCAGCCCTGAGGAGAAGCGGTTGCGGGCATCGGGGCGCGCACGGCGACCGCCCGTCAGGAGGGCGGCGTCGAGCGGGGGCCGCTGCGCGGACAGCCAGACGTGTTCGGCGAAGACCGTCCCGGCCGCCGTGGGGTACGACAGGTTCCCCAGCACCAGCCCCCCGCGCGGCAGCGGGCCGGTGCGGCCCGCTTCGGCGAGCGCCTGACGCGCCCCGTACAGGACCCAGTGGAAGAGCGGGTCCAGGGAGGTGATCCGCTCCGGGGCGACGCGGAAGCCGCTCGGATCGAAGACGGACTCGAACCCCTCGACGTAACCGCCGACATCGGTCCAGGTGCGGTCGAGGTGGTCGTCCACCGAGCCCATGGCCCAGCGGTGCGGCAGCCGCCACCGGTCCGCCGGGGCGGCCGACAGACTGGTGCGGCCGGCGGCGATGTTCTCCCAGAACGTGTCCGGGTCAAGCGCGCCGGGCAGCACACAGCCCCGGCCGACGACGGCGATCGGTTCGAAGGTCATGCGGATCTCACTTCACTGCAGGCGGGGAGCCGGGTCAGGAGGGACGGCGGACGAGTTCGACGCCGATCAGCTCCAACCGGACGGACCCGTCGGCGTCGATCAGCGCCGCGTCGCAGCGCGCCCCCGTGTCGTGCGCCTTACGGCCCCGCACCACACACCGCACGATGCCGTCCACCGGACCGCGCCGGTGCACCCTGCACTCGGCGACGGCCATCGGCAGCGTGGCCGCCCCGAGCACGGACTCGCCCCACAGCAGGGCGAGTTGAAGGGCCCCGTCCACGGCGGCCGGGTCGACCGTCCAGTGTTCACCGGCCCAGTCCAGGGCGCGCAGACCCGCGACGGCCGCTTCGGCCCCGTGCTCCGAGACACCGCGCACCGTGCGCAGGGCGTGGAACCGGGGACCGTGGAAGAGGACCTCCCCGTCGTACCACGCGGTCCGGCCGAACGGCTCCAGGCCGTCCGGGGTGTCCCAGGCGGACGCGTCGGGCTCCCCGGCCCAGGTGTCCAGGACGGCCCGGAAGTACGCCGGCCCGTCCCCGTCCCGCAGCTCCGCCTCCAGGCCCGACGGCGAAGCCGGCACGTCCCGGCCGGCGAGCACGGTGAGCCGGTGGCCCGCTCCGGCCAGTTCCGGCAGGGCGTACTTGCTGTAGACCCGCAGATCACGCAGGGCGAGCGGCCCGGCAGCCGGCAGCCATGCCGTGGCCGCACCCGCGAACCAGTCCAGGACCAGTGCCACGGGCAGCACGGGCACCCCGGCGGGCATGTGATCGGCCAGTTGCGGCAGGACGTCGGAGTGGACCAGCACCTGTGCTCGGCGCGGACCGCCGGCCGGGGCCGACGGGTCGTCACCCGCCGCCAGGACGACGAGGGGCTCACCGGCGGTGCCGTCCAGCTCGGCCGTGAAGGCCGCGGCGCCCTGTTCCAGAGGGATGAGCGGGACCCCGGACCGGCCGAAGTGCGCGGCCAGGGAGGGCGTGACCATGCCGCCCTGCCAGGGGCCCCAGGCCACGCACCGCACCAGGCAGCCGGGGCGGCGGGCCTGCTCGGCCGAGGCGACCTGGCGGAGCACCTCGTTGGCCATGGCGTAGTCGCTCTGCCCCGGGTTGCCGAACACGGCGGCCACCGAGGAGAACAGGCAGATGGTGTCCAGCGGGTCGTCCGCCGTCGCCGCCAGGAGCGCCCGCAGACCGTTCACCTTCGTGGACATCACCAGCTCGGCCTGCTCGTCGGTCTTGTCGGCGATCAGCTTGTCGGCCAGCACACCCGCGCCGTGCACGACGCCGGTGACCGGTCCCCACGTCTCGCGTACGTCGCGCAGCGCCGCCGCCAGGGCGTCACCGTCGCGGGCGTCCAGCCGGACGTAGCGGACGGGTGACCCGGCCTCCTCCAGAGCCGCCAGCGTCGCCCGCACCTCGCGCACGGCCAGGATCTCCCGGGCCCGCTCCGCGAGCCGGGCGGGCGAGGCGTCCGCCGCCTCCCCGGCACAGCGCTCCGCGAGCAGGCGGGTGAGTGCCGGCTCGTCGGACGCCGACGCCAGCCCCGCGGGTTCGGGCGCCAGTTCTGTCCGGCCCAGCAGCACGATCCGCGGGCGGTGGGTCCTGGCCAGGCCGAGCAGCGCCGCGGCGGTCACCCCGCGGGCCCCTCCGGTGGCGACGATCACCGATGCGGAGGTGATCCGCCGCCTGTCGCCGGGCTTCACCGGCTCGGGCACCATCCGCACGAGGGTGCGGGTGCCGTCGGCGCGGAGGCCCACCTCCAGGTCGGCCCCGCCTTCGAGGAGTTCCCGCACGATCACCCCGGCGACCTCCTCGTCGCTCCGGCCGCCCCGCTCGCAGTCGACGACCTTGACCGAGGCGTCCGGCCACTCCTTCGCCGCGGTCCTGGCCAGGCCGGCGGCCCCGCCCAGCCAGGCGCGGCCGGGCGCCCGGCCCGAGAGCCCGAGATCACCTCCGGTGTCCTGGACGGTTACGAACAGCCTGTGCCCCGACGCCGGTTGTGCCGCCACCGCGCGCGCCGCGCGCAACGCCGACCGGTGGACCTCCCGTGCCCCGTCCGGTGTGCCGTCCGCCGTCAGCCCGCCGAGATGGATGACACCGCGTGCCTCTGCGGGTACCTCGGTCACGGCGGCGGCGTCCACGCCGCGTTCCGTCAATGCCCGCGCGACCAGGCCGGCGAGCAGGCACTCCTCCGTGCCCCCGCCGGTCACCACGACCGGCCCGTCCAGCAGTCCCGCCGTCACCAGTCCGGACGCCGGCGCCTCCACCGCGCACGGCACCAGCCTCGTCAGGGGCGTCTCGCCGCCGGACCCGGTGCGCGGGGCGGGCAGCCCGGCGCCTTCGGGAAGGGCGGAGGCCTGGGGAGCTCCGGCGGAACCGGCATGCCCGCGGTCCTCCGGTACGGCGGGAGCGCCCGCACGGCTGTCCGGCGCAGATGTTCCGGGAGACGGGGCGTCGGCGGTGAGCGCCTCGACGATCTCGCGCAGCGTACGGAGCTTGCCGAGGTGCCTGACGTCTCCCGTCGCCATGTCACCCACCTGCCGGCGTACGGCCGACAGGATCTCGACGCGCTTGATGGAGTCGACGCCCAGGTCCGCCTCCAGCTCCATGTCCACGTTGAGCATGGCGGTGGGGTAGCCGGTGAGGCGGGCCACCACCGACAGCAGCAACTCCTCCAGCTCCGCCGGTGACAGGGGCTCCGCACCGTCGGCCGGACCGGGACCGGGATCGGGAGCGGGACCGAGAGGCAAGGGCGCGGGTGCGGGAGCAGGGGGCGACGGCGCGGCGGGGACGGAGGCGGGTGCTGCTGCCGGCATCCCGGTCGCACCCGGAGCGGGTACCGCAGGAGCAGGAGCAGGAGCAGGAGCAGGAGCAGGCTCCGGCTCCGGCCGCGGCGACGAGGAGCGGGGGAGCGGAAGCGGTGCCGGGGGAGCCGGTACGTCCGTGGTCCCCCTCGCGGGCGGGACCCCGAGCATCGCGGCCAGGGTCGTCTCCGTCATCCGCAGGAAGGTCATATGGCTGTCCGTCAGCATGCGCTGACAGGCCGCGTGAGCCTCCGCCGTCTGTCGCTGGACCGCTTCGACGGCCGTGAACCAGTCACCACCGGCGACGCTCGGAACCCCGGCGCCGTACGGCGTACCGGCCTCGTGCACCGGTTCGGCCTCCGGCTCCGGCCGCCAGGGCGAGTCGGCCGTCCCGTACGCCGGGGGCCGCGGGGCGTGGACCAGGGAAGCGGCGTGCTCCGGCACGGGATCCGCCGGGGCGCCGGACGCGTACCGGTGTGCGGGGCCGGGCTGTGGCCCGTGTTCCGGCCCGGCGGCCGAAACGGGCGAGGCTCCGGCGACCGGGGCGCTCGGCGGGTCGAGGTGACGGTGGTTGGCTCCGCTGATCTTCACGGTCATTCGGGGCTCGCGCTCCTTCGCTGAGGTTCCGGCCGGGGCGTACGGTGCCCAGAGACGGTCGAGATCGAGAGGGACACCGCGTACGGCGAGTTCGCCGAGCGCGGCATGCAGGGTGTCGGCTCCGCACCGGCCCGGCCGGTCCAGGGCGACGGCGGCGTGCTCACGGTCGCCGAGGATCTGTGCGACCAGGCCGGTCAGCGCGGCGCCCGCACCGACCTCGACGAACGTCCGTACCCCCCGCGCGTACATCGCCTCGACCTGGTCCTGGAAGAGCA
Source organism: Streptomyces sp. NPDC020780 (assembly GCF_044334475.1). Taxonomy (NCBI): domain Bacteria; kingdom Bacillati; phylum Actinomycetota; class Actinomycetes; order Kitasatosporales; family Streptomycetaceae; genus Streptomyces; species Streptomyces sp. NPDC020780. The sequence continues at coordinate 241,221 of NZ_JBIRTB010000005.1, read as the reverse complement.
CAGGTGAGGCGGCCTGCTCGGCGATCCGGCGGCGCACCTCGCCGGGCGACGACGGATAGGGCGCCGCGTCCGCGCTGCCGAAGACCTCGAACGCGGGCCCCGTGAGCGGCACCGCGCTCAGGTACGCGGCCAGGGGTTCCACGGCCGGGGCGACCAGCGGACTGTGGAAGGCCGTCGACGTGGCCAGCCGACGCGTGCCGATCCCCTCGGCGGAGAACGCCTTCTCGGCGCGCGCGACAGCCTCCGCCGACCCCGACAGCACGATTTGCCGCGGGGAGTTGTGGTTGGCCGGCCAGATGCCGCCGGACCCGTCACGGGCCAGCACGTTCTCCACCCGGGCACGGTCCGCCGCTACCGCCAGCATCGCGCCCGCGGTGCCCGTCGCGTCCCGCATCAACTCACCGCGGCGACGGGCCAGACCCACCAGCGACCCGGCGTCCAGCACACCGGCGCAGTGCAGTGCCACCAGCTCACCGAAGCTGTGGCCCGCCGCGCAGTCCGGCCGCAGCCCCAGCTCCCGCACCACCTCCAGCAGCGCGAGGGCGTGCACCGCCAGCGCGGGCTGCGCCCACTCGGTGGCGTCCAGCAGGGTCCGCCGGGCGGCACGCTCCTCATCGCTGAAGGCGGGCGGCGGGAACACGACCCGGTGCAGGGGCCGCCCGTCGAAGCGGGCACCGCCCAGCCGGTCCCACACGGCCTGGGCGGCAGGCGCCAGCATCGCGAGGCCGGCCCCCATCCCGACGTACTGGGAGCCCTGCCCGGGGAACAGGAAGCCGACGCGGCCGGGGGCGGCCTCCCCGTGGGCGTACCGGACGCCGGCGGGGGTGGAGAACGCTTCGCCGGGGCGCCGGCGGATCAGTGCGACCGCCTGGGCGTACTTCTCCCGCAGGTCCTCGGTATCGGTGGCGACGACGGCCAGCCGCACCGGTGCGGCGGGGGAGAAGGCGGCGTGGCTCTCCCGGGCGAGCGCGGCCAGCGACCGGCCGTCCTCCGTCGGCGGAGGCACCAGGCCGGACGGGGAGGCGCCGCTGAACAGGACGAGTTCGCCGGGCACGGAGCGGTGGCGCAGGGCTGTACGCCCCCGGGCGCCCGAGGGTACGTACTCCTCCAGCGTGACGTGGAAGTTGCTGCCGCCGAAGCCGAAACTCGACACCGCCGCCCGGCGCGGGTGCCCGGCGGGCCGCACCCACGGGCGGGTCTCCGTGTTGACGTAGAAGGGACCGTCCGGGGCGGCTGCCGCCGGGTTCGGCCGGTCGACCTTGACGGTCGGTGGGAGCACCTTGTGGTGCAGGGCCATGACGGCCTTGAGCAGCCCCGCCGCCCCCGCCGCGCACTTGGTGTGGCCGATCTGCGACTTGACCGAACCGATCGCGCACCACGGCCCGTCCGTCCGGCCTGATGCGCCGAACACCTCGCCGAGGGCGGCCAGTTCGGCGGTGTCCCCGGCCTTGGTGCCGGTCCCGTGTGCTTCCACCAGCTCCACGGTGTCCGGTCCGTAACCCGCCTCCTCGTAGGCGCGGCGCAGGGCACGCGCCTGGCCGCCGGGCAGGGGGGCGTAGATCGCCGTGCTCCTGCCGTCGGAGGAGCTGCCGATGCCCCGGATCACCGCGTGGATCCGGTCACCGTCCCGCTCCGCGTCGGACAGCCGCTTCAGGGCGTACATGACGACCGCTTCGCCGAGCATGGTGCCGTCGGCGTCGGCCGAGAACGGCCGGCAGTCTCCGGTGGGGGACAAGGCGGGGGTCTTGGAGAAGCAGAGGAACATGCCGATGTCGTTACCGGTGTCCACGCCTCCGCTGATCACCAGGTCGGCCCGGCCGAGCGACAGTTCGCCGACCGCCGTGGACAGGGCCGCCAGGGAGCTGGCGCAGGCGGCATCGGTGGTGTGGTTGATGCCGTGGAGATCGAACCGGTTGGCGATCCGGCCCGCGACGACGTTGCCGAGCAGCCCGGGGAAGGTCGACTCCCGCCACGGCGCGAAACGGGCCGAGATGCGGTCGCAGACGGCCTGCGCCCCGGCCTCGTCGACTCCGCTCTCCCGCAGCGCCGCGAGCCACACCGGACGCTGGGCGCGCCCGTACATGTGCGGCAGGAGTTCCAGGGCGGCGGCGCCCAGCACCACGCCGGTCCGGTCCCGGTCCACCCCTTCCGGACCGCCGGCGTCCTTCAGCACCTGGTCGGCGACCAGCAGGGCGAGCAGCTGGGAGGTGTCCGTCGCCGACAGGTTGGCGGGGGGCACCCCGTAGGCCATCGGGTCGAAGTCGACCTCGGGGAGGAAGGCGCCCCGGCGGGCGTACGTCTTGTCGGGGGCCGCAGGGTCCGGGTCGTAGTGGTCCTCCACGCGCCAGCGGGAGGCCGGCACCTCCGTGATCAGGTCGTGGCCGCCGGTCACGAGCCGCCAGTAGCCGGCCGCGTCCGTCGCGCCGGGCACCAGGGCTCCCACGCCGACCACGGCGACGGGGACCTGGCGAGCGGTGGGGGTGGAGCCGGACACGGTCGCTCCTCGGGGTCGGGCGTCGGTTGCGGGCGCCTCGGCGGCGCCGGTGCCGCTCATGCCAGCTCGCACGGGGTGTAGGTGAACGCCTCCGGAGGCAACGGGACGCCGTAGGTGCGCAGTTGGTGGGCGCGGGTGAGCACGGCGGCACCTTCGAGCAGGTTGAGCGCGATCTGTACTGCGGAGCGGTGCGCCGGGTCGGCCAGGAACGTGCCCGCCACCCACCGGTTGAACGCGCCCATCGCGGGCCCGCACCAGATCTGGTAGTCGGCCCGCCGCGAGGTGTCCCCGCTGATCGCCCACCGGCTGGAACCGCCCAGGTACCAGCGGAAGACCAGGGCCATACGGTGTTTGGGGTCGGCCTCCGCACGGGTGATCTCCGCCGGGTCACGCTGCTCCCAGAAGGCGCGTGTGCGCTGCCAGATGACCTCGAACGGGGCACGGAGCACGTCGCGTTCGATCGAGGCGCGCAGTGCGGCCGGGATCTCCTCCAGTGAAGCGTGGTTCCGGTACGCCGCGTGGAGCCGGCCGGCACGTTGGGCGAACATCGTCCCCCGGGAGAGCACTTGCAGTTTCACCCCGAGCTCGAACATGTCTGCCGCCGGCGCCATGGCCACATCGGCGATGTCCGCTTCACCGAGCATCGCCTTCGCGGCGTCGGACAGGCCGGCCTCGGTGGCCGTCTGGTTCACCGAACCCACGACCACGTAGGAGGCGCCGAGGGCGAAGGCGGCGGCCACCGCGTCCGGTGTGCCGAGGCCGCCCGCCGCACCGATCCGGACCGGCCGGCGGTAGCCGAACCGCCGGCACAGCACGTCGCGCAGGGCGGCGATCCTCGGCAGCAGCACCGACAACGGCCGGTTGTCGGTGTGCCCGCCGCTGTCCGCCTCCACGGTGATGTCCTCGGCCACCGGCACCAGGGCCGCCAGCTCCGCCTCCTGCGGGGTCAGCTTCCCCTGGGTGACGAGGGCATCCAGCAGGGCGGCCGGGGCTGGGGAGAGGAACCTCTCGGCGACCTCGGGCCGGGAGACCTTGGCGAGTACATGCGTACGCCGGACCACGGAGCCGTCCGCTCCCCTGCGCAGCCCGCGGGCCGAGCACAGCACGACGGAGGGGGTCAGCTCCATGAAGGCCGACGCGGAGATCCGGGGGACACCGCGGCGCAGCAGCAGTTCGGCGACGTGCGACTCCAGTGCCGGCTCGGCCGGTGAGTGGATGAGGTTGACGCCCCAGTTCGTACGTTCCCCCAGCTCGTGGACCAGTTCGTGTACGGCCCGTTCCACTTCGGGGTAACCCAGACCGCCCGCGCCGAAGAACCCGAGCATCTCCGCCCGGGCCATGGCCGAGACCATCCGAGTGGTGGCGATGCCGTTCGCCATCTCACCGGCGACATAGGGGAAGCGGACACCGTGCGCCTCGCAGAAGACGCGTCCACCGAGCCACTCGGGATAGAGCGACGGAAGCGTGCCGAGCACCCGGCCGCCGGGTGCGGGCCCGGCCGCGAGCCCCATCTCGCGGCCGTCCGGCCCGCTGACGACGTGGACGGGTTCCCGGATCCGCCGGGCACGGGCGGCGATCCCCTCGGGCGAGAAGGCCGGCGGGGACATGGTGGGTGAGCCGGGAGCGGTGCGGACGGACAAGGAAGGGCTCCAGCGGGAGAGGACGTGCGAGGGTCAGACCGGACGGGCGGAGAGCGGGGCGTGAGGGGGCGTGAGGGGCCACTCCCGGAGAGCCCCGTCGCGGGGGTCCAGGCCGGACCGGAGATAGTCGAGGCCCACCGGGGCGGAGACCGCCGACGGCCCCAGCAGGGTCCTGACCCGGGTGTCGTCGAACCGCCGCCGGTGGGCGAGGTAGGCCGTCATGCCGGGGTAGAAGTCCAGCACCGCTTCCACCGGCGACGGGGCGTCCGGCCGGGTGGCGACCAGATCGATCGACAGCGAGGCCAGCTCTTCCAGCAGGGCCACGAGCGTCGAGACAGGCACATCGCGGTCATGGACGACGTGGTAGGTGTCGACCCCGCCCGAGGGCGTCCGCCCGGCCAGCCGCACCATGACGTCGGCCGCGTGCTCCACCTGCAGCAGGTTCAGCCGGCCGTGCGGATGCCCCACCGCCCGGACGCGGGGCCGGCCCGCCGGGCCGGGACTGCGGGGTCCGCGTTCCCGGGCTCCGGGAATGCCGCCCGGCGCCGTGTCTCTCCCCTGGCCCTGGCTCGGAGGGCCGGCGGCGTGCCGCGCCTCGCGCAGGATCCGCTCGATGACCATCAACGGGTGGGAGGGCAGCTCGGGATGCGGCGGCAGGTCCGTGACCAGGATGCTCGGCCGCAGGACCAGGACGGGGCGGCCGTGCTCCCGGGACCACGCGTGAACCAGCAGCTCGGCCTCGTACTTGGACTGTTCGTAGGCGTTCTCGAAGCCGGAGGCGTCGTCCAGCTCGTCCTCGTACGCCACGCTGTCGCGCCGGGCCCCGGCCACGAACGCGGTGCTCACGTGATGGACCACAGGCTTTCGGCGGCCCGCTGCCGCCAGCTCCAGTACGTGCCGGGTCCCCTCGACGTTGGTCCGGCGCAGCTCCGGAAGGTGCCCTTCCAGGTTGATGCTGCCCGCACTGTGCCAGAGCGCGCCGAGGCCGTCGGCGAGCTTCTGGAAGGTCCGCCGGGACAGTCCCAGCCGCGGCAGCGAGAGGTCGGTCTCCACGACCCGCAGCCGGGTGGGGAGTCCGGCCGTGAACGCCTGCGGCGCACCGGTCAGTTCGAAGAAGCGGGTGATGCGGTCCAGGGCGTTCCCGGAGCCCGCGTGGGCCAGGACCGTCACCGACCTGTGCGTGTCGAGCAGGCGGCGTAACAGGCGCAGTCCGAGGAATCCGGTGGCGCCGGTGAGGGCGACGTGCACGAGCGTGGCTCCAAGGGCGGTGAAGGGGGCGGGCCTGCGACCGTGCGCAGGGGCGGAGGCGGGGCGCTGCCCGGTGCTGTGGCCGGGAGCGGGAGAACGCGATGCCACCGGCCTCCTGCGACGCGGAGTGTCACCGGCGGTCGCACCGCGAACGGCCCGGCCTGTCCGACCGGTTCCGTGCCGGCGCTGCTCGCCGGTCACCCGGCGCCCCCCTCACGCCGGGCGTTCCTCAGGCCCTACCTCGGCCCGATGACCTCCGGCGCACGGCACACGATGTCAGACGGCCGGCCGGGCACGAGCCCGGATTCCCCCTGCTCACCCGAACGAAGTACGCCGCTCCGTGACCGGTGCACGCCTGGCCGGGCCGGTGGAATCCCGCTCGGGCCCGGACTGCGCGGAGGTCCGGGGTGTCGGTCGTCCCGGGAGGTTCCCGGAGCCCTGTCCTCCTTTCGGGGGATCTTGCGGGCAGCGGCCCGGGGTTGCCTTCCCGGGTGCGCCGCGTCGTCGGCAGCGGGCGGTGGTGCTGCGTCAGGCCAGGTACGGCAGGGGTGGTGGGCGCCGCGGGGCGTCCGGAGCGGACGGGGCGGGCCACGGCGGACGGACAGGAAGGGGGCCACGTGGGGCGGGGGTGGTGTTCCGGTGCCGGAGGCCCGGTCTGCTCGATGGTCATTCTGATAGTCGGCCGGTAGGGGTGGGTCAGCGTCGCGTTCGGGCCGGGCGGGGGAAGGTACCCGGCCACGGTGATCGTCCTGCGCCGGCCGTTCGCGCTCCTGCTGTTCCCCGGACCGTCGGTCCGCTCGTGCCCTGCTGCTTCTCAGCCCGTCGGTCCGCCCGTACTTCCGCTGTCCCTCCGCCCGTCAGTTCCTTGCTACCGAAACCCATTGGAGCCCTGAAGCCGCATGCCCCTCCCGGACCAGTCAGCCCGGCCCACCCGTCCCGACGCCACTTCACGGCCCGACGCCACAGTCCGGCCCGACCGGTCAGCCGGGCCCGACCGGTCCGTGGCCCCTCCCGGTCACCCCACCCACTCGATCGACCGCGCCTTCCTGAGCCTGGAGCGCCGTCGGCCCGACGTCCGCTGGGACGCCGGGGGTGTCGCGTACCTCAGCGGTCCGCCCCCGGCGCTTGTGGACCTTCGCGCCTATGTGGGCTTCCGCCTCCGTCAGCTGCCTCTTCTCACGAGCCGGGTCGAGGGCGGCCGCCGGCCCCGGTGGCGGCCGGACGCGGATTTCGCCGTCGACCGGCATGTCCACGAGGTGGTCGCCGACGGCCCCGCCGCATGGGACTCCGCCCTGGCCACCGCGCTCAACGCCCCGTTCGCGCCCGGCGCCTCCTGGGGGCTCTGGCTGGTCCACGGCCACGCACCCGACGCGTACGCCGTGTGCTACCGCGTCCGCCACGCCTGCCAGGACGGCTCGGCAGCCGCCATGACCTTCCGCGCCGTGCTGGGCGAGGGCGAGCCGTCGGCTCGCCCGGTGCCGGGCCGGGGCCGTCGGGCCGGGGCGTCCCGGCGGGCGTTCACGGCCGCAGGGCTGACCACGAGGTTCGTGGCCGCCACCTTCCCCGTCCGGGGTCACCGTCCGGACGTCCCCTTCGTCCCCTCGGGGGAGCGGTTGCTGTGGCGGGGCCGCGTACCGGCGGACACCCTCCGTCGCATCGGTGGCACGCGCGGCGGCTCAGGCCATGACGCCCATCTGGCCGCACTCACCGGGGCGTTGGCGGTCTGGTCCGCCCGCTCCGGTGTACCGCTGCCCCGGGTGACGGCGGTGCTGCCCGTCGACGCACGGCGCCCCGACGAGGAGCAGACGTGGGGTAACCGCTGTTTCGCCCTGCCGCTGGAACTGCCCCTGCGCACCGCTTCGGAACGCCCGGACGGTGACGCGCCCCTGCGGAGACTGGACGACGTGATGAGGACGACCCGCAGGCTGCGGGGCGACGCATGGCGGCAGGCCGTTCAGGACATGGTCCGCTTCATGCCGGGCCGCCCCACCGAGTGGTACATGCGAAGGGTGCTCTCCCCCCGCGTCACCAACGTCATGGCCACCTCCATGCCGCTGGCCGACAAGGGGAGTCTGGGGGACACACAGGTGACGGGCACGGCTCTGCTGCCCCTGCTCCTGCCCGGGCACCTCTTCGGGGTGGGGCTGTCCTTCTTCGGCGACTGGGCCGAGGTGGCCTTCCTCGCCGATCGCGCCCTGCCGCTGGGCGGACTGCTGCCGGAGCTGTGGGAGCAGGCCGTGGGTGAACTGGCGGAGAACGCGGCGGCGGCGTGAGCCGGGGCGCCAGGACGGTGTCGCACCACGTGCCCGGCGCACGCCTGCGTCATGTCCGCCCGCCGCGAGGACAGAGGAAGCTCCGCGCGGCCGTACGGGGAAGCTCCGGTGCGGTCTCGCACGCCGAGCTTCCTGTGCCGAACACCGGCATACCGTCGCCCGGCCCGCCGGGCAGGGGCCGTGACCTGGGGCGCCGCCGTTCGTTCTGTAGCCGTCGGGCGCCGCTGTGGTGCCCGGGCCGACACGCCTCCGTGCAAGGATGACCACTTTCATGAGTCTTTCGCGTACCGTCCAGCGCACCGTTCTCGCCGCGGTACTCCTGTCCGCTTCCGCGCTGGCCGTTCCCGCCACCGCACAGGCGGCCCCGCTGCCCCCGGCATGTCAGGAGGCGCTGCTCGAAACCCTCGACAAGTTCCCCGTCGTGGACTTCACGGTCCCCGACAAGGCCAAGAACGCCCTTCTGGGGGAGGTACTGGGCCTGGGCGAGGACGACCAGAAGGCCTTCACCGAGGCGGCGTGCGCGGCCTGGAACACCTGGGCGACCGACAACGGGCAGGCGGTCGCCGCCGACCTGGACAGCCGGTACCGCAACGCCGCCGGGCCCGTGTGCAACAAGTTCGCCAAGTCCTCCCTGGCGACGATCAAGAAGTACGCGCCGAACGTACCGGTTGCGACGCGGGAGCTGGAGACGCTGGCCAAGCAGATCTGGAAGAACTCCATGGCGAAGCTGGCCGCCGACGCCACCAACGCCGACTGCCGTACGGCGTACACCGGGGCGAAGGCAGGCTGGTAGCGGAGCACCGGGCGGACCCGCGCTGCGGGGATACCGGGGGACGCGGTCGGCGCCGTACCGGGCTGCGCGGAGGGCCCCGCACACTCCTGCGGCCGGGCACGGCGGGGCGTACGGAGGGACGGGCTTTCCTGATGGCACGTCACATAGGCCGGGCAGCACCTCTGCAGAGTCCCCGTCGGTGTTCTTGCAGGGCGCAGGCCGAGGCGTACGAGGATTCCGCCACCTCGCCGCCGGACCGGCTTTCGAGCCGCAGTGGGCGGCGAAGCGCCCGGCGGCCGTGCTCACGCCGCCGGACGCCCGGGGGGGGCAGGGAGGGGCTCCGGCATCGTGCCCTTCATAGGAATCTACAACGAGGGCCGACCGGGTGGCCGTCTCCTTCATGGCTTCGGTGACTGCCCCCGGCAACGCCGGGCCGGATGTACTTGCGCCAGGCCGCGTTTCGGGAGTCCCGTCCGCCCTCCGGGCAGACGACGCTGCTTTCGGAACACGCCCCGGCGTCCCGACCGCGCGTGAACGACTCATGGAAGGGACGGTGGAGCCTCCTGTCGACGATCCGGACACCTCCCGTCCGTACCCCGCAGCACCTCCATGAGCCGGTGCCCGGTGCGGCCGGGGACGGCCCGCTGGGGCCGGACGGAGCGCGCACGGCTGGAGTGACCGCGAGAACCGGCCCCTGCTCGCCGTACGGCGAGCGCGGGATCGTCGGTCCGCCCGTCGTCTCCGCCGCCCCGCCGGCCGGGAACGCGGTCCGCCCTGCCCTCGGGCCGGCCCACCGCCTCGCCCGGCTCGCGCCCGGCCCCGCTGATCCCCCGCAGAGCTTCATGTATTGCCCGTGTGCTCCCTCGGTGAGGTGTCCCCCACCGGGGGAGCACACGGATCCCCGACCGCCTGCAACGAAGGAGTGACCATGACCGCGCACGCCCAGGAGAAGAGCACCCAGGATCTCGAGCGCGCCTGGATGGACGAGGCCATCGAACTCGCCACGAAGAGCGTGCAGAACGGCGGCGGTCCCTTCGGTGCGCTGATCGCCAAGGGTGGCGAGGTCGTCGCCATCGGGAACAACCAGGTCACCTCTCACCTGGACCCGACGGCCCACGGCGAGGTGAGCGCGATAAGGGCCGCCTGCCGGAAGCTGGGCACCTTCTCGCTCGAAGGGTGTCTCCTGGTCACCTCGTGCGAGCCGTGCCCGATGTGCCTGTCGTCCGCGCTGTGGGCGCGGGTCGACCGGATCATCTTCGCCGCCGACCGGCATGACGCCGCGGTGGCCGGATTTGACGACCGTAAGTTCTACGACCTGTTCGAGAAGAAGTCCGCGGAGCTGTGGCCGATGGCGATCGCGCAGGTGGAGATGGCGAACCGCACGGCACCGTTCGACGCCTGGCTCGCCAAGGCCGACCGCGTCGACTACTGACCGTGCGTCGACCGCTGCCCGCGCCTCGGCCCGGAACCGCGTGGCTCACCGTGTCCTGGCATCGGGTGGCGCGGCCGGGCCACGGCGGAATCCCCGGGTGCGGTAGGGCGGTCAAGCGGGTCCGGATCCCGCCCACCGTTCCGTGAACGGCCCAGGACTCTTCCTGTGACCTGGGGCTTTCGCCTCCCCGGTGCGCCGGAGCCGGCCGGTGCGACGGTACCGCCGCACCGCAAGGGGTGCCTCGCACGCGTGCGACCGCACGACGCGAGGCACCCTTTCCGGTGGGGTGGTAAGTCAGTTCCCGTCGGCCTCGAAGGTGAGCAGCAGGTCCGCGGCGACGCTCACGGCGATCGTCGCGGGTTCCTTGCCGGTGATGTCCGCCAGTCCGATCGGGGTCTTGATCCGATCGATCGCCGCGTCGTCGTGGCCGCCCTCGGTCCGCAGGCGCTCGCGGAACCGCACCCACTTGGCCGCCGACCCGATCAGCCCTACGGAGCCGAGGTGGGTGGCGCGCAGGGCGGCGTCGCACAGCGCGGCGTCCTCGGCGTGGTCGTGGGTCATGATCAGCACGTGGGTGCCGCGCGGCAGTTCCTCCAGCACCTGCTCGGGCAGCAGTGGCGTGTGATGCACGTGCACCTGCGCCACCGCGTCCGCCAGCACGTCGAGCCGTTGCTCGCCGAGCATCTCGGCGCGTGTGTCGACCAGATGGAGGTCGAGGTCCTGGCGCGCCAGGACGCGCGCCAGTTCCAGCCCGACGTGTCCCACGCCGAAGACCGCCACCGCCCGTACCACCGGCAGGGGTTCGAACAGCACCGCGACCGTGCCGCCGCAGCACTGCACGCCGTGCGGTCCGGTCACCTTGTCGTTCAGGGCGAAGTCGACGAGCTCCGTCCCTGACTCGGACCCGGCGATCATCTCCCGGGCCCGGTCGATCGCGACGGCCTCGATGTTGCCGCCGCCGATCGAGCCCCAGGTCTCGCTCCGCCCCACGACCAGCTTCGCGCCGGCGTCGCGCGGGGCGTGGCCGCGCACGGTCGCCACGGTCACGAGCACGCCGGACTCCCGGCGTGCCCGCAACCGCGCGACGGCGGCGACCCAGGTCATGTCAGGCACCGCTCAACGCTGTCGCGTCGGCGCCGACCTCGCTGCCGGGGGCGTCGCCGGGGGCGTCGCCGCTACCGGTACGGCCCCCGGCGGTGCGTCCGCCGCGGGCGTGGCCGTCGGGGGAGGCGGCGCCGCGGCGGGCCTCCTCGATCGCCCAGTACACCGCTTCCGGGGTGGCGGGCGAGGCCAGTTCGACGCTGACCCCGCCCGGCCCGAACGCGGCGGCGGCCTGCCGCAGCGCCTCCCGTACCGACAACGCCAGCATCAGCGGAGGCTCGCCCACCGCCTTGGACCCGTAGACCGAGCCTTCCTCGGTGGCGTTCTCCAGCAGCGTGACGTTGAACTCCTCGGGCATCTCCGAGAAGCTGGGGAGCTTGTAGGTGCTGGCGGCCTGGGTCAGGAGCCGGCCGCGATGCGGCCCGTCGGTGGCGTCCCAGCGCATGTCCTCAAGCGTCAGCCAGCCCGCTCCCTGGACGAATCCTCCCTCGATCTGACCGATGTCGATCATCGGGGACAGGCTGTCGCCGACGTCGTGCACGATGTCCACCCGGCGGATGCGGTACGCGCCGGTGAAGCCGTCCACCTCGACCTCGGTCGCGGCGGCACCGTGGGCGAAGTACTTGAAGGGCGAGCCCTGGAACGACGTGGCGTCCCAGTGCAGTCCCTCGGTCCGGTAGAAGCCGGCGGCCGACAGCTGAACCCGCTGGAAGTACGCGGCACGCACCAGGTCGTCCCAGGCCAGCTCCCTGTCGCTGCCGAGGCCGCGTGCGACGCCGTCGACGATGCGTACGTCCGAGGCGTTCGAGCCCAGCTGGGTGGCGGCCACTTGGAGCAGTCGCCCGCGCAACTGCTCGCAGGCGTTCTTCACCGCCGCTCCGTTCAGATCGGTCCCCGAACTCGCCGCTGTGGCCGAGGTGTTGGGTACCTTGTCGGTGCGTGTCGGGGCCAGGCGCACCTTGTGCAGCCCGATGCCCAGGGAGGTCGCCGCGACCTGCAGCATCTTGGTGTGCAGCCCTTGGCCCATCTCGGTGCCGCCGTGGTTGATCAGGACGGAGCCGTCCTTGTAGATCAGTACCAGCGCACCGCCCTGGTTGAAGGCGGTGAGGTTGAACGAGATGCCGAACTTGACGCCGGTGACCGCGAGTGCCCGCTTCGTGTGCGGATGAGCGGCGTTGAAGGCGGCGATCTCGCGCCTGCGCTCCGCGACACCACCGTTCTCCAGGGTCTTGTGCCAGACGGCGGAGATCCGGTCGGGCTGGACGACCGGCTGCCCGTACGGCGTCGCCTGACCCTGACGGTAGAAGTTCCGCTCCCGCAGCTCCATCGGGTCCACACCGAGGAGCGGGGCGCACCGGCCCATGATGTCCTCGATGACGAGCATGCCCTGCGGCCCGCCGAAGCCCCGGAAGGCGGTGTTGGAGGGCTTGTTGGTCTTGGCTACGCGACCTGCGATCCGGGCGTTGGGAAGCCGGTAGAGGTTGTCGATGTGGCACAGTGCGCGGGCCACCACCGGCTCGGAGAGGTCCAGACTCCAGCCGCCGTCCGCGGTCAGGGTGGCGTCCAGTGCCCGGATACGGCCGTCGGTGTCGAAGCCGATCGTCCACGTCGCGTGGAAGCCGTGCCGCTTGCCGGACATGGTCAGATCCTGGGTCCGGTTGAGCCGCAGCCGTACGGGCCGGCCGGTCAGCTTGGCGCCGAGAGCGGCGACGGCCGCGAACCCGTGCGGCTGCATCTCCTTGCCGCCGAAGCCGCCGCCCATCCGCAGACACTGCACGGTCACGTCGTGGCTGTGCAGGCCGAGCACGTGCGCGACGATCTCCTGCGTCTCCGACGGATGCTGGGTGCTGCTCTGGACGAAGACCTGCCCGGCCTCGTCGATGTGCGCCAGGGCCGCGTGTGTCTCCAGGTAGAAGTGCTCCTGGTCGGAGAACTGGAACGTGCCGGTGAACACGTGCGCGGAGTCGGCGAGGCCCGCGTCGACGTCACCGGTCACCATCACGGGCCGGGCGCCGTGGAAACTGCCGGTCTCGATCGCGTCCCGCAGGGTTACCACGGAGGGCAGTTCGTCGAGTTCGACCTCGACGGCCGCCGCACCCAGCCGGGCCGCCTCCAGGGTCTCGCCGAGTACCCAGGCGACCGCGTGGCCGTGAAACATGACGTGGTCGGGGAACAACGGCTCGTCGTGCTTCATCCCGGCGTCGTTGACACCGGGCACGTCGGCTCCGGTCAGTACGCGCACCACGCCCGGCACGGCGAGCGCGGGCTCGGTGCGCAGCGCGGTGATCCTGCCGTGGGCCTTCATGACCTGGACCGGATGGGCGTGCAGCACGTCCTTGGTGCGGTGGACCAGGTCATCGGTGTACAGCGCGGTACCGGTGACGTGCAGGGTGGCACTCTCGTGCGGCATCGAGACCCCGACGACGGGCTTCTCCGGGCGTTCTGACAAGTGACTCATGACGACACCGCCTCAGTGGTCTGCGCGTACAGCTTCAGCAGGCTCTGGCCGAGCATCGCGGAGCGGTAGAGGGAACTGGCGCGGTGATCGCTCATCGGCGTGCCCTCCCCCCGCAGCTCCCGGGCCGCTGCCTCGACGGTCTCCGCCGTCCAGGGCCTGCCCTCCAGGGCCGCCTCGGCGGCGAGGGAGCGGATCGGGGTGGCGGCCACGCCGCCCAGGCCGATACGGGCCTTGCGGACGATCCCGTGCTGGATGTCGAGCGCGAAGGCGACCGCCACGCTGGAGATGTCGTCGAAGCGCCGCTTGGCGATCTTGTGGAAGGCCACGACCGGCGACAGGGGCAACGGGACGCGCACCGCGCGGATCAGCTCGCCGGGACGCCGGACGCTCTGCCGGTAGCCGGTGAAGTAGTCGGCCAGCGGGACCTCGCGCTCGCCGTCGGCGTCGGTGAGCACCACCGACGCCTCCAACGCCAGCAGCACGGGCGGGCTGTCGCCGATGGGGGAGCCGGTACCCAGGTTGCCGCCGAGGGTCGCGCCGTTGCGGATGAGCCGCGACGCGAACTGGGGGAACAGCTCCGCGAGCAGCGGGACGTCGCCGTCGAGACGGCGTTCGATCTCGGTGAGCGTCAGCGCCGCCCCGATCACCAGGGAGTCCGGCTCGACGCGCAGTTCGCGCAGTTCGGGCAGCCGGTCGACGGCGACCACGCAGTCCGCCCGGCGGCCCCGGATGTTCACCTCGACGCCGAAGTCGGTGGAACCGGCGATCACCACCGCGTCGGGCCGCTCGCGCAGCACCTGCACGGTTTCCGCCAGGGTGTGCCTGCGCAGGAACACCCTCCCGTCCTGGACGTACTCGGTGGCGACCGGTGGGGGCGGGGACTGCTCGCGTCGCTGCGCCAGTGGGTCCGCGTCGGCGGGCGTACCCACGGCGAACGCGGCATCGCGGATCGGGCGGTAGCCGGTGCACCGGCACAGGTTTCCGCTCAGCGCGTGCAGATCGAACCCGTTCGGGCCGTGCTCGGCGTCGGCGCTGCCGGCGGGGTCCGTGCTGCCGTCCTGGTTCGCGCCGACGATCGCCTCCGCGGGTGCGCAGCGGTCGGGCCGGTAGTACTCGGCGGCCATGCTGCAGACGAATCCCGGAGTGCAGTAGCCGCACTGGGAGCCGCCGCGGGCCGCCATCTCCTCCTGTACGGGGTGCAGGGCGGAAGGGGTGCCGGGTTCGCCGACGGTGGCGAGGCCCTCGGAGGTGATGACCTCCTGACCGTCGAGCGCCGCGGCCGGGATCAGGCAGGCGTTGACCGACACCCAGTCCGTGGGCGTGTCCACCCCGGGACGGGCCACCAGGACCGAACAGGCACCGCATTCACCCTCGGCGCAGCCCTCCTTGGTCCCGGTGAGGCCACGCTCGCGCAGGAAGTCCAGCGCGGTGGTGTGGGGCGCGGCCGGTGAGAGCGGGGCTTCTTCTCCGTTGACCGTGATCCGCGCCGCTACCATGACTGGTCCTCGTCTCCGTGCGCGACCGGTCGATTCATGATGTTCGCCAATTTCAGGCAGCTTTCTGTGTGCGGACACGCCACAAGAGGGACGCGGGCGCGGGAAGGCGCGCGTCGGTGACGTGCTGGAAGGCAGGGAGGAAGAACCTGGGATGTGCCGGGAACAGGCACATCAGAACGGCGTGATCAGCAGCCGTGCGCGATCCGGCCCGGGATCCAGACTGTGCACTGGGCGAGGCGACCGAGGTCGGAGCTGGTGTACATCCGCCGGTCGCCTCCTTCCGCTGGTCATGGACCGATGATTACCGCAAGCTAGTGGCTTGCGCCACACAGGTCAAGGGTCCTGCGGGCCGCGGCGCGCGAGCGACCGCGCGCGAGGAGGGGTGGCGAGGAGGGGTGCCACCACCGTTGGGCGGCAGTACCGCCGGGCCCTGGACGACAGCCGGCCGTGACCGGTGGCGCGCGTGGGCGGGAGCGGCGACACGAGGCCACGCACACCCGGAGCCCTGCGCCGACCCGGGGGGACCACCTCGCTGCCAGGGCCCGCTGCTTCTGCTCCTGGATACCGTTACGCCGTCGGAGGGCCGGCACGGGACCCACCGGCCCGCGTGGCCGGCGGTGATCTCCAGGTCGATCCGGCTCGGCTTCACCTGCCGGGGGCGTTCTCGGGGCCCGAGCCTCCGCGCGTACCCGCTCGCAGGGGGTGGGGCTTCCGCATCCGGCAGCGGGCTGACGGCAGGTGTGAGCCGCCCGCCGGCGATGGAGACAGGCCGGGGAGCGCCGGCCCGCCCCCACCGCGCGCCCCGGGTTTTTCGGGTCGGTGGACAGTGCGTCGGTGGATCAGGGGCGGATCAGTTGCGTCGGAGGGTCAGTGGTCGGAGTAGCTGAAGTCGCCCATCGTCCAGGCACTGACATCCTCGATCGCCACGCGGTACATCCCACCCGTCTCAGGGATCCCCACCTCGCCCTGCAGGATGCGTGCCACATGGAAGTGCAGGTGCGTGGGCGGCCCTTCCTTGGCCACCGCCGCGGTGAACACGGCGGAGAAATCGCTCAGGCGGGCCGAGTCCGCCAGCACCTCCGACACCCGCTGCCGCCATACGGCTTCAGGAGCGAGCCGCCCCGTGATGACCGCGCCGCTGGCGACCACGGTCAGAGACATCTGATTGCTGTGCCCGGACTCCACCAGGGCGGCAACGTCAACAAGCAGTTCGTCAGGCTTCGACATGAGAGAGGATTTTAGACCGTGTCCCCGCGTGCGGTTCCGTCGCCTGACCCGGGTACCGGCATCGGGCGGAGGGCGGGGGGGACGGCGATCCCGCGCCATGGCCGGCCGGCGGGCGTCGCCGCCGCTGTCCGTGGACCACTTCGACGCTCTGCCCCGTACGGCACCGCTCCCCCTGCCAGGACGCCTTCGGGCACAGCCGGCCCGCGGCCGTCCGGCCTGTCACAGCCGCAGCGGCGAGGAGGCCGGCGTTGAGCATGCCCCTGAGAATCTTCGGCGGTCAGGTGCACGGTGATCGCACCGATCTGCAGGAGCACGACCCTACGGGCGGCGGCCATTCGGCACGCAGTACCGTCGCGGCCGCTTCCCCGCCGGCAGGCGTCCTGAGGCCGGCCGGAGGGGGAGCGGAGTACCTGGGCGGAGGGGGCGGTCAGGCGTCGGCGGAGCTGCCCCGCACGACGCAGGAACGGTTGTTCTCCCAGCCCCAGCCGTCGCCGTCGGGGTCGGAGGAGCTGCTCGCGCAGTACGGGTAGCCGTTCGGCGCGGTGCCGCCGGTGCCGCCGCTCGAACCGTCCCCGTAGACGGTGGCGCGCCGGGAGGTGGCGGCGATGCCGTTGCTGCCGTTGAAGAAGCGGTTGCCCCAGTGGGTCAGGGAGTTCGCGTCGAAGCCGTTGACCAGGTCGAGGTACTCGACACCGCTGCCGTTGCCGCTCCAGGACCATCCGAGGTAACCCACGCGGAGTGACTGGGCGGTCGCCATGATCGCGTCCTCGTCGGGGTTGCCGTCGCTGTGCTGGTCGCCGAACTCGCCGACGACGAGGGGGAGTTTGTTGTTCACGAAGTGGTTCAGGTAGCCCTGTACCTCTGCGGCGGTGTCGTAGACCCCGTACATGTGGATGGAGAAGACGGTGTTGCGGTCGGGGTCCGAGGCGAACACCGAAGCGGCGTTGTCCCGCATCGTTCCGGACCAGTCCTGACCCCAGTTGGGCGCGTCCACCATCAGGGCGTGGTGGAGGCCCGCACCGCGGAGCTTGCCGATCGCGCTCTTGGTGGCGGAGGTCCATCCGGAGTAACCGGAGTTGCCGAACGGCTCGTTGCCGATGTTGACGACGACGTAGTCCTCCTGGCCCTGCAGAGCGCTCTTGACGCCGACCCAGTAGTTCGCCGCCTGGTCCAGGGTGGCAGCCGCGGAGTCCTCGCCGTAGCCTGTGGTGTCGTGCACCTCCAGCACGCAGATGACCTTGTTCGCCTTGCACTGTGCGATGAGGGAGATCACGTCGGCGGTGCTGGTGCGGCTCCAGCGGTCACCGCTGCTCAGGACGACGCGTACGGTGTTGGCGCCCTTGGCGGCGATGTCGGAGATGGCGTCGGTCTCCCCGGGGTACCAGGCGTGGGCGTGGTTGACCCCGCGCATCACGAACTCGTTCCCGTTGGCCTCGTACACGCGGCCGTTGCTCACGTGGATGCCCGTGTCCGCCGCCTGCGCCGTGCCGACGGGGCCGAGTACGGACAGCAGGACGCCGGCCATCCCTGTCACCACGGCCGTCAGGGCCGCCAGCAGGGTGCTTCCAGGTGGTTTCTTCATGACTCTCCTCGGTGGGGGAGGCTCGCGGGCCAGTGGCCCGAACGGTGGGCGGACCGGGCGCCGGTCCCGCGGGTGCCGGCCCTCCAGGCGATCGGCCTGCCTGCGGTCGCGGTCGGCCACCCCTCGCTGACCGGGTCCTTCCCCGCGGTGTGGACGGACGACGCCACGGCAACCGCGGAGGCCGTCCGGTACCTCTCCGCCCTCGGGCACCGGCGGCTGGCGCGGGTGGGCGGCCCTGCGGGGCTGGGGCACAGCGTCATCCGGGCCGCGGCTTTCGAGAGGACCGTGCGGGAGCTGGGGCTGGAGGAGGGGCGGCAGATCGCGACGGGATTCGACGGCCGGGAGGGCGCACGCGCCACCCGGTCCCTCCTGCTGTCGGCCGACCGCCCCACGGCCATCGTCTACGACAACGACATCATGGCGGTCGCGGGCGCGGGTGTCGCGGCGGAGATGGGCTTCGCCGTTCCCGAGGACCTCTCGCTGCTCGCGTGGGACGACTCCCAGCTGTGCCGGATCACCCACCCCACTCTCTCGGCGATGAGCCACGACGTGCACCAGTTCGGGGCGGAGGTGGCCCGTTCGCTCTTCGCCCTGCTGGACGGCACCCACACCGGCCCGCTCCAGGTCCCCACCCCCTCGCTCACCCCCCGCGGCTCCACGGGGCCCGCGCCTCTGTAGAAGGCCCGCCGCGCCCTGCGTTCGAGGCACTTCAGCGTGTGCACGACTCGGTGGCGGTCCCCTGGGGGTGAGTTGTGCAGGCATCTTCCGCACGTGCCGGACAGGTTCCGTGCGGCCCGCCGACGGGTGCCGCCGCTCGGCGCGGGAGTGGTCACGTACATCACCGCGGCGAAGAACGGGCCTCTCCGCGTCCGGGCGTGGAGTGCGCCTCGGCCTCCGCCGGCCTGCCAGGCCGGCGGAGGCCGTCGGTGTCCGGGGCGCGGGTCGCTCGTCGCCGCACCCGTGCCGGTGATCTGTGTACCGGGGCGGGCGGCCTCCGTCCCGCTGTGACGGGCGTTCCCGGGACCAAAAATACCCCCCCGGGTATAACTGTTACAGTGGGGGGAAGATACCCCCCGGGGTAACAGCCTACGAAAGGAGTCGTCCGTGTTCTTCGTGGACACCCTGGAGACCGAAGGCCTGGGCAACCGCAGCTATCTCGTCGGCGGAGCCGCGACGGCGGTGGCCGTCGACCCGCCGCGCGACGGGGAGCGGCTCGTGGCCGCGGCAGCCGGCCGCGGGGTACGGATCACTCACGTGGTGGAGACCCACGTGCACAACGACTACGTCACCGGCGGTCCGGAACTGGCACGGCTGACCGGCGCGCAGTACCTGGTGCCCGCCGCGGCGCGCGTCTCCTTCGAGCGGGTCCCGGTCGCGGACGGCGACACCGTCACCGTCGACTCCGGCCTCAGCCTGCGGGCGCTCGCCACTCCCGGCCACACCCCGCACCACACGTCGTACGTACTGGTCGAGGACGGGCGGGAGGTGGCCGCGTTCACCGGGGGATCGCTGCTGATCGGCACGGTGGGGCGCCCCGACCTGGTCGAACCGAGGCTGACCCGGCAGCTGGCCCGCGCCCAGCACGCCTCCGCGCACCGGCTCGCCGGAGAACTTGCCGACGACGTGCGGGTGCTCCCCACCCACGGGTTCGGGAGCTTCTGCTCCTCCTCCCAGGCGGGGGGCGACGCCGGCACCATCGGCGGGGAGCGGACCACCAACGGCGCCCTGACCCAGGACGTCGACACCTTCGTGACCCGGATGCTGGCCGGGCTGGAGGACATACCCGCCTACTACGCGCACATGGGCCCGGTCAACGCGGGCGGCCCCCCGCCGGTGGATCTGACCCCGCCGAGGACGGCCGACGCCGAGGAGATCGCGGAGCGCCTGGCCGCCGGCGAGTGGGTCGTCGATCTGCGCAGCCGTACCGCGTTCTCGCAGGGACACGTCGCCGGGACCTACAACTTCGAGGCCGACGGCAAGCTCGCCACCTACCTGGCCTGGCTGATCCCGTGGGGGAAGCCCGTCACCCTGCTCGCCGAATCCGCCGGGCAGCTCGCCGACGCCCAGCGCGAGCTGGTGCGCGTCGGCATCGAGCGGCCCGCCGCCGCCGCGACGGGCGAGCCGTCCCACTGGGTGCGGGCGGGCGAGAACCTGCGCTCCTTCCCCCGCGCCGACTTCGCCGCCCTCACCAACGCCCGCGAACGCGGCGAGGACGTGGTGGTGCTCGACGTGCGCCGCGACTCGGAGCGTGCCGACGGTTACGTGCGCGGCTCGGTGCACATTCCCGTGCACGAACTGCGCGGGCGCACCGGCGAGGTCCCGGACGGGACGGTGTGGGTGCACTGCGCGGGCGGGATGCGGGCCGCCATCGCCGCCTCGCTCCTCGACGCGGAAGGTCGCGACGTGGTCGCCGTCGACGACGGCTTCGACGCCGCCGGGGACGCCGGCCTCACGGTCGCCCCCACCAGCTGATCCTCCACGAGCAGAAAGGCACACCACGATGTTCTTCTTCCGACGCGGATCCGGCCGCAGCCCTTCCGGCCGCCTCACCCCCCACCAGGCCCACCGGCGCACCCGTAGCGGAGAAGCGGTGCTCCTCGACGTCCGCGAGATACCCGAATGGAAGGCCGGGCACGCGCCGGACGCGGTGCACCTGCCGCTCTCACGCCTGCTCACCGGCGCCGCCCTCCCCGCGGGTGCGGCCGGCAGACCGGTGGTGGCGATCTGCCGTTCCGGGCACCGCTCCCAGCAGGCCGCGAAGCACCTCGCGGCGAAGGGGATCGAGGCGGTCGACGTCAGGGGTGGCATGACGGCGTGGACCCAGGCCGGTCTGCCCGTCGTCGGTGTGGGCAAGGGCGGCTCCGCGGCGTGAGCGTGCTCATCCTGGCCGTGGTGGCGGGGGCCGTGGTCGGCCTGGCGCTCGGCGCGCTCGGAGGGGGCGGCAGCGTCCTGGCCGTACCGGCCCTGATCTACCTGCTCGGCTTCACCCCGGCCGCGGCCACCACCGCGAGCCTCTTCATCGTCGCCGCCACCTCCGCGACCGCCCTGTACGCGCACGCCCGGGCCGGACACGTCCGCTGGAAGGCCGGAGCGGCGTTCGCCGCCGCGGGCATCGTCCCCGCCGCGCTCGCCGGGTCGGCCGCCGCCCGTATCCCGCAGCCGGTCCTGATCTCGGCCTTCGCCGTGATCGCCGCCCTCGCGGCCGTACAGATGCTGCGACCCACGTCTGCCGCCGGCCCGGTGCCGACCGTACGGCCGCTGAAGGCGGGGGCCGCCGGAGCGGGTCTCGGGGCGGTGACGGGGCTGCTCGGTGTGGGTGGCGGATTCCTCGCCGTCCCCGCCCTGGTCACTGTCCTGGCGTTCGAGATGCAGGCCGCCGTCGGGACCAGCCTGCTGGTCATCACGGTCAACTCGCTGGCGTCCCTGTTCACCCGGTCCGGCGGGGCGGCGGGACTGGACTGGGCGGTGGTGGCGCCGTTCACGGGGGCGGCGATCCTGGGCGCCTGGGACGGCAAACGGCTGGCGGCGAAAGTGCCCGGGGGCAGGCTGCGGCGGGTGTTCGCCGTCGTGCTCCTCGCGGTCGCCGCCTTCATGCTCGTCGACGCGCTGCTCTGACCGGCAGCAGGGCACGACCGGGCCGGCAGCAGGGCACGACCGGGCCGGCAGTCGGATGCGAGCGGGGCAGACGGGGGTGTGACCGGGCGCAGGCGAGGTGTGACCGGGCGGGCCGGGCGGCCGGGACGGCCCAGTGTGACCGGGTCACCAGGGCCGCCGGCGGTGGCGCGGGACCGGCGGGGGCCCGGCAGCCCGCGGGCCCGGCGGTCTCAGGCGAGGGAGAGGAACAGCTTCTCCAGGCGGGCCCGCATCTGGTCCCGGTCCCCGACCGCCTGTCCGCCCTCGGCCATACACTGCTGGAGGCCGGTCGCGATGATCGCGAACCCGGCACGGTCCAGAGCGCGGGAGACCGCCGCCAGCTGCGTGATCACGTCCTCGCAGTCCCGGCCGTCCTCGATCATCTTCACGATCCCGGCGATCTGGCCCTGAGCCCGCTTCAGCCGGTTGAGTACCGACTTCAGCTCATCGGCCGCCATGTCCAGTTCCACACGTCCTCCTGCATCGATACCCCGAGGGGTATCCATCCTACCGCGTCCGGCGACCTGCTCCCGGAGCGGCGGCGACCCGGGTCGCGCTCGTGCACCGGATCATGAAGGTGGGCCAGGCCCCTGAGGACGAGCCGAACGTCCGGCCGGACAGGCTCGACAGAGCTCGGGCCCGTCCGCCCGGTCACGTCGGCGGCCCGGTCCTCCGGCCGCCGGAGCGGGAATGGGCGGCCGAGGAAGCGGGCGACGAGGCCTCGGCGTACCGGCCGATGGCCGGGTGAAGCCGGTGGCTGCTGCAGTTGCACCGCACGGTGCCGCGCGACGACCTGGCCGCCCGCGTCGATGACGCGCTGGGTTCCTACCAGGACGAACTGGCGCGCTTCGCCGGACTCCGCGCCGTCCACGGCCCCACCGTCCCGGACGGCGCCGCCACCGACGGCCCGCAGCTCGCGCGCCGCCTCCGCGACCTCACCACCGTGCAGCAGCCGACCTGGGCCTGGCCCCTGCCCGGAGGAGAGGGCCGGTGGCGTCGCATCGCACATGAGGTGACCGCCGGCACCGGCCGGTTCCCTGTCTGAGCCCTGCCGCAGCCCCTCAGCGGCTTCCCTCGCGTCCGGGTGGACCGCCCTGGACGCTCCCGGCGGCACCCTCTCCCTGAACTGCACATCCACTCGGATCGGCCCCACAGGTCCGACGTATCCGGGCGGGCGGTGGGGCTCCGCAAGTGCGGTGCCCGCATACGGGACCTGTAGGCGAAGCCGGCCCCGCGGACTGCCGATCCGTCACGTCCTCAACCCGCGCTCACGGGGAACGATGGCGGCCGGCGTGGTCCGGGTGTCGGGGCCCGGGGGATTCCGTATGCGTCCAGAGCCTTGCCAGCCCGCCTGGAGCGGCCCTATTCTCGCCACCAGAAAGCGCTTTCCCTCCCTGTGAGGCCCCGTACCGATGAAGTGAAGTCGCTGAGCTGGCAGGCGACGTGACGCATGAGCCGCCATCGAGTCGGCATGGGGCTGACCAGGTTGTTCAGCGGTGACGGTTCGCCGTGGCGGGTGGCTGCTCATGCCTCCCGCCGCAGTGGTCGCCGCCCGGACGGCATGGCCGGAGCGGGCGGCAGTGCGGCAGCGGGGGCTCCGTGGCCGGTGCCCCCGCACGCGCGGGCCGGGGCTGTCGCGGACAACGTGCGATCAGATGCAGTGCAGGGCTCCTCAACTGGGCCGACCGGGACCTGCCCGGCGGAGAAGGACGGCTCGACGCCTCGTCGTTGAGTGTCATGCTCACGCCAAGCAGAAGCGGTCTCCGGAATCCGAAAGACGAGTAGGGAGACAGACATGGGACGACCAGTCGCTCGGCGACTCTGTGCGGGACTGGCCACGATGGCCCTGGCGGCCGCCACGGGAGCGATCCTCACGATGCCTCAGGCGTCGGCCGCGACCGCCGGTGCCACCGGTTACGCGACCCAGAACGGCGGAACGACCGGTGGGGCGGGCGGGCAGACGGTACGGGCCACGACGGGGACCGCGATCCACGCGGCCCTGTGCGGCCGTGCCAGCAGCAGCACCCCGATCACCATCCAGGTCGAGGGAACCATCAACCACGCCAACACCGCCAAGGTGTCCGGTGACAGCTGCAACACCGCCGCGGGTGTGATCGAGCTCAAGCAGATCAGCAACGTCACGATCGTGGGCGTCGGCAACGGAGCCGTATTCGATCAACTGGGTATCCACATCCGCCAGTCCAGCAACATCATCATCCAGAACGTGACGGTCCGGAACGTCAAGAAGTCCGGCTCGCCCACGTCCAACGGCGGTGACGCCATCGGTATGGAGAGCGACGTCCGCAACGTGTGGGTCGACCACACCACGCTCGAGGCCTCGGGCGGGGAGGCGGAGGGCTTCGACGGCCTCTTCGACATGAAGGACAACACCCAGTACGTGACCCTCTCCTACAGCACGCTGCGCAACTCCGGCCGGGGCGGCCTCGTCGGGTCCAGCGAGACCGAGCTCTCCAACGGCTTCATCACCTACCACCACAACCTGTACGAGAACATCGACTCCCGCGCCCCCCTGCTGCGTGGCGGCATCGCGCACATGTACAACAACTACTACGTCAAGCTCAACGAGTCCGGTATCAACTCCCGGGCCGGTGCGCGCGCCAAGGTGGACAACAACTACTTCAAGGACTCCAAGGACGTCCTGGGCACCTTCTACACCGACGCGGCCGGATACTGGCAGGTCAGCGGCAACACCTTCGACAACGTCACCTGGTCCAGCCCGGGCAGCGAGAACAACCCGGCCGGCCCCGACGTGAAGTCCACCACCACCGTCAGCATCCCCTACTCCTTCAGCCTCGACCCCGCGAGCTGTGTGCCGGACGTCGTCAGCCGTACGGCGGGCGCCAACAAGGGTCTGCAGGTGTCGGACGGCTCGTGCTCACCGCAGACTCCGGACCCGACCACTCCCACGCCGGACCCGACCGACCCCACGCCGGACCCGACCGACCCGACCCAGCCGGGCGGTACCAACCTCAGCCTCGGCGCCGGTGCCGACGGCAGCAGCAAGGCCGACGGGACGAGCTACGGCAACGTACGGGACGGTGACCTGAGCACCTACTGGTCCCCCGTCGGCTCGACCGGTGCCGTATCGGTCAAGTGGGGATCCGGCACCGCCATCTCCACGATCAACATCCGGGAGGCGGCAGGTTCCGTGGGCAGCATCCGTTCCTGGAGGGTCGTCAACGGTGACACGGGCGCCGTCCTGACCTCGGGCACCGGTGCGGGGGTGATCGCTGTCCCCCGGACCTCGCTGCGCAAGGTCACCTTCGAGATCACCGGCTCGACCGGCACCCCGAAGGTCGCCGAGTTCGAGACGTACGCCGGGTAGCCGGCCGTCTCTCCTCCCCATGATCGGGGGGTAGGACGGGGACGGCCCGGAGTGCGGTGCCGGTGTGATCACCGACCCGATCCTCCGGGCCGTCCGCCCGGTCCCGGCGCCGCACTCCCGTCCGCGCGGCCTCTACTCGAAGAACTTCAGGCTCCAGCCGGTGTCGGTGGTGGGGCCGGGGACGTCGGCCCGCCTGTAGGTCGTGCCGCCCCACCAGGCGAACGTACCGGTGTACCAGTACCGGTTCTCCCAGGAGTACGGCGTCCCCTTCGGGACGGCGTGGAACATCAGGGGGAACCTCGGGCCCGCCGGCGGGCTCGTGGCGATGTCGCCGTCGAGCAGGACGAAGCTGTGGTGGCCGGGGCCGTTGACGTACAGGGTCGGGTCCCATCCGGACATCATCGTCGCGCGGTGGGAGCCGAACAGGCAGCCGTTCGACTTGTACCAGTCCCATACGTACGTCGGGTCCCCGCCGGCCCGCAGCCTCAGGTCGGCCAGGCAGTACTGGTCGCTCCAGCTCCCGTTGGCCGAATAGGTGATGTGCAGCTGGCCGTTCGGGTCCTTGACGGGCTCGGGGGCCTCGTTGATGTACGGGTTGCCGACCACCCGCTCCCAGCTCTCCCGCGGCTGCGAGATGACACTGCGCGCACCGATCGGCGTGGTCGGGCTGCTCATCCGTGCGATGTACAGGTTCTGTTCCACATTGGTGTCGCCGGCCCAGCCGGACCAGACGAACCAGCGCTGCCCGTTGAAGGTGAACATCGTGCCGTCGATGGCCCATCTGTCGTCGGGGAGGGCGAGTTTCGTCTCGCCCGTGTACCCGCTGTCCGGTGCGGCGGAGCTGATGACGTACATCCGGTGGGCCGGTCCGCGGCCGGCCGAGAAGTAGATGTAGTAGCGACCCCCCTCCCGCACGATCTCGGGAGCCCAGACCTCACCGAGGCCGCGGGTGTCCGACCAGACCTGCCGGGCGGGCGCCGCGGCGAGGGCGGCCGTCGACGACGCCTGGCGCACGGCGATGCCGCCGCCGGCCGACTGCACGGAGACGTAGGTGGCGCCGACGCGGAGCACGCTCGGATCGGCGGCCCGGAGGCCGGTCTGGTCCGCCCGGGCGGTTCCGGGAGTGGTGAGGGCCAGCAGGGCGGCAAGGATTCCGGCGAGCGCGGCTGTGGCGGCACCGGTAAGGCAACGAGAACGTGTCATCATCCCGTCCGTGGTCGGCCTCCGTGCCGGCCGGAACCGGCGGAGGGTGCGGGTGCGGGGGCAGGGTCCGGCATGGTCGAGGCGGCGGACGGCACAGGGAGGGGCGGGTCCCGTCCTGCGCCGAGCTCTACGCCGGCATCGTCAGGCGGCCTGCCGTACCGGGCGCAGGGATATCTGCACCGGCTGCCGTCCCCAGGTCTACATCGATGGAAAAGCGTCCCCACAGCATTGCCATCGGTGGTGGGCATGTCAATAAGTCCGCGGGGGTGGCGGCCGGCCACTTTTCGTGCGCCCTGGGCACGGGCGCAGCCCGGAGCGCGTCGGCGCACGGCCCCGAGGCGCTCCGGGCTGCGCCCGTACAGTGCGTGCGGCTCAGGAGGGCGAAGGCGCAGGTGCTCCGGAAGAGCCCGTGGGCTGCGGGCGTTTCGAGCGGCCCCGGTCGCACTGCAAGGAGATCACGACCAGGGCTGTGGGGGAGTCCGCCGACCACGTGCTGGGAAGGGTCGTCGCCGCAGTCCAGTTGGTCCTGCGCAGGGCGAGCCCTCCGCTGCCCGGGGCCGGGGCCGGCTCCCAGCCGAACTCCGAACGGGCGCGAGCGAAGCCCGACTTCAGGACGGTGTCGGCCGTGTCCGACGGCAACTCGGCCGACAAACTCTCATGGCACTCGAAAGGGACCAGTTCCTGGGGTGTCCGTTCGAGAGTGACACCTTCCGCCCTCATAGCCGAGGTCAGCTCCGACACCACCGTCTCCGTGGGCACCGGTGGGCCCGAAGAGGCGGAGGGAAGCGGGCCGAGGTCCCGGAGGAGGGAGGAGCAGCCCGTCAGTGTGACCGCCGCCACCACGACCCATGCCGCCGTTCCCGGGGAGCCCCGTCGCACGCGCACGAGTTCCGCCGCCCGTGTGGAATCTTTTCGTGCGCGCATGAGTTCCGCCGCCCCCTGTGTTGCCGTCCACGGCCGATCAGTCTCCCATCCGGCCGATCGGTCTCCCGTCCGGCCGATCGGTCTCCCGTCCGGGCGAGCGGGCAGGACGTCGACCACGCACGGCGTCCGCCTGTCCGTGCCCCCGGACGGCCCCGCTGTCCACGCCCTCAGCGGGCGGTGGTCCGGACCGGGGTGATCGGCGAGCCATGAGCACGACGCACGCCGGCCGGCATCCGGGGAGAGAGGCGCGGGGGCGCGTCCCGGCGGCGTCGGAGCCACGTGCGGGGCGGGCAGCCACCCCGGGGTGCGGCGGCCCGCCCGCCCCTACGCCACCGCCCGCTCCTCCCGGAGCGCTCGCCACCTGCCGTACCCACCGTGGCGGACGGCGACAGGCCGACGTGCTCGCTTGCGGGCGGAGGACCAGGACGGCAGGGTTCGGGAACGTGGCCACCTTGCTGATCGTTCATCACACCCCTTCGCCGAACTGCCAAACCCTCTTCGAGGCCGTCGTCGCCGGCGCGACGACGGACGAGATCGAAGGCGTACGCGTCGTACGACGCGCCGCGCTCGCCGCGACGGCGTCCGACGTGCTCGCCGCCGACGGTTTCCTCCTCGGCACCCCCGCGAACCTCGGCTACATGTCCGGCGCCCTCAAGCACTTCTTCGACCTGGTCTACTACCCGTGCCTGGACGCGACGCGCGGCCGCCCCTTCGGTTACTACGTGCACGGCGGCAACGACGTCACCGGAGCGCTGCGGGGCGTCGAGTCGATCACGACGGGCCTGGGATGGCGCCGCTCCGCCGACGCGGTGACCGTGACCGGTGAGCCGGGCAGGGCGGACATCGAGGCCTGCTGGGAGCTCGGCGCAACCGTAGCCGCCGGGCTGATGGCCTGACGGAGCCGGGCCGCCGGCGAGGGTGGCGGGGGACGGGCCGCTCCCGGCCGCCGACGCCCGCCGGCATTCCCGGACGCCCGCGCCCCGCCGCGACGCCGCCGGGGCGTTGACCCTCCCCCGCGACGACACCGCCGGTGCTTTTACGGCCGGGCCCGTGTGCCGGGTCCTCCGCACCCGCCGCGGGGCCTCTTGTCGTGCGGAGCCGTGCATCGGAGCCGTACGCCCCGCTTCCTGATCCAGCACGTTGCGCCGGGCATCGCCGGGCACGGGAGACGGTGGCCCGTCCGCGGGGCCCCGGCCCTCCGAAGTGTGATGCGTGGACCCCGTGCGTCGCTGGGTTCTGTGGGAGGAGCGGACCCTTCCACGGGACGACAGGTGGGAGTCGCGAAGTGCTGGGACGGAGCGTCAGCGGCTGGATTCCGGTGGCCCGGCGGGGCCGGCACGGTGGGGGACGGAACCGGCCCGCGTTACCCGCGTCCATCGAGGCGCTGGGGCCCCTGCTGCCGACGACATACGGAATCGACGAGCAGGTCGACTGGGCGGTCGCCGAAGCCCGCTGGGGTGCCCCCTTCCCGGCCGACTACAAGGCCTTCATGCGCGCGTACGGGGAGGGCTCGGTGGACGGCGCGATCGCCGTCCACCGACCGCTGCCCACGGACGCTCCCGAGGGCGGACGGACTCCCGATGCGATGGCCGAGGGGACCGGAGCCGTACGGGAGGCCTGGAGGGTGGAGGCCGACGAGGTGTGGGCCGATCCCGCCGGCCCCGACCTGGTGCTGGATCCCGGTGCCCTGCTCGCCTGGGGGACGACGACCGAGGCGGACATCCTGTGCTGGCTGACGATGGACGAGGACCCCGACCGCTGGCCCGTGGTGGTCTGTGGGCGTCACACCGTACCCACGTTCGCCCTGTACCGGTTCGGGATGGCCGAGTTCCTGCGCAGGCTTCTGACGGGCGCGTTCGAGATGTCGCCGATCACCGTGGACGGGGTGATGGGGCGGGGGCGCCACGCATTCGTGAGCAGGGCCGTGCAGCGGGCCCGCCGCAGGGCGGGCCTCGATCCGTGGACCGGCGAGCCGCCGGCCGGCTGACGAGCGGCCCGTGGCCCTGGCGCTCCGACAGGCATGCGGCCGCCGGGCCGGGCCGACTGCCGCACGCAGGAGTGGCCGGGAACCGGGGCGTGCCGTCGGCGGCCGCTGCCGTCGGGTGCCCGCTCAGTGCCGCCTCCAGGTGAGTTTGCCGCCGCCCACCCACCGCACGACGGCCGGGTCCTCGAGGTCGTGGACCGTGATGCCGGCATCGGCGGCGAGGAGCAGGAGGTCCGTCATCGACGTCGCCGCGCCGACGACCTCTCCGTCGATCTCCACGACGCGGAAGGGCGGATGCCCGGGCTGAACGGGCAGGACGGTGATCCGCGGGTTCGCCAGGTCGGGGTTCACGCTGTCGGTCATACGAGGACGGGTTCCACGCGATGGTCATTGATATGCGCATCAGTGACCCAAGTGCGTCATATGCCCGTTTTGATGTCTTTTCTAGAATTAATACCGTAATTTTCGACGAGTCGTCAGGTGGATCGGCACCCCTTGCGGCGTACCGCAAATCACCCTTATCGGACGCCGTGACCAGGGTCACGCTCTTCGCCCGGGACGCCGTGACGCGTCTTCCGCTTCCCTTGCGCGCCAAGAAAGTTGAGTGCGCCGTGTGGGGTCGGTTACACGTATTTCCGTGAATTGATCTTTCCGCTGAATTGTGATCACGAATGCGGGGCTTGTTCCTTTCGGCATTTCTCGCCTACGGTCACCCTCACTCCGGATGGAACGCCGAATCCTGCCGCCGTCCGGGAACCCGACCACATCTCGTACGGCAGGAGCGGGGGACCCAGGTAAGCGCCGATCCGGTATCCGGAACGGCTCGGGGTGAAGTCGCATTCACGTGCGGCCGGGCATCTCCAGCCCGAACCCGACAGCTCACTTCGTAGGCGGCGGAGAGGAATTCAGCATGCCCGCAAAGTTCAAGAACCGTCGTTCCGGGACCAGTTCGCTGACCCGCGGCATCATCGCCGTGAGCACGGGCGGAGCCGCCCTCGCGCTCCCCGTGATCGGTGCGACCGGAGCGTTCGCCGCGCCGGCGCAGCCGGTGGCGGTGGAAAAGTCGGTCACCTCGACCGCCCTGTCCGGCAAGGGAATTGCCGCGCAGAAGTCCGAGCCCGTCACGTATTCCGTGATCTTGGGTGATTCCCTTTCCAAGATCGCACGCGATCATTCCGTGAGCGGTGGCTGGCAGGAGCTCTACAACGGCAACCGAAAGGCTGTCGGCAGTAACCCGGACCTGATTCACCCCGGCCTGAAGCTGACCATCGGGACCCATGCCGACAGCAAGGCGCCGAAGGCCGCGGACAAGGCCGGCAAGAAGGCGGAGCCGTCCGCTTCCCCGGACCGTGCCGCGCGAGGCGCCGACCGCGCCGACCGTTCCGAACGGACCACGGAGCTGGCCGCCCAGGGTGCGCCCGCCGCCGTCGAGGCCGTCGCCGCCGCGCCGGTCACGTACACGAACGACCTCGACGGCTGGATCAAGGAGTCGCTGGCTGTCATGGCCGAGCACGGCATCCCCGGCACGTACGAGGGCATCCACCGCAACATCATGCGCGAGTCCTCGGGTAACCCCCTGGCCATCAACAACTGGGACATCAACGCGATCAACGGCGTCCCGTCCAAGGGGCTGCTGCAGGTCATCGACCCGACCTTCCAGGCCTACCACGTGCCCGGCACGTCGATGGACAGCTACGACCCGGTCGCCAACATCACGGCCGCGTGCAACTACGCCGCCGACCGGTACGGCTCGATCGACAACGTGTTCGGTGCCTACTGAGGTCTGACCGCGTGACAGCGGACCATGCCTGACGGGTGGTGCGGGTTCTGACGGACCCGCACCACCCGTCTTTCCGTGTGCGGGGACCCGTGCGCGCGGTCGGCCGCCGGTGCGGGAGGGGCCCGCACCGGCGGCGCAGGGGTACGGGGCGCGGGGCCGCGCCCCCTGGCGACTGGTCTCGTACAGGTTCGTCGTCCATACTGCCCGCCGTGGAGCAGCGCATAGATTCCAACACCAAGCCAGAGTTCGCCGCGGGCACGGACCCGGCGTACATCCCCGGCCTGACGGCCCCTGCCCCCGCGCGGACGGAGGGGAAAACGGACGAGGCGGCAGAGGCCGCTGACGCGCGCGCCGGGGCGGAGAGCGGGGAGGATCCCGCGGCTGCCGCCGGACGGGCGCCTGTTCCGGACGACGCCGACGCGGCGGTACAGGAAGAGGCCGGGGGCGGCTCCGACGCCGGGAAGGAGGACGGGCCCGTCTTCGAGGTCAGCGACCGGCGCGGATCGATCCGGGTCGACCGCGAGGGCGTCCGGTTCCGGCTGGACGACCAGGAGGCGGACTTCGACTGGTCCGAGATCGGCGCGGTGGAGGTCAAGACCGCCCGCTTCGGCCGCCGGTTCACTGTCACGGTCCATCTGTCGAGCCGCCGCTGGTTCAACGCGGAGGTCGAGGCGGCGGCCCGGAGCAGCCTCAAGGAGTGGACGGCGGGCCTCGACGCGGCGCTGGACGCCTACTTCGACGAGGCCGCCTGAACCGGTCCTCCGCAGGGCGCGCCGGGCGGACGGACCCCGCCCGGCGCACCCCGCGTGCGCCGGCTCAGGCCCCGGCGGCCTCGTCGAGGACCACCGACCGGGTCAGGTGACGGGGCAGGTCCGGGTCGAGACCCCGGGCCACCGCCCGGGCGACCGCGAGCCGCTGCACCCTGACCAGCTCCGCCAGCGGGTCCAGGCCGCTCGCCACCCAGCGGGCGCCGGTCGCCAGTACCTGCTCGGCGAGGCCTTCCGGCGCGGAACCGAACATCCAGGTCGCCGTCCCGGCCGTGGCGATGCTGATGGGCCCGTGGCGGTACTCCATCGCCGGATACGACTCCGTCCAGGACAGTGACGCCTCCTTCATCTTCAGCGCCGCCTCGTTGGCGAGCCCGACCGTCCAGCCGCGGCCCAGGAAGCTGAACTGCGCGCACTCCGTGAGCCCGTCGGGCAGTGGCTCGGCCAGTGCGGTCTCCGCGTCCCGCACCACGTCGTCGGTGTGCAGCCCGAGGTGGGCGCGGAAGAGGGTGAGCGCCGTGGTGGCGAACCTGGTCTGCACGACGGACCGTTCGTCGGCGAAGTCGAGCACCACCACCTCGTCGGCTGCCGCCATGACGGGGGTCTGCGGATCGGCCGTCACCGCGAGGGTCGCCGTGGTGCCGCGCAACCGGGTCAGCAGGTCGAGCACCTCCGTCGTCGTGCCCGAGCGCGTCAGGGCGACGACCCGGTCGTACCGCCGGCCGAAGGGGAACTCCGAGGCGGCGAAGGCATCGGACTCGCCCTGCCCGGAGTCCTCGCGGAGCGAGGCGTACGCCTGGGCCATGTAGAAGGACGTGCCGCATCCGACGACGGCGATGCGCTCCCCCGCGGCGGGCAGTACGGCTGCGCGGTCGGCCGCCACCTGCGCCGCTCGGCGCCAGCACTCAGGCTGGTCGGCTGTCTCGGTTTCGACGTGGGACATGTCCGCGCTCCGCTTCCACTGCTGCCCGCACCGGGGAGGTGCGGGGCCTGGGGTGTGCCGTGCCTGGTGTGCCGTGGCCGCGACCGGCCCGGGTCCGCTCGGGGTCGGCCTGGTCGAAGCCGTCACCCGAATGATTGATTCTGCATGTTACATGGGGCAAAAGAGCAAGAACAAGCATGAGCCCTGCGTCCCGAGGGGGAGAGACCTAGCTGTTTTCGGCCAAGCTCGGTGGGTAATCGGCTCAATCTGGTTCTGTCCGTCCGGAGTGGGTAGCAGGCGCCCGGCATCACGCCGGTGAGCGTTACGGGACGGGATCGGGCGATAGGTCCCGCACTGGGCCGACTCGCGGCGACCCCGTACGGTCACGTCCGGACGCCGTTCGACGGGTGGAAGGGGCGATTTCACGTCACCGGAGGGAATTTTTGGCCGAGTTCGAACGCGCGAGCACACCACGGTCGGCATAATCGCCCCATGTCGATCACGGGTGGGGACGTCGTTGACCTCGGCACAGGCCTGTACGCCTGGTTGCCGCCGAAGCGCGGCTGGGGGCTGGCCAACTGCGGCCTCCTGGTGTCGCCGCGCGGCGCGCTGTGGATCGACACCCCGTACGACACGCTGCTGGCCGGCCAGTTCCTCGTGGAGAGCCGTAAGAGGCTGCCCGACGGGGTGGACGTCGACCGGGTGATCGTGACCCACGCCAACGGCGATCATTTCTGGGGTGCCGGCGTGCTGCCGGACGCGGAGATCATCGCGACCCGTGAGGCCAGGGAGCACATCCACTACGACCCCACCCCGCAACAGCAGCACGCCCTGGTGACCGGAGGCGATCGGACCACTGCGCTCGGCGCGTACCTCGCCCGCCACTTCGGCGTCTTCGACTGGTCGGACACCGCACCGGTGCGGCCGACGACGTACTTCACCGGAGAGCTCGAACTGACCCTGGGCGACCACGTCGTCCAGGTGTCGTCGCTGCCGCCCGCCCACACCGCGGGCGACCTCATGGTGTACCTGCCCGCACAGCGTGCCGTCTTCAGCGGCGACATCATCTTCTCCTCCACGGCACGGCAGCCCGGGGACCACCCGGTCCACTGGGCCGGCCCGCTGGACAACGTGATCGCCGCCTGCGAACGCGTCCTCGCCACCGGGGCCGAAGTGATCGTGCCCGGCCACGGACCGGTGCTCGACCCGGCCGGAGTCCGGGAACACATCGGCTACCTCGCCCACGTACGCGACCGGGCCCACGCCCTTCACGCTGCCGGGGTGCCCGCAACCGAGGCGGCCCGCCGGGTGATCGGCGAGGGCCGTTATCCGGACCTCGGCCTGCCCGAGCGCCTCGTGGTCACCATCGGGAGCGAGTACCGGCACCTGGACGGCTCCGAACCGCCGGGCGTCCTGCAGGTGATGGCCGAGGTCGCCGCCGTCGCCCACGAGACCGCCACCGCCACCACCGGTGGCGAAGCGGCGTGACGGCCGAACCGAACGGCTGCCGTACGCCCTCCCGCCACGCGGAGTGCGCACCGTGCCCGACCCCAGAGAAGCGGTGACGCCGTGGCATGGATCGTGACCCTGATCGCCGTCTGCGGGGCGATATGGGCGTCCACGCGGATCCACCAGGCCAGGCGAGACGCCTACGGTGCCGCCACCCGCGTGGAGCTGATCGAACGTCAGCTGAAAGCGGCGGAGGCCCGCACCCTGGCCCTCGGCGAGGAGATACGCCAGCTGGCCGAGAAGCGGATCCCGGCTGCCGCGACCGCGCTCTCCCACCGCGCCGCACCCGTCCCCGGACTACGGGAGGCGGCCGGTGTCGAGGGTGACGCCGCACGTCTGCTGAGCGATGCCGTGGAAGCGGCGCGCACCGCGATCCTGGAGGAGCGCGGCCGGGTCGACGCGGCCGCCCGGGCGGCCATGCGCGGCACCTCCGCGAAGATCCAGTCCCTGCTCAACCAGTCGCAGCACCTGCTGCAGGAGCTCCAGCACGAGTACGACGACCCGCGGATCCTCCAGCTCGACTTCCGCAACGAACTCGCCCTGCGCCGCACCCAGGCCACCGCCGTCCTCTGCGACGCCTGGCCGGGACTCGCCCGCCAGAACTCCTCGCTCGTCGAGGTCGTGCTCGGCGCCCAGTCACGGGTCGCGGGATACGAGCGGATCAAGATCGCCAACCACCTGCGCCAGGAGCGGCTGGCCCTGGTCGCCCGGGCGGCCGAGCCCCTCGCCATCGCACTTGCCGAGCTGCTGGCCAACGCGACCGCGTACTCGCACCCCGACACAGAAGTACCGGTGACCGTCCAGCAGACGGCGGGGCGCGGCGCCCTCGTCCTCGTCGACGACGCCGGTATCGGCATGGACGGCGACGCCCTGAAACGCGCCCGGACACTCCTGGCCGGGCCCTCCGAGGTACTGCTGACCGAGCTGGGGGATCCGCCGCAGACCGGCTTCGCCGTGGTGGGACGGCTGGTGGCGCGCTACGGCTTCAGCTGCCACATCGAGGCGTCCCCGTACGGCGGTATGCGCACGATGCTGCGCATACCGGCCCACCTGCTGACGGTGATGGACGACGACCGGACGCTGTCCGTGCTCGCGCCGAAGGCGGTCGACGCCCGGCGGCCCCTCGCGGACCCGGAGTCCGGGGCCCGTATCCCCGCGCCCGCCGGGGAGCCGGCCGGTGACGACGCCGAGGAGCCCGCCGCCGACGGGACGGCCGGGCCCCCCGCCGGGCCCCCCGCGACCGGACTGCCCAGCCGCCGCCGCAGGACCCCCCGCCGGGCGCCCTCCCCGGGCCCGGTGACGGAGACACCCGAGGAGCGGCCCCCGCTCCGGACACCCGAGCAGGCCGAGGCCTCCTGGGCCGCCCTCCAGGAGGGCACCCTCAGCGGCAGGAACGCGCCCGCACCCACAGCATCCTCATCGGACGACCAAGGAGACGACGAGACGTGAGCGCCACCCCCACCACCGGTGATCTTGCCTGGGTGCTGACCCCGCTGCTCGAACTCCCCGGCGTGCAGCACGCCGTGGTGGCCACCGGCGACGGCCTCGTCGAAGGGGCGTCACCCGGCCTGGAGCGCGCGTCCGCCGAGCGGGTCGCCGCGATGACGGCCACCCTGCACGCGGCGGCCCGCGCCTTCACCACCGCCTTCACCGAGGCGGAGTCGCCACGCCTGGCCCAGACGGTCGTGGAATCCGATCTGGGCTTCGCCGTCGTCGTTCCCGCGGGCCGCAACACCACCCTGGCCCTCTTTGCGGCACCCGACGCGCACCTGGGGAACATCGCCTACCAGATGCAGGTGCAGGTCACCGCGCTGACCCGGGCCATGCACGCCCCCACCCGCCAACCGGACGCTGCCACCCGGCCATGACCCCCGGTCCAGGGCGCCGCCTGATCCCCGCCTATCTGGTCACCGGTGGCCGCTCGGCCCCCACCGGCCCCGCGCTCGACCGGCTCGCCGTACTCCTCCGCACGGACGAGGCACTGCCGCCGAACGCCGGTACGGAGCAGCGCAGACTGTGTGAACTCCTCGAACCGGGAGCCCTCACCGTCGTCGAGTGCGCCGCCCACCTGGAACTGCCGGTCAGCGCCACGGTGTTCCTGGCCACGGATCTCGTGGCCGCGGGACACCTGCACGCTCGGCCACCGATCCCCCGTGCCGGTGAGATCGACCGGTCGCTCGTCGAGAGGCTGCTCGTTGGACTCCGTACCCTCCACTGACCGGGGCGGTGTCGGCTATCTGCCGAATGCCGCCGAGACCCTGATGAAACTCGTCGTCACGGGTCCCTTCGGCGTGGGCAAGACGACCCTGATCCGCACCCTGTCGGAGATCCCGACCCTGCACACGGAAGAGGCGATGACGCAGTCGAGCGCCGGACTCGACGACACCGCCGGCCTGCCGGAGAAGACCACGACCACGGTCGCCGTCGACTTCGGCCGGCTGACCGTCCAGGACGACCTGGTGCTCTACATGTTCGGTACCCCGGGGCAGGAACGGTTCCTTCCCCTCTGGGAGGACATCGCGCGCGGAGCCCTCGGCGCCCTCGTCATGGTCGATACCCGGCGCCTGGGGGACTCCTTCGCGGTGATGGACATGGTGGAGGAGCAGGGGCTGCCCTATGCCGTCGCCGTGAACCGCTTCCCCGACGCACCCACCCACACGGACGAGGTGCTGCGCACCCACCTCGACCTCGATCCGCGGACCCCGCTGGTCCAGTGCGACGCCCGCGAACGCCGCGGGAGCATCGAGGCCCTGATCGCCCTCGCCGAGCACGCGCTGACGTGCCTGCCCCCGTCCCAGGACCCGTCATGAGCCTCCCCGAAGCCGGCATGCCCGCCGGTCCCGCACCCGGCGCCGGCCCCCCGCCCCACGAGCCGCTCCCGCTGTACGGCCCCGCCTTCGCCGCCGATCCGCACGGCCACTACCGCCGGCTGCGCGCCCAGGGGCCGCTGGCGCGGGTCCGTATCGCTCCGGGCATCGACGCGATCCTGGTCACGGACTACCAGGCCGCCGTCGACCTGCTGAGAGACACCGACACCTTCACCAAGGACCCGCGGGCCTGGCAGGCGGGCGTGCCCGCCGACTCCCCGGTCCTGCCGGTGCTTGGCCACCGGCCCACGGCGCTCTTCAGCGACGGCGCCGTGCACGCCCGCTACCGCGAGGCCATCAACGACACCCTCGCCCTCATCGAGCCGCACCTGCTGCGCGCGGAGGTGGCCAGGATCGCCCACCGGCTCATCGGGACGTTCTCCGCCACCGGCACCGGCGACCTCATCGCCCAGTACGCGCGCAGGCTCCCTCTGCACGTCTTCACCTCGTCCTTCGGCGTCGCACCGGGCGACAGCGAGCGGATCGTCCGCAGTGCCTCGGCCATGATGGACACGGCCGAGGGCGCGGCAGCCGCGTACGCCGACCTCGTGGGCGTCGTCACGGGCCTCGTCGCCGAGCGACGGGCGCGCCCCGGGCGCGACCTCACCAGCTACCTCCTCGCCCACCCGGCGGGCCTCGACGACGACGAGGCCGTGCGCCAGATCACCCTCATCATGAGCGCGGGCAACGAACCGACGACGAACCTGATCGGCAACGCGCTGCTGCGCATGCTCAGCGACACCCGGTACGGGGGGTTCCTGCACGGCGGGGCGATGACGGCGCAGGAAGCGGTCAACGACGTGCTGTGGCGGGACCCTCCGCTGGCCAACATGGGGGCGCACTATCCGCGGCACGACACCGAGTTCCACGGTGTCCCGCTGCGCGCCGGACAGCTGGTCCTGGTCTCGTTCGCCGCCGCCAACACCCAGTCACCGCCGACGGCGTCCGGGCTCGCGGTGCGCTCCGGTGACAGCGCCCATCTGGCCTGGTCGACGGGGCCGCACCGGTGCCCGGCGAAGCAGCCCGCCCTGCTCATGGCGATGACCGCGATCGAGCAGCTCACCAGCCAGCTCTGCGACCTCGAACTCGCCGTCGATCCGGCCCGGCTGCTGTGGCGACCGGGCCCCTTCCACCGTGCCCCCGCCCATCTCCCGGTGCGCTTCACCCCGCTCGACACGCTTCCGGGGGAGGGGGCGGGCACAGCGTCCGGGAGTGTCGATCACGGTCCGGCCCGTGTCGGTGGTACGCCGAACGGGTGAGGGAGGTGAGAATTGCCCGATGAACAACGAGCGCAGCCGGCGCACAGCCAACCGGCATACCGACGGGGTGGTTCTGTGAGCAGGTACGACAGGTACGACAGGTACGACGCCACCGACGAACAGTGGGAAGGGCTCGCACAGGTCGTACCCCTGAGGGGGCGCAACGAGTGGCCGTCCCGGGTCGACCACCGCACGGTCCCGGAGCAGCGGGAGTCGGCGGAGCAGCGGCGCCTGGTCGTCCTGCGGGTCCAGATCTTCGCGGACGCCCGTGAGGTGGCCGAGTATCTGGTGGCGCAGATCCCGGTCCTGCTGGACCTGACCGGGGCGGAGAGCGACGTGGCCAAACGGATCCTGGACTTCAGCAGCGGCGTCGTCTTCGGGCTCGGCAGCGGGATGCACCGCGTCGACCGCAACGTGTTCCTGCTCGCGCCGGTCGGCATGGAGGTCGAGGGGGTCACCGCGGCGGGCGTACCTCAATCGTAGGAAGGTGGTGCGGGCGGAACGGTTCGCCGGTCGCGGGCGTGCGTACGGTCCGCTCATGACTGTGACCTCCACGGCGACGGGCCGGGCCCTCTCGCCCGGCCGGGCCGCCCGCCCGCCCCGCCCCTTCGTCGGTGAACTCAGGCTCCACGCCTTCGCGTCGCACCGCCGCACCGTGATCCCGCTCGGTCCGCTCACCCTGCTCGCCGGGGCCGGCGGCAGCGGGAAGTCGACCGCCCTGCGCGGGTACGAGGCCCTGGCGCGGCTCGCCGCCGGCGATCCGCTGGAGGACGTCTTCCCCGATCCGGCCGCCTGGGTGCCCGAGCGGGCGGGGGCCGACGCGCAGGGGCGTCGGGGCTTCCGGATCGGCTGCACGGTGGAGGGCCCGGCCGGCCCGGTGACGCTGGAACTGGCCGTCCAGGCCGAGCCCACCCTGCGCATCGTGGGGGAGCGGCTGACGGGCCACGGCGAGACGCTGCTGACCACGGCGCTGCGGGATCCGCGGGGCTCCGCCGTGCAGGCGGCCTGGCACACGGCCGGGGCGGTGCCCGTGACGCGCGCCCCCTTCCCCGACGACCGGCTCGGCACCGCCCTGCTGCCGCTGCGGGTCGCGGGCACGACGGAGGGGCAACTGCGGGTGCTGGCCGCCGCCGAGCAGGTGGTGGTGGCGCTGCGGTCGGCGTTCGTCTGCGATCCGCAGCCCGGCCGGATGCGCGCGGCGGTCCCGGTCGGGGAGGGCCGGCTGACCTCCGGCTGCGACAACCTGGCCGAGGTGCTGTACCGCACCCACAGCCAGTGTGCTCAGCGGCACGCCCGGCTGGTGGCCAGCGCGGACGCGGGGTGCGCGGGGGGCGTGACGGGGCTGGGCGTCGAGCGCCTGGAGGACGGGAGGGTGCTGGCCCGTACGGAGCGGGGGCCGGGGCACAGTACGCCTCTCGGCCGCCTCGGTGACGGGGAGCTGCGCTATCTGGCCCTCGCGCTGGTCCTGCTGACGGGGCCTCATGTCCTGGTGGTGGACCCGGTGGCGGAGGTGCCCTCGGCGATGCAGGCGCTCACGGTCCTGGCCGACGGGTTCGACCGCTGCATGGACGTCCGGCAGGCGGGGGAACTGCTGGCGCTGGCCGCCTCGATCTGTGCGGGCGGGCACATGCGCCTGTTCGGAACGGTCACGGAGGCGGCCGCGGCGGCGGCCCGTGCGACGCCCGGGGTGACAGTGGTAGACCTGTCCCGGTGACGGAACTCGACGTAGCACGACTCCAGCGCCGGCTGGCCGACTTCGCGGCGGCCCGGGCCTGGGAGCCGTACCACACCCCCAAGAACCTCGCCGCGGCCCTGAGTGTCGAGGCGTCCGAACTGCTGGAGATCTTCCAGTGGCTGACGCCCGAGGAGGCGGCGCGGGTCATGGAGGACCCCGGGACGGCTCACCGCGTCGAGGACGAGGTGGCCGATGTCCTGGCGTATCTGCTGCAGTTCTGCGAGGTGCTGGACGTGGACGTCCTGGCGGCGCTGGCGGCCAAGATCGAGCGGAACGAGTCCCGTTTCCCGGTCGCGGACCGTCCCGCACCGCAGCACCGTCACTCTTCGGAGTGATCGACTTATTCACTATCGGCTCCCTGTCCACAGATTTCCGATTTCCTCTGGCTTTACGGTGCCGTTGACCTCACTGTGGGTAATGAAAGAGGTGAGCGGGTTTCGACGGACGGGGGAGTGCCATGGAAGCGGAGCGGCTCATCGAGGACGGTCGGCGGTCTCTGGCTGCGAGCCGGGGCGCGCCGGCCGTGATGACGGAGGCCTGGCAGGCCCAGGCCCTCGCCCGGGCGGTGGGCGGGCAGTTGGTGCGGTGCGGCCCGGCGGAGTTACGGACGGACGCCCGCGGCCTCAGCGAGATCGGGGCGGCGGGAGCGCCGGTGCTCGACCACCCGATGGTTCCGGCGGGGGGTGTGCGTGCGGCCCGGCTCACCGAAGTCGCCGACATCCGGCGCACGCTGGACGCGCTCGCCCTGCTCCTCGGAGAGGTCGGGATCGTACTCGTCGGCGTCGCCTGCGGGACGGAGGAGGAGGGGCTCTACTGGCAGTGCATCGAGGCCATAGACGCCGTCGACGAGTCGGTGGACCGGGTGCAGGGGATGCAGCGGCGGCTGGAGGAGCAGGAGTGGGAGCGGGCTCACGGCCGACCGGACCAGCAGTGCGCCGGCCCGCGCGTGATCAGGGGACCGGCGGGCTCCGTGACCGGCCGGCCGTGAGCCCGTAGGCCCGGGTGTCGGCCCCGTCCGGTCACAGGCCGGGCGGGGAGAGGCCGGGCCGGGCGGTGCCGAAGGTGCAGGATGGAGGCATGGATCTTCGAATTTTCACCGAGCCCCAGCAAGGGGCGAGCTACGACACACTGCTCACCGTCGCCAAGGCCACGGAGGATCTGGGCTTCGACGCCTTCTACCGGTCGGACCACTATCTGCGGATGGGCTCCGGCGACGGTCTGCCCGGACCGACCGACGCGTGGATCACGCTGGCGGGGCTGGCCCGCGAGACCAAGCGGATCCGCCTCGGCACCCTGATGACGGCAGGCACGTTCCGCCTGCCGGGTGTGCTGGCCATCCAGGTGGCCCAGGTCGACCAGATGTCCGGCGGCCGGGTCGAGCTGGGGCTGGGCGCGGGCTGGTTCGAGGAGGAGCACAAGGCGTACGGCATCCCGTTCCCGAAGGAGAAGTTCGGCCGGCTGGAGGAGCAGCTGGCGATCATCACCGGCCTGTGGGGGACCGAGACCGGCAGGACGTTCAGCTACGACGGCACGTACTACCAGCTCACCGACTCGCCGGCGCTCCCGAAGCCCGCCCAGGCCAAGGTGCCCATCCTGATCGGCGGGCACGGCGCGGTCCGCACCCCGCGCCTGGCCGCCCAGTACGCGGACGAGTTCAACATCCCCTTCGCGTCGATCGAGGACAGCGAGAAGCAGTTCGGCAGGGTCCGGGACGCGGCTGTCGCGGCGGGCCGCGCGGCGGACGACCTGGTGTATTCGAACGCCCTGGTGGTCTGCGTCGGGAAGACCGACGCGGAGGTGGCGCGGCGTGCCTCCGCCATCGGGCGTGAGGTCCAGGACCTCAAGGCGAACGGTCTGGCGGGCTCGCCCGACGAGGTGGTCGACAAGATCGGCCGGTATGCCGCTATCGGGGCATCGCGGATTTATCTCCAGGTCCTGGACCTGGACGACCTAGGGCATCTGGAGCTGATCTCCTCGCAGGTGCAGTCGCAGCTGGGGCGGCGGGAAGCCGTAGCCGGGAAGTAGCCGTCGCGCCCCGGCCGGCCTGCCGACCGGGGCGCGACGGGCGGTGAGGTCGGCCGGCGGCAGGATCGGGAGCCGTCGGCCGGCCGGCCGGCCGGCCGGTCGACGGGGGGCCGGGTGCCGCGGTCGGCCGAGGGGGAACAGCGCGGCCGGTCCGCAGATGACCGGTGGGGAGCAGTCGGCCGGCGGGGAGCGCCGGTGGGGACAGCCGATGTCGAGGAGTAGCCGTGCCAGTCGTCCGAATCCCGCCGGGGCCGCCTGCCCGTTCGCTCGGTGACGCGCTCGCCGAGGGCACCGTTCTGCTGGACGGCGGCCTCTCGGACCAACTGCGGGCGCAGGGCTGCGATCTGTCGGGCGAGCTGTGGTCGGCCAGGCTGCTGGCCGACGCGCCGGAGCAGATCGAGGCCGCCCACGCGGCTTACGTGAAGGCCGGGGCGCAGGTGCTCATCACCGCCAGTTACCAGGCGACGTTCGAGGGCTTCGCTCGGCGCGGTATCGGGCGGTCCGGGGCCGAGCGCCTGTTGGCGCGCAGTGTGGACGCGGCCCGCAGGGCGGGGGCGCTGACGGCCCGGGACGTCTGGGTCGCCGCCTCGGTCGGTCCGTACGGGGCGATGCTCGCGGACGGCAGCGAGTACCGGGGCCGCTACGGGCTGTCCGTCCGGGCCCTGGAGCGGTTCCACCGTCCCAGGGCCCGGACGCTGGCCGAGGCGGGCCCCGACGTACTGGCTCTGGAGACCGTGCCGGACATCGACGAGGCCGAGGCTCTGCTGCGGGCGGTCCAGGACCTTCCGGTGCCCGTCTGGCTCTCGTACAGCGTCGCCGGGGACCGGACGCGGGCGGGGCAGCCGCTGGAGGAGGCCTTCGGGCTTGTGGCCGGGAACGACCAGGTGGTGGCCGTGGGGGTCAACTGCTCTGCACCCGAGGACGCCGACGGTGCGGTGGAGACGGCGGCGGCGCTCGGCAAGCCCGTCGTCGTCTACCCGAACAGCGGCGAGACGTGGGACGCCGTACGCCGGTCATGGTCGGGCGGGAACACCTTCCGGCCTGAGCGGGTGCGGGACTGGCAGCGGGCAGGGGCCCGGCTGGTCGGGGGCTGTTGTCGGGTCGGCCCGTCGGAGATCTCGGAGCTGGCCGCCGTGCTGGAAGAAGCGGGCACCTGAAAATGCCTGGTAGGGGGTGGAGGGCAGGACCATACTCGGACGTGTGTTCCTGACTCTCGGTACGACCGGCAACCTTGAACGTCCCGCCACCGACCTCGGATTCCTGCTGCACAAGCATCCCGGGAAGGCGCAGGAGTTCTCCACCTCGCACGGCACCGCGCACGTCTTCTACCCCGAGGCGTCCGCGGAGAGGTGCACGGCCGCGCTGCTGCTGGAGGTGGATCCGGTGGCGCTGGTCCGGCGCGGTAAGGGCAAGGGCCGGGGCGGGGCTCCCGACGCGGCCCTCGCCCAGTACGTCAACGACCGGCCCTACGCGGCGTCTTCGCTGCTCTCGGTCGCGATGGCGGCGGTCTTCAAGTCCGCGCTGAACGGTGTGTGCCGGGCCAGGCCCGAACGGGCCCGGGAGCCGTTGCCGCTGCGCGTCGAGGTGCCGGCACTCCCGGCGCGGGGTGGTGCCGAACTGGTCCGCAAGCTTTTCGGGCCGCTCGGCTGGACACGGGTGGACGTGGTGCCGGTACCCCTGGACGAGGAGTTTCCCCAGTGGGGTGACTCGCGTTACGTACAGCTGGTGCTGGAGGGGGAGATGCGGCTGGCCGATGCGCTGCGCCAGCTGTACGTGCTGCTGCCCGTGCTCGACGACGCCAAGCACTACTGGGTCGCACCCGACGAGGTCGACAAGCTGCTGCGGGCAGGGGAGGGCTGGCTGGCAGAGCACCCGGAGCAGAAGCTCATCACCAGCCGCTATCTGTCCCGCCGCTGGGGGTTGACCCGGCAGGCGATGGAGCGGCTCGAACTGGTGCGGCTGGCGGAGTCGGACGACCTGGAGGTGGAGAGTCTCGACAACGCGGTGGACGAGACCACCGACACGGAGGAGAAGCCGGTGCCGCTCGCCGAGCAGCGCCGCGAGGCGATCCTGACGGCGCTGCGTGCCTCGGGGGCCGCCCGCGTGCTCGATCTCGGCTGCGGACAGGGCCAGTTGGTGCAGGCGCTGCTCAAGGACGTGCGCTACACGGAGATCGTGGGGGTGGACGTGTCGATGCGCGCGCTGGCCGTCGCCTCGCGCCGGCTCAAGCTGGACCGGATGGGCGAGCGGCAGGCCGCCCGCGTCCTCCTCCGCCAGGGTGCGCTGACCTACACCGACAAGCAGCTGAAGGGGTACGACGCGGCGGTGCTCAGCGAGGTGATCGAGCATCTGGACCTGGAGCGGCTTCCCGCGCTGGAGCACGCCGTGTTCGGCTCGGCGCGACCCCGCACCGTGCTCGTGACGACGCCGAACGTCGAGTACAACGTCCGCTGGGAGACGCTCCCGGCCGGACATGTGCGCCATGGCGACCACCGCTTCGAGTGGACCCG
Source organism: Streptomyces sp. NPDC020780 (assembly GCF_044334475.1). Taxonomy (NCBI): domain Bacteria; kingdom Bacillati; phylum Actinomycetota; class Actinomycetes; order Kitasatosporales; family Streptomycetaceae; genus Streptomyces; species Streptomyces sp. NPDC020780. Next base: position 197,034 of record NZ_JBIRTB010000005.1, on the reverse strand, counting down.
GCAGGAGTTCCGGGACTGGGCGGGACGGGTGGCAGGACGCCACGGTTACACGGTGACGTTCGTGCCCGTGGGACCGGACGACCCCGAGGTGGGTCCGCCCACGCAGATGGCCGTGTTCACGATGAGCACCCCGTCGCCGGGACCCGCACCCGGGACAACGGCCACGGCGGCGGCATCCGCCACGACCGCGGCAGCCGCCACGACGAAGACGAAGGAGGCGAAGGAAGCATGACCGGTACCCCTCGCACGCTGCCGGTGACCGACCTGTCCCTCGTCGTGCTCATCGGCGCCAGCGGCTCAGGAAAGTCCACCTTCGCACGTCAGCACTTCAAGCCCACGGAGATCCTCTCCTCGGACTTCTGCCGTGGCCTCGTCGCCGACGACGAGAACGACCAGAGCGCCGGCCGTGACGCCTTCGAGGTCCTGCACTACATCGCGGGCAAGCGTCTGGCCGCCGGACGGCTCACCGTCGTCGACGCCACCAACGTGCAGTCCGAAAGCCGTAGACAGCTCGTGCGGCTGGCCAGGCAGTACGACGTGCTGCCCATCGCCATCGTGCTGGACCTGCCCGAAGAGGTCTGCCGGGTGCGCAACAGCACCCGCCCCGACCGCGCGGACATGCCCCGCCACGTCGTCCAGCGACACCGCCGTGAGCTGCACCGTTCGCTGCGCGGTCTGGAGCGCGAGGGTTTCCGCAAGGTGCACGTCCTGCGCACCGAGGAGGAGGTCGCCTCCGCCGAGATCGTCCTGGAGCGCCGCTACAACGACCTCCGCCACCTGACCGGCCCGTTCGACATCATCGGTGACATCCACGGCTGCCGTTCCGAGCTCGAGTCGCTGCTCGGGAAGCTCGGCTACGTGGACGGCAGGCACCCCGAGGGGCGCACCGCCGTATTCGTCGGCGACCTCGTCGACCGGGGACCCGACAGCCCCGGGGTGCTGCGCCGGGTCATGTCCATGGTGGCGGCGGGCGACGCCCTGTGCGTCCCCGGCAACCACGAGAACAAGCTCGGCCGTTACCTCAAGGGACGCAAGGTCCAGCACACCCACGGGCTGGCGGAGACCGTCGAGCAGCTGGAGCGGGAGGACGTCAGGGACCCCGCGTTCCGCACCCGGGTGGCGGAGTTCATCGACGGGCTGGTCAGCCACTACGTCCTGGACGAGGGCAGGCTGGTCGTCTGCCACGCCGGGCTGCCGGAGAAGTACCACGGGCGCACCTCCGGGCGGGTCCGCTCGCACGCGCTGTACGGGGAGACGACGGGCGAGACCGACGAGTTCGGGCTGCCGGTGCGCTACCCGTGGGCGGAGGAGTACCGCGGCCGTGCGGCCGTGGTCTACGGCCACACGCCCGTGCCCGTCACCTCGTGGATCAACAACACCCTCTGCCTGGACACCGGAGCGGTCTTCGGCGGGAAGATGACCGCCCTGCGCTGGCCGGAGCGCGAGATCGTCGACGTGCCGGCCGAGCGGGTCTGGTACGAGCCGGTGAAGCCGCTGGTCACCGAGGCGCCGGGGGGCCGGGAGGGGCGTCCGCTCGACCTCGCCGACGTACAGGGCCGCCGTGTCGTGGAGACACGGCACATGGGCCGTATCGCGGTGCGTGAGGAGAACGCCGCGGCCGCGCTGGAAGTCATGAGCCGCTTCGCCGTGGACCCGAGGCTGCTGGCCTACCTCCCGCCCACCATGGCCCCGACCGCCACCTCGCGGGCGGCGGGCTTCCTGGAGCATCCGGCGGAGGCCTTTGCCCAGTACCGCGCGGACGGCGTCGGCACGGTCGTCTGCGAGGAGAAGCACATGGGCTCGCGGGCGGTGGCCCTGGTCTGCCGCGACGCCGGGGCGGCGCGCGAGCGGTTCGGCGCCGACGGCCCCACCGGCGCCCTGCACACGCGCACCGGGCGGCCGTTCCTGGACGACGCGGCGCTCACCGAAGTCGTCCTCGGCCGACTGCGCACGGCCGTCACCGCCGCCGGTCTCTGGGAGGCGTGGGACACCGACTGGGTGCTGCTGGACGCCGAGTTGATGCCCTGGTCCCTCAAGGCCGCCGGCCTCCTGCGCTCCCAGTACGCGGCCGTGGGCGCCGCCTCCGGAGCGGTGCTCCCCGTCGCCGGCGACGCCCTCGCGGCCGCGGCCGCCCGCGGGGTGGACGTCACCGCCCTCGCCGGGCGGCAGCGGGAACGGGCCGCGGACGCCGCCGCGTTCACGGAGGCGTACCGGCGTTACTGCTGGAGCACCGAAGGGCTCGACGGTGTTCGGCTCGCACCGTTCCAGGTCCTCGCCGTGCGGGGCCGCTCGCTGGCCCGCGTACCGCACGACGAGCAGCTGGCCTGGCTGGACCGGCTCGTCGAGCACGACCCGACCGGGCTGCTCCAGGTCACCCGCCGTCTGGTCGTCGACACCGGTGACGACGCCTCCGTGCGCTCCGGCATCGACTGGTGGCTGGAGATGACCGGGCGCGGCGGAGAGGGCATGGTCGTGAAACCGCTCGGCGCCTTCGTACGGGACGCCGAGGGGCGGGTCGTGCAGCCGGGCATCAAGGTGCGCGGCCGGGAGTACCTGCGGATCATCTACGGTCCCGATTACACGCGGCCGGAGAATCTGGAGCGACTGCGGTCGCGGTTCCTCGGCCACAAGAGGTCGCTCGCCCTGCGCGAGTACGGCCTGGGCCTCGAGGCGCTGGACCGGCTGGCCGACGGGGAACCGCTCTGGAGGATCCACGAGGCGGTCTTCGCGATCCTGGCCCTGGAGTCGGAGCCGGTCGACCCGCGCCTGTGAAGGCACCGTAGGAGCCGGGGCGCCGGTTGGCGTCCCGTCCCCGGCCGCAGGGGCGGGGGCGTCCCGTCCACCGTCCTGCGCGGCCGGCCGTCCGGTCCAGCCGTCCGGCCGTCCGGGCTCGCTCGGATGTGGTGGTCCGGTGACCCGCCGGGGACCGGGGGTTCGCGCCCGCCGGTGTGCCGCCACCCGGCCGCCCGGCACCGGGGCGGGGCAGGGAAACCGTGGGCGGTTCGCAGGGGTGAAGGGCGCTTCCCGCGGTGAGGATGGAGGCATGGGATTCCATGTCGACTCCGAGGCCGGGCGGCTGCGCCGCGTCATCCTGCACCGCCCCGATCTGGAGCTGAAGCGGCTGACCCCCAGCAACAAGGACGCGCTCCTCTTCGACGACGTGCTGTGGGTGCGCCGCGCGAGGGAGGAGCACGACGGCTTCGCCGACGTGCTGCGCGACCGGGGCGTGGAGGTCCATCTCTTCGGTGATCTGCTCCGGGAGTCCCTCGACATCCCCGTGGCACGGCGACTCGTCCTCGACCGGGTGTTCGCGGAGAAGGAGTACGGGCCGCTCGCCACCGAGCATCTGCGCGCCGCCTTCGAGGAGCTGACCGCCGCCGAGCTGACCGAGGCCCTCGTCGGCGGCATGACGAAGCGGGAGTTCCTGGAGCGGCACTCCGAACCGACGTCCGTCCGCTTCCACGTCATGGACCTGGACGACTTCCTGCTCAACCCCCTGCCCAACCACCTCTTCACCCGTGACACCTCGGCCTGGATCTACGACGGGGTGTCCATCAACGCGATGCGATGGCCGGCCAGGCAGCGCGAGACCGTGCACTTCGAGGCGATCTACCGGCACCACCCCCTGTTCACCGGGGCGGAGGCGGGCGTTTTCCACCACTGGTCGCAGGGGCAGGACGACTACCCGTCCACCATCGAGGGCGGTGACGTACTCGTCATCGGCAGGGGCGCGGTCCTGATCGGGATGAGCGAACGGACCACGCCGCAGGCCGTGGAAATGCTGGCCAGGGGCCTTTTCGACGCCGGCTCGGCGCGGGCGATCGTAGCCCTCGACATGCCCAAGCGGCGTGCGTTCATGCACCTCGACACGGTGATGACGATGATCGACGGGGACACGTTCACGAAGTACGCCGGTCTTGGGATGCTCCGCTCGTACACCATCGAGCCCGGCAGCGGCCCCCGCGAACTCAAGGTCACCGACCACCCGCCCGAGCACATGCACCGGGCCATCGCCGCCGCGCTGGGCCTGGACGCGATCCGGGTGCTCACCGCCGTCCAGGACGTCCACGCGGCCGAGCGTGAGCAGTGGGACGACGGGTGCAACGTGCTGGCGGTGGAACCCGGAGTCGTCGTCGCCTACGAGCGCAACGCGACCACCAACACGCATCTGCGCAAGGAGGGCATCGAGGTCATCGAGATCCGGGGGAGCGAACTGGGCCGGGGACGGGGCGGCCCGAGGTGCATGAGCTGCCCGGTGGTCCGTGACCCGGTATGAGCCCCGGGGGAGAGCCCGCCCCGCGGAGCCTCCGTACCGCCCGTTCTGTATAGCAATACGTACCCTCGTATAGACTTCCGCTTCCGGTGTGCACGTCTGTGCACGCGGAACCGTGCGGCGCCCGAGCGGAGCCGCACGGGTCCACGCCCGCCGCCGCCCGCGGTCCGACCCAGGAGAAGCACCATGGCCATAGACCTCGCAGGCCGCCACTTCCTCAAGGAGCTGGATTTCACGGCCGAGGAGTTCATCGGCCTGATCGCCCTGTCCGCCGAGCTCAAGGCCGCCAAGAAGGCCGGCACGGAGACGCGGCGGCTCACCGGCAAGAACATCGCGCTGATCTTCGAGAAGACCTCGACCCGTACCCGCTGCGCCTTCGAGGTGGCCGCCGCGGACCAGGGCGCCTCGACGACGTACCTCGATCCCTCGGGGTCCCAGATGGGGCACAAGGAGTCGGTGAAGGACACCGCCCGGGTGCTCGGCCGGATGTTCGACGGCATCGAGTACCGGGGCGACAGCCAGCAGGCCGTCGAGGAGCTCGCCGCGCACGCCGGTGTCCCGGTCTTCAACGGGCTCACCGACGACTGGCACCCCACGCAGATGCTCGCCGACGTCCTCACCATCACCGAGCACAGCGAGAAGCCGCTGGAGGAGACCGCCCTCGCCTACCTCGGCGACGCCCGCTTCAACATGGGCAACTCCTATCTGGTCACCGGCGCCCTGCTCGGCCTGGACGTCCGGATCGTCGCCCCTGCCTCCTACTGGCCGGCCCAAACCGTCGTGGACCGTGCCCACAGGCTCGCCGCGTCCAGCGGGGCGCGCATCACGCTCACCGAGGACGTCTCCGAGGGTGTCCGGGGGGCCGACTTCGTCGCCACCGACGTCTGGGTCTCCATGGGGGAGCCCAAGGAGGTCTGGGACGAGCGCATCACCGCGCTCGCGCCCTACGCCGTGACCATGGGCGTCCTGCGCGCCACCGGCAACGCCGACGTGAAGTTCATGCACTGCCTCCCCGCCTACCACGACCTCGGCACGAAGGTGGGCCGGGACATCCACGCCCGGCACGGCCTAACGGAGCTCGAGGTCAGCGACGAGGTCTTCGAGTCGGCGCACTCCGTGGTCTTCGACGAGGCGGAGAACCGGATGCACACCATCAAGGCCGTCCTCGTGGCCACACTGGCCGAAGGCGGCCACAGCGCATGAGAATGCACCCAATTGGGTGAACATGCGCGGTGGTGGCTACGATGGAACCACATGGTGGGGTTCGGGCTCGCACGCTCGAACCCCCTTTCCATGATCCCGCCGCCGGGCCGCTGTCCCGCTCGGTGCGGGCCGGAACCCCCACCGTTCCGTACGCCGCGCACCCGCTCCCCCCTTGCACCACACCTGTCCCACCGGAGATGAGAACGCCCGCCATGAGTACGGCCCCCCACACCCCGCCGGGTCCCGCGAGCCCGCCGCGCCGCGAGGGCGCGCGCATCAAGAGCCCCGCCGTGCTGCTCGCCGAGTCCGGAGCCGACCTGGAGGGTCACGGCCTGCGGCGCACCATGGGCCTGTTCCAGCTCGTGTGCTTCGGCGTCGGGGCGATCGTCGGCACGGGGATCTTCGTCGGCCTGTCCGACAGCGTCGCCGAGGCCGGTCCCGCCGTGGTGGTCTCCTTCGTCCTCGCCGCGGTCACGTGCGTCTTCACCGCCTTCTCCTTCGCCGAGCTCGGCGGGGCCATCCCCGTCTCCGGCAGCTCCTACTCCTTCGCCTACGCGACCCTCGGGGAGCGCGTCGCGTTCCTCGTCGGCTGGTGTCTGCTCCTGGAGTACGGAGTCTCCGTCTCGGCCGTCGCGGTCGGCTGGAGCCAGTACGTCAACGAACTGCTGGACAGCCTCGTCGGCCTGCACCTCCCCGAGGCCCTCTCCGCCGGGCCCGCGGACGGCGGCGTCGTCAACCTCCCGGCGATCGTCGTGATCGCCATGGCCGCCACCCTGCTGGTACGCGGCATCCGGGAGAGCGCGGGTGCGACGGCGGCGATGGCGGTCCTGAAGATCGGTATCCTCATCGCGTTCTGCGTGATCGCCTTCACCGCGTTCCAGGACGGGCACCTCTCCCCGTTCGCCTCCCAGGGCGTGGCCGGTGTCACCGCCGGCGCGTCGGTGGCGTTCTTCTCGTACATCGGCTTCGACGCCATCACCACCGCGGGCGAGGAGGTCAAGAACCCCCGGCGGAACATCCCGATCGCGATCATGATCTGCATCGGCCTGGTCACCCTGCTCTACTGCGCGGTCGCCCTCGGGGCCATCGGCGCCCTGGGCGCGGACGCAGTCTCGGACAAGCCCGCCGCCCTCTCACTGGTGGTCGACCAGGTCACCGGCTCGGCCGTCGGCGGCGGCATCATCGCCTTCGGCGCGGTCGTCGCCATCGCGTCCGTCGTGCTCACGGTGATGTACGGCCAGACCCGCATCCTCATGTCGATGTCCCGTGACGGACTCGTCCCCAGGGTCTTCGAGCGCGTCTCGCCCCGCACCCACACCCCCGTCGCCAACACGTGGATCGTGGCGGCCGTCTTCGCGCTCCCGGCCGCGTTCGCGTCGCTGGACATCGTGGTGAACCTGACGACCATCGGCACGCTCGCCACCATGGCGGTGGTGAACATCGCCGTGATCGCGCTGCGCCGCCGCAACCCCGAGCTGAAGCGCTCCTTCCGGGTGCCGCTCTACCCGCTGAGCCCGGTCCTGGGCGTCGGTTTCTGCCTGTACCTGATGTACGGGACGGGCTGGACGACCTGGCTGCAGTTCCTGGTCTTCCTGGCGGCCGGCGCCCTGCTGTACGCGGGATACGGGCGCAGCCGCTCGCGCCTCGTCAGTCCCGGGGCCGGGCCGTCGGCGCCGTCGCCGGGGGAGCAGGCGCCGTCGGCGTCGCCGGCAGAGTGAACCAGACGGCCTTGCCGTGCTCCGTGGGGCGGTGACCGCAGGCGGAGCTGAGCGTGCGGATCAGGAGCAGGCCCCGGCCGTGCTCCTGCCACAGGTCCGGCGTGCTGCCCGGCAGGAGCGCCGACAGGCCGCCCGGCGGCCCCGGGTCGTGGTCGTGGACCTCCACCTGGCAGCCGGCCGGCATCAGCTCGACCACGAGTTCGATGGGGCCCGAGCCGTCGGTGTGCTCCACGGCGTTCGCGACCAGTTCCGCGGTGAGCAGTTCGGCGGTGTCACTGTCCGCGGCCGCCCGGATGTCCGCCAGCGCTGTACGGACCAGAGCGCGGGCGATCGGCACGGCGGCCGTGGAGTGCGGCAGGGCGACGCGCCAGGAGGCGGGCCGGGGCGCGGGTGCGGGGGTGTCGGACGGCAAGGCGGATTCCGTTCGGGTGCGAGACATCCGGTGACGGGACTCCTGATCCGGGACGTGCGTTCCGGTGCTCCGGGGCTGCTGTGCCCGGGACGGCTGCGTCAGAAGTTCTGTTCCAGGACTTTCTGTGTTCAACCATACGAAGTGCGCCGCGCCAGACATAGAGGCGGCCGACCGGTACGAAAGGGACCTTCGCCACAGCCGCTTCACGGATCGCTGCCCGTCCGCCCGCGGCGAAGGTCACGTACGGTCGACGGGGCCTCGCTCCCTGTGCGGGCGGGCCGGGGAGCGCGCCGCCCACTGCGCCCTGGCCCGCCCGCTGCGCACGACCCCCGCGGGACGCGCCGAAGCCCGGGCTCACGCCCGCGTCGCGGCGGCCGGTCACCTCTGCTCAGCCGGCGGTTCCCCGGTCGCGGCCGTCACGCGGGCTCCGCGGTGATCAGCAGCCGGTCGGAGACCGGCTCGTAGCCGATGCGCCGGTAGACGCCGTTGCTCGTCGGGTTGGCGAGGTCGGTGAAGAGCAGCACCTCCCCGGCGCCCGCCGCGCGTGCCGCCCGGCTGACCTCCGCCGTCACCGCCGCCGCGTACCCGCGGCCGCGGAACTCCGGCGGGGTGTAGACCGTCGCCACGCGCACGGTGCCCGCGAGCTGGGGAGAGACACCCGCCATGGACACCGGGACCCCGCCGTCCTCCCAGAGCGTCAGTCCGCCGTGCGCGAGTCGGTCGTCGACGATCCGCCCCGCCCGGTCGCCCGACTGGCCGGTCTCCCCGCCGAAGGCCACCAGCCACCCGACGAGCAGCGTCCGGTCGGCGGTGGTGGCGGTGCGCGGCCGGCCGCCGGGGGCGGGGCAGGGCGCCACCAACTCTCCGAGCCGGTACAGGCGGTGCTCCTCCTCGACCCGGTGGCCGGGCCAGTGGGCCGCGAGGGCCCGCGCGGTGGCGCGGTCCGCGTTGACGCCGGTGAGCGGGAACCCCTCGGCCAGCGGGCCGAGGGCCTCCGGAGCTACCGTGCCCAGGACCGGCGCATGCGGCGGCGTCCGCACCAGCGTCCCCGCCACCTCGCCGTCCTTCCCGCGCCACCAGCCCAGGACCGGCGTGGCGTCGCCGTAGGCGTGCGGGCCGCTGTCGCGCAGCGTCGCCGTGACAGTCAGGATCAGCGTGTTCTCGGCGGGCCGGGCGGCCAGCGACGCGCCGGCCGCGTCGAGGAAGGCGTCGACGTCATCGGTGAAGGTCCAGGGCATGCCTCATACTGCCGGGACCCGGGGCAGCCGGTCATCCGGGTTTCCACCCGGCCGACCGGGCCGGGTCCCCCCGGGGTGGCGCGCGGCGGACGCCGTACGGGGTCGTCCCCGTGAAGCGGTTGATCGTCACCACGCAGCGGATGTCCCCGGCTCCCGACGACGTCGGTGGACGCGAAACCGGGGCCGAGCCGGGGATGCCGGCACCGGCGACCCCGCCGAGCGCGCCGTCGACCAGGTCGTTCCCCCCGCACCGGACGCGCTCCCGATCCTGCGTGCCGAAGAGGTGGGTCACCGGTGCCCGCTGACCGGGTGCGGCCGAGGGGCAGGACCACCGCGGTGGATATCGGTCACAGCGGAAAGGGGCTCCCCCGGGCAACACGGTGCGCTCACGCACCTCTTGTGCCTGCCCGCCGAACGACCGGGACCGCCGTGCCGTCCCGGTAGCGGCCGGTGCGCCGCAGGGTGAACCTGAAGGTGCGCGCGCATCCTCGAGAGCCCGCGGGAAGGGGGCGGTGGTGACCGGCGAACCGGCCGCGCACGGCGTTGCGATGTCACGTGACGGCGAGGGAATCACGGTCCGTGACGACGCGCATTGCTGCCCGTACGCCGCCGAAGAAGTGCCGCCCATGCCCGACGAGGTCCCCGACGTCCCCGCGCACGTGTCCCTGGCCTCCGGACGGGCCCTGCGGGCGCGGGAGGACGGCAGGGGGGCGACGGCCAGGGAAGGCGGTCGGCGTTCCGCCGTGTGACCTGCGGCCGACCGGGCAGACGCCGTTCTGTGACGACAGCGGGGCGAGGGACGACTGCGGCCGGCGCGCACCGGAACCACTGGGCCGGGCGCCGCGCGGCGCGCCGGACGGGTGAACCGAGCGGAGCGATATATCTGTATTCGGTGCCCTTTGTTCCGGACCTGCCGTCGTGATCGCGCTCGTCATCTGCCACTTCGCGCTGGCAGCGTGCGCGGGCCCGCTGGTGCGACGGCTCGGCAGGTACGCCTTCGTCGTGCTCGCCCTGCCCCCTGCGGCGGCCACCGCCTGGGCGGCCACCCGGTGGACGGACGCGGCCTCCGGACACCCGGTCACCTGGTCGTGGGAGTGGATCGGTACATACGACGTAGCGCTCGCCCTGCGCCTGGACGCACTCGCCGAACTGATGGTCCTGCTCGCTGCCGGCGTGGGCACGCTCGTCCTGCTGTACTGCGCCTCGTACTTCACCGACGACTCCCCGCAACTGGCCTCCTTCGCCGGGAATCTGCTGGCCTTCGCCGGCGCCATGCTCGCCCTGGTCCTCGCGGACGACCTGATCTCGCTCTACGTGTTCTGGGAACTGACCACCGTCTTCTCCTACCTGCTGATCGGCCACGGCAGCCAGCGCAAACAGAACCGCCGCTCGGCCCTCCAGGCGCTCACCGTCACCACCTCGGGCGGCCTCGCCATGCTCGTCGGCTTCCTGATCATCGGTCAGGCGGCGGGTACCTACCGGATCTCCGCGATCGTCACCGACCCGCCGGAGCCGACGCTCGCCGTGTCCGTGGCCGTCGCCCTCGTCCTGTGCGGGGCGCTCTCGAAGTCCGCGATCTGGCCTTTCAGTCTCTGGCTGCCGAACGCCATGGCCGCCCCCACACCCGTCAGCGCCTATCTGCACGCCGCGGCCATGGTCAAGGCCGGCGTCTACCTGGTCGCGCGGCTCGCCCCCGGCTTCGCCGACGTCCCCCTCTGGCGACCGGTCGTCCTCGTGCTGGGCGGCGCGACCATGCTCCTCGGCGGCTGGCGCGCCCTGCGCCTCAACGACCTGAAACTCGTCCTTGCCTACGGCACCGTCAGCCAGCTCGGCTTCCTCGTCGTGCTCGCCGGGGCGGGCAACCGGGACGCGGCGCTCGCGGCCGCCGTGCTGATCCTGGCCCACGCCCTCTTCAAGGCCGCGCTGTTCCTCGTCATCGGCATCGTGGACCACGCGGCGGGCACCCGCGACCTGCGCAGACTCTCCGGAGTCGGCCCCGCACTGCCGTACGTCCGCGCGGTCGCCGTGCTGGCCTCCGCGTCCATGGCCGCCCTGCCGCCCTTCCTCGGATTCGCCGCCAAGGAGGCCGCCTTCGACGCGCTGCTGCGTGGCGGCGCCCTCGACCGCTGCCTGCTGGCCGTCACCGTCATCGGTTCGCTGCTGACCGTCGCCTACACCGCCCGCTTCGTGTGGGGCGCCTTCGCCCGCAAGCCCGGAGTCGCGGACACCACGGTGCACCACGTCGGCGCCGCCTTCCTGGCGCCGCCCGCGCTGCTCGCCGTCGCCGGACTGGTGCTGGGCCCCGGCGTCGGCTGGAGCGACCGGCTGCTCGCCGCGTACGCCGACTCCTTCCCGGCCTCCGCCCACCCCTACCACCTGGCGCTCTGGCACGGCTTCGGGACGGCCCTGCTGCTGTCCGCCGTCGCCTGGGCCGGCGGTGCCGCTCTCTTCGCGGGACGGGCCACCGTCACCCGGATCTCCCGGCGCATCGCCTGGCCCACCGCCGACAGCGTCTTCGGCCACCTCCTGCTCGGGCTGGAACGGATCGCCCTGCAGGTCACCGGCTTCGTCCAGCGCGGCTCCCTCTCCGGCTACCTGGCGATCACCCTGATGGTCATGCTGGCAGGGCAGCTGGCGGTCCTCGTCACGGACCGCCCCTGGGCGGGAGCGGTCGCCCCCCGGATCTGGGACGTACCGCTCCAGGGGGCGGTGGCCCTGCTGACCTGCGCGGCCGCGCTCGCCTGTCTGGTCACCGGGCGCCGGATGAAGGCCGTCGTCCTGGCCGGGCTGACCGGATACGGGGCCGCGCTGCTCTTCGTCGTCCAGGGCGCCCCCGACCTGGCGCTCACGCAGTTCTGCGTGGAGACCGTGTCGATGATCGTGTTCGTCCTCGTCCTGCGCCGCCTGCCGGTGCGCTTCGAGGAGCCGCTCGGCACCTGGCGCCGGACCCTGCGTATCCCGGTGGCGCTGGCCGCCGCCGCGACCGTCGGCGTGGCCGTCTGGGTGGTGGGAGCCGCACGCGTGGCCGACCCGGCCGGCGCGGCGATGATCGAGGAGGTCTCCCACCACGGCCTCAAGGACGTGGTGGCCACCATCCTCGTCGACCTGCGGGCCTGGGACACGATGGGGGAGTCCGCCGTCCTGGCCGCCGCGGCGATCGGGGTGACCAGCCTCATCTACCTGCACCGCCGCGGTGAGGCCTCCATGAACAGGGAGGAACTGACGGGGGAGACGGCGTGGGCCCTGTCCGGCCGCCGGCTGACCGGACTGCCCCAGGGCGACGACACCGCGCCCGAGCGCAGCTGGCTGGCCGCCGGCTCCACCCTCGCGCCCGAGCACCGGTCCGTCGTCTTCGAGGTGGTGGCCCGGCTGCTTTTCCACCCGATCCTGGTGCTCTCCCTGTACCTGCTGTTCTGCGCGGAGAACGTGCCCGGCGGCGGCTTCGTCGCCGGACTCGTCGCCGGACTCGGGCTCATCACCCGCTACCTGGCCGGCGGCCGGTTCGAGCTCGCCGAAGCGGCCCCCCTGCAGCCCGGACTCTTCACCGGCTTCGGCCTGTTCGTGTCCACCGCGGTGGCCCTGGCCGGCCTCGCGGAGGGGACGGTGCTGCACGCCTGGACCCACCACGGGCACCTGCCCGTGTTCGGCGACTACCACCTGAGCACCTCGGTGCTCTTCGACTGCGGGGTCTATCTGCTGGTCCTCGGCGTGGTCCTGGACATCGTGCGGGCCCTGGGCGCCAAGGTCGACCGGCAGATCGAACGGGCGGCGGGCGCGCTCGCCCCTCCGGCGGACACCGGGGCGGGGGGCGCCGGCCGATGACCATGAGCGTCTCGCTCCTCGCCACCGCCGTGGTGCTCTGCGCCGTGGGCGGCATGCTCATGCTGACCCGCCCCCTCACCCGCATCCTGCTCGGAGCGGTGGTCGCCGGCAACGGCATCAATCTGCTGGTGCTCGCGTCGACCGGTTCGGCGGGCGCGGCACCTCTGCTCTACGGGGCGCCGCTGCGCCGGATGACCGACCCGCTGCCCCAGGCCATCGCCCTCACCGCCATCGTCATCACCCTCGCCACCACCGCGTTCCTGCTCGCCATGGCCTACCGCAGCCACCAGCTCACCGGTACCGACGAGGTCCACGACGACCTGGAGGACCGGCGCATCTTCCTGCGCGCCGAAGTCCTGGGCGAGCGGGCCGAACTGCGGGAGGAGTACCGGTCGGAGTCCGACCGCACGCCCAGGGAGCGCGCCCGCTACCGCGCGGAACGCCGCCGGCTGCACGCCCGCCTGCGTGCCGACCGCGCCCTGCAGGCCCGCGGCCGGGACGCCGGTGGTGACCTCTGGCACGACGTGCTGGGAGCCGACCCGGAGGACTACGTGAACCACGAGGACGACCCCCGAGGAGCCGCCGGATGAACGCGCTCGTTCCGCTGCCCGTGCTGCTGCCGCTCTGCGCCACCGGGCTGAGTCTCGCCTTCGGAACGCGGCTCGCACGCTTCCAGCGCGTCATCAGCGTCATCGTCCTCGCCGCCGTACTCGGGCTCTCGGTCACCCTGATGATCGCCGCCGACCGGCAGGGACCCCTCTCCGTCCACCTCGGCGACTACGCCCCGCCGCTCGGGATCACCCTGGTCGCCGACCGGCTGTCCGGGCTGATGCTCACCGTCTCCTCGTCGGTCACCCTCCTGGTCCTGGTGTACTCCCTGGGCCAGGGCATGACGGAACGGGACAAGGAGACGCCCGTGGCCGTCTTCCATCCGGCCTACCTGATCCTCGTCGCCGGGGTGTCCCTCACCTTCCTCGCGGGCGACCTCGTCAACCTGTACGTCGGCTTCGAGATGATGCTGGTCTCCAGCTTCGTCCTGCTCACCCTCGGCGGGACGGGCCCGCGGATCAGGGCCGGCTCCACGTACGTGATCATCTCGCTGTTCTCGTCCATGCTGTTCCTGACCGCCATCGCCATGACGTACGCCGCCAACGGCACAGTCAATCTGGCCCAGTTGGCCGTCCGGTTGCCCGGACTCCCACTCGGTGTCCAGACCCTCATCCAGGCGATGCTGCTCACCGTCTTCGCCGTCAAGGCCGCCGTCTTCCCCCTCGCCGCCTGGCTGCCCGACTCCTACCCGACGGCGCCCGCGCCCGTCACCGCCGTCTTCGCCGGCCTGCTGACCAAGGTCGGCATCTACTGCATGCTGCGTACCGAGACCCTGCTCTTCCCCGGCAACCGTCTCGGCGACCTCCTCATGGCCGTCGCCCTCGCCTCGATGATCGTGGGCATCCTCGGGGCGGTCGCCCAGACGGACCTGAAGCGGCTCTTCTCCTTCACCCTCATCAGCCACATCGGCTACATGGTCTTCGGGATCGGCCTCGCCACCCGCGCCGCGTACGGCGGTGCGATCTTCTACGTCGCCCACCACATCACCGTCCAGACCAGCCTCTTCCTCGTCGCCGGACTCATCGAACGCCGGGGCGGAACCAACGAGCTCACCCGGATCGGCGGACTGGCCAGGTCGGCACCCCTCCTCGCCGTCCTCTTCTTCGTCCCGGCGATGAACTTCGCCGGGATCCCCCCGCTCTCCGGCTTCATCGGAAAGCTGGGCCTCATACGGGCCGGTGTCGCGGACGGCAGCGTCTGGGCCTGGATCCTCGTCGCGGGCGCCTCGGTGACCAGCCTGCTCACCCTGTACGTGATGGCCAAGATCTGGAACCTGGCCTTCTGGCGCGCCGAGCCCCCCGGCCAGGTCGCCTACGGCACCGTCCTGGAGTCCCCGGACGACAGCGATGACGACGACGACAGCGGACCGGACCGGGTTCCCGGCACGGGGGACGAGGGGATCGTGCCTCCGCACGCCCCGGCCGGGGCGACCGCGGTCGCCACGCTGCACGGGCGGGTCGTCACCACGACGACCCGGCCGCCCGCCGCGATGACGGCCGCCACGGCGGGTGCCGTCCTGCTCGGCCTCGCGTTCACCGTGCTGGCCGGCCCGCTGACCGCTTTCACCGATCGATCGGCTGCCGAACTCATCGCGCGCCGCCCCTATGTGGAGGAGGTGCTCGGCCGGTGAGGAACCTGATCACCCTGTCGTTCCGCAACCCGGACCTGCCCCCGTTCAGCTGTGAGTTCGCCGGCCGCCGGCGCCGGGTCCTCGACCTGCCGCTGATCGCCTGGCTCACCCTCATCTGGGTCCTGCTGTGGTCCACCCTGAGCTGGGCCAACGTCGTCACCGGGGTGGTCGTCGCGGTCGCCGTCTGCCTGGCGTTCCCGCTGCCCCAGGTCGACTACGGGCTGCGGCTGCACCCCTGGGGCATGCTGCTGTTCGCCGGCTACCTGCTCTACGACATGTACACCTCCGGCGTGAAGGTGACCCGGCAGATCTTCGCCGACCACCCCCACCGGCCCGCGGTCATCGCCGTTCCGCTGCGCTGCCGCAGCGACCTGATGCTCGCGGCGACCGCCGTAGCCGTGTCCAACGTGCCGGGCGGCTCCGTCGTCGAGGTACGCAGGGCCACGGCCACGCTCTTCCTGCACGTCCTGGACGCGGACCGGCCGGAGGAGCTGGACGCGGCCCGGCGCTCCGTGTGGCGGCTGGAGGAGCTGACGGTACGGGCGTTCGGCACCCTCGACGAGATCGGCAGGGTCTCCGGACCACCGCCGTCGATCGAGGGGGACGACGACCGGAGGGCGGGAACGTGAGCGGGCCCGAGACCGTGGACCGCGTGCTGCTGACCGCCGCCGTCGTGATCATCGTCGTCGCGGGTGGGCTTCTGCTGGTCCGGATCGCCCGCGGCCCCTCCATGCTGGACCGGGCCATCGCGCTGGACGTCGGCGCCGCCCTGATCATCGCGGGGCTCGGCGCCAAGTCGGCGTTCGCCCGGGACTCCTTCTACTTCCCGATCATGCTGGTGCTGGCGTTCCTCGGCTTCACCGGATCGGTGGGCATCGCGCGCTTCATCGCCGTGCGCGACCGGCCCCGGCCGAGGCGCCGGCCCGCCGGCGAGGAGGGGCAGCGGTGAACGTGTGGCAGCAGGCCGCGGACACGGCCGGGGCGGTCCTGGTGTTCATCGGCGCCGCGATCTGTCTCCTCGGGGTGGTCGGTATGCTGCGCCTGCCCGACGTCCTGTCGCGCAGTCATGCCGCGACCAAGCCGCAGACGCTCGGCCTGCTGCTGGTGCTGGCCGGGGTCGCGCTGAGGCTGCGCGGCGGCATGGACCTGGCGACGCTGGCCCTCATCGGCTTCTTCCAGTTGCTGACGGGTCCGGTGGCAGCCCATCTGGTCGCGCGGTCCGCCTACCGCACCGGTCAGATCGAACGCTGCGAGCTGCTCTTCGACGACCTGGACGCGCAGCTCACCGAGATCCAGGACGAGGGGGAGGAGCAGGGGCAGGAGCCTGAGCATCAGGAGCGCGGCCGGGAGGGAGGCGAGGAGAAGGGGCCGGGCCCGGCGGCCGGGCCCGGCCGGAGCTGAACCACTCCCGTACGCCGGCCCGGACGCTCCCGACCGGCCGCTCTCACGCCCCCGGCAGCCGGTCCAGGAAGCCGCTGACCGAGCTGATCCGGCCGTCCCCGGCCAGGGTGATCACGTCGAAACCCGCGGCCGGCGCCGAGCCGTCGGCCCGCGAGACCAGGTCCCACGTGAAGCGGACGAGGTGGTGGTGGGCGTCGGGGGTGCCGGTGGCCACGAAGTCGAAGCCGGGGAACTGCTGCCGCGCGCCGCTGATCGCCGCGGTCAGCCCGTCGTGTCCGCGGACGTCGGCCAGCGGGTCGGTGTAGGTGGCGTCCTCGGTGAAGGCGGTGGCCACCGCCTTCGCGCGCTCCTCGTCGGTGCTCGCGTTCCAGGCGGCGAAGTAGCGCTGGACGGCGTCCTGGTGCACAGTCACGATGGTGTCCCTTCCCGGTGCTGCGGTGACCGCCGCGGTGTTCCGCCGCGGTGGTGCCAGCCTGTCCCGGGACGGGCGGCGCGTCGATTACCTGCCGGGTAATGCGGCCGTACCCCACCTGCGCCGTCGCCGCTCTGTCATGATGCAGCGGTATCGGGCCGGGGCGCTGGGGGGCGTATGGAAAGTACGGGTACGGTGCTGCGCGAGTTGCGCGGCGCGCAGAAGTCGTCCAAGGGCGTGTCGCTCTACTCGCGCTACGTGAACCGGCCGGCCGGGCGTCTGCTCGCCGCCGTCGCCTACCGTGCGGGCCTGACGCCCAATCAGGTCACGTTGACCAGCGCGGTGTTCACTTTCGCCGCCGTCGCCGGTACGGCCCTGGTGGAGCCGTCCTGGTGGCTCGGGGCCGCCGTGTACGCGGGGCTGGCCGTCGGCTTCGCCTTCGACTCGGCCGACGGGCAGCTCGCCCGGCTGACCGGAGGGGGCGGCCCGGACGGGGAGTGGCTCGACCACGTCGTGGACTGCGCGAAGATGATCCTCGTCCACGTCGCCGTACTGGTCTCCTTCTACCGCTTCGGCGGGCCCCTGGACGACGTGTGGCTCCTGCTGCCGCTCGGCTTCCTCTTCGTCGCGGTGCTCACCTTCTGCGCCGGGCTGCTGCGGGAGCAACTCGGCAAGGCGGCCTCCCGCGGTGCGGCGGCGCCCGTCGGCGCCCCGGCCCGGGTGTCCCGGGTGCGGGCCGTGGCCCTGTTGCCGGCCGACTACGGGGTGTTCTGCCTTCTCTTCCCGCTGCTCGGCGCACCCGCGCTCTTCCGGGCCGGGTACGCCGTGCTCGCGGCCGTGCACGCCCTGTTCCTCGTGGCGTTCCTGGTCAAGTGGTTCAGGGAGCTGAGAGCGCTCCGGACCGGCTGACCAGCACGTCCAGTGCCCGGCGCAGTTGGGTGCTGGAGGTGTGCACGGTGTACGGGAAGTAGACGACCTCGACCCCGACCTCCGCGAAGTCGCGCTCCAGGCGCTTCCCCTTCTCCGTACCCTTCCAGTCGTCGCCCTTGAAGAGCACGTCGAAGCGGACCTGCTGCCATGTCTCGACCTTGTCCGGGACGGTCTCCACGAAGGCCGCGTCCACGTACCGCACGCTGCGGACGATCTCCAGCCTCTCGGGCAGGGGGATCACCGGCCGGTGGCCCTTGGCGAGCACCGCCATCTCGTCGGAGACGACCCCGGCCACCAGGTAGTCGCAGCGGCTGCGGGCGTGCCGCAGGATGTTGAGGTGGCCGACGTGGAACAGGTCGTACACCCCCGGTGCGTACCCGACTCTGTGCTGCACCATCCGTTCTCCCCCCACGGTGGAACTGGTCCATCGACCTTACTGTGAAGAACACTTGTGCATCGCGTGAACGGATAAGCTCAACGCAGAGGCTGTTCCGGGGGGAAGGCGATCGTCCGATGTCCGCTGCTGAGCACCACAGACCGCTCGACGACCGCACCCTTCTCGTGGTCTCCACCAACTACGCCCCGGAAGTGACCGGCATCGGCCCCTACGCCACCCAACTGGCCGAGCACTGGGCCGCGTCGGGTGCCAGGACCCAGGTGCTGACCGGAATGCCGCACTATCCGGCCTGGCGCGTCGACGAGCGCTACCGGGGCGTGTGGCGCAGGCGGGAGACACGGGGGGGCGTGAGTGTGTACCGTCGGCGCCACTACGTGCCGGGCCGTCAGAGCGCGCTCAGCCGCGCCGCGTTCGAGGCGTCGGTCCTCGCGCACGGCCTGCTCGCGCCGCCGCCCGGACGTCCCGACGCGGTGGTCTCCCAGATGCCGAGCCTGGCCGGCGGTGTCATGGCCGCCCGTATCGCCCGCCGCCACCGGGTCCCCCACATACCCGTCGTCCAGGACCTGATGGGCGCCGCCGCCGCGCAGAGCGGCATCCGCGGCGGGGGCAGGGCGGCGGCCGTCGCCGCGGCGGCGGAACGGTACGCGCTGCGTGGCGCGGCCCTCGTCGGAGTCATCCACGAGAGCTTCGTACCCGGCGTCACGGCGCTCGGAGTGGACCCCGGCCGCATCCGGCTGGTCCCCAACTGGACCCATGTCGCGCCCCCTTCGGCCGGGCGGGCCGCCACCCGGGCCCGGCTCGGCTGGCGCGAGGACACCCCGGTGCTGCTGCACTCCGGGAACATGGGCCTCAAGCAGGGCCTCGACGTCCTGGTGGAGCTCGCCCGGCTGGCGCCGGACATCCGGGTCGTGCTCATGGGCGACGGCAACCAGCGCGAGGCGCTGCGCGAGCTGGCCGGCGCACTGCCCAACATCGACTTCGTACCGCCCGCCGCCACCGCCGACTTCACCGACGTGCTGGCGGCCGCCGACGTCCTCGCGGTGACCCAGCGGGCCTCCGTCCTCGACATGAGCGTGCCGTCCAAACTCACCTCGTACTTCGTCTCCGGGCGCCCGGTCGTCGCCTCCGTGGCCGGCGAAGGGGGCACCGCCGAGGAGGTCCGCCGCTCGGGCGCCGGCACCCTCGTCGCCCCGGAGGACCCGGCCGCACTCCTGCGCGCGGTGCGCGCACTGGCCGCGGACCCCGCGGCGGCGGACGCCTTGGGCGCGCACGGGCCGCGGTACGTCGCCCGGCACCTGGGCCGGGAAGCGGGCCTCGCGCGCTACGACGACCTGCTCATCGAGGCCCTCGGGGAAGCGCGGCCTGACCCGGACGCACCGAGGGACGCACAAGGGAGACCACGCCGATGACGCACCCGATCCGCACCCTCGACGACCACGACGAACCGGCCCTGCTCAGGGACCAGTTCCGCCAGCTCCTGCGCTACCGCGCCCTCCTGGCCGTGGGTGTCGTCGTCGGGCTCGTCGGCGGCGGCTACCTCGCGCTCAGCGGCGAGGACACCTACACCGCGACCGGGGAGGTCCAGGTGCGCTCCGCCACCGCCGACCCGTTCGCGACCGGCGCCTCCGCCGACAAGGGCATCAACATCGGTTCCGAACGGCAGACCGCCGTCAGCGACACCGTGGGCACCATCGCCGCCGGCACCCTCCTCAAGGAGGGCGACGACGTCACCGCCCGGAAGCTGCTCGCCGGACTCCAGGTCACCAACCCGCCCAACACCCTCACCCTGCGCTTCTCGTACACCGGTGCCAGCCCCGAGCAGGCCCGCGCCCGCGCGGAAGCCCTCGCCGGCGCCTACCTGGCCCACCGCAAGGCGCGCACCGAGGACAGCATCGAGAACATGGCCGACGGCTACCGCGCCCAGCTGAAACCGCTGGAGGAGAAACGCGACCTGCTGGAGGGCCAGGCCGGGGCGACGGACGACGTCAGCAGCGCCCGCGCCAACATCATCGTCTCCATCTCCGAACTGAGCCGGAAGATATCCGAGCTCAAGGCCCTCGACACCACGCCCGGCTACCTCAACAAGAAGCCCGTCGCGCCCACCGCACCGAGCGGCGCCGGCCTGCCCATGCTGCTCGGTCTCGGCGCCGTGGTGGGGCTCGCCCTCGGCCTGCTCCTGTCCTGGGTGCGGCTCGTCTTCGACCCCGCCGTACGCTCCCCGCGCGAGCTCGTGCGCTCGCTCGGTGCTCCGTTGCTGGGCACCCTGCCCCGCGAACGCGCCGCCGCGGGCTCGCTGCTCGCCATCGGGCGCAGCGGATCCCGCCTCGCCGAGGAGTACCGGGCGGTCGCCTTCCGGCTCGCCTACGACCCGTCGTTCGCCGAGCGGCGCCGCCTCCTGGTCACCGCCCCGCGCGGCGACAGCGCGGCGTCGGCCGCCGCCGCGGTCAACCTGGCCGCCGCCTTCGCCGAGATGGGCCGCCAGGTGCTGCTCGTCGAGGCCGATCTGCGCACCCCGTCGCTCGCCCGCGACCTGGGCCCGGCGGCCCACGAGGTCAGGCCCCCGCGCTGGGTGGCGGAGGGCGGCGAGGGCGCCTGGCCCACCGGCGCGCGCTCCCAGGTGGACGTACCCGGCTCCGGAGCCTTCGCCCTGGTGGCAGGCGCCAAGGCGGACAACGTCCCGCGCGCCCTGACCTCCGCCCCCGTCGGCCGGATCGTCGCGGAGGCCGACCGGCCCGGCGCCGTCGTCATCGTCCTCGCCCCGCCGGTCCTGTCCTACGCGGACGCGGTCGCCCTGGTGGACCGCGTCGAGGGGGTCGTGATCGTCTGCGATCCCCGCGAGGTCCACCGCAGCGACCTGGAACGCATCCGCGAGATCATCGGGGCCTCCGGCGGGTCGGTGCTCGGCGCCCTGCTCCACCCGGGCCGCCGTCGGCTGCGCCGCGTGGACCGCCCAGCCAGGTCCGCCCGGCGCCGTACCGGGGGCGGGCCGGGCGGCGGGTCCGGGGATCCGGACGCGCGGGATTTCACGGGAGACTTCACCGAGACCATCAGTCTCCGCTCCGTCACCTCCCCGGGCACGCGCCGGTGAGATCCCGCACCGCGATCCTCTGCTCGGTCGCGGACCAGGGGGTCACGGCCCTCACCAACATCCTGGTGCTCGTGGCCGCCGCCCGGCTCTCCACCGCGGCCGACTTCGCCCGCTTCTCCACCGTCTACCTCGTCTTCACCGTGCTGCTCGGCGTCTTCGGCGCCTACACCGGGCAGCCCCTGATCCTCCGGCGAGGCGAGGACGAGGCCGTCCGGAGCGCCTGCCGCTCGGCCGTGGCGTTCACCGTGCTCGGCTCTGCAGTGCTCGGGGGGACTCTCTCCGCCGTCTGCCTGCTCCTCCCCGGCGACACCGCGCGCGCACTGACGGCGCTCGGCCCGGTTCTGCCGGTGGTGCTGGGCCAGGACGCCCTGCGCTACGCCTTCTCCACCCTGCACCAGCCCCACCTGGCCCTCGGCTCCGACCTCGTGCGGCTGGCGTGCGTACTGGGCGCCCTGTCCCTCCAGGAGTACGGGGCCACGCCCGCCCGGCTGATCGGCTTCTGGGGCCTCTCCGCCCTCCCGGCCCTCCTGCTCTCGACCGCGCTGCTGCACCGCTCCACCGCGAAGGCCCCGACGCGGCTGCGCCCCCTGCTGCGGCGCGGCCACCTGGGACAGCGCTTCGTCGTCGAGTTCGGCGTCGGCAACGCGACCGGCCAGCTCTCCGTCCTCGGCCTCGGCGCCGTCGGCAATCCGCTCCTGGTGGGCGCCCTGCGCGGGGCGACCACCCTGTTCGGGCCGCTCAACGTCCTCTTCACCTCCGCCACCTCCTTCGGCCCCCCGCTCCTGGGCCGCATCGGCGAGGAGCGGCGCCGCGTACGGGCGACGGCCCTGCTCGCCGCCGTCCTCGCGGCCACCGCCGCCCTCTGGGCCACCGTGCTCGCCCTGCTGCCCGACCGGGTGGGACGCGAACTCCTCGGGGACACCTGGCCCACGGCGGCGGCCCTGCTGCCCGCGACCGGCAGCCAGTACGCGGCGATGGCCGCCGGCACCTGCGGGCTCCTCGCCCTGCGGATGCTCGACCCGCGCACCACCCTGGGCATCCAGGTGGTGTTCTCCCTCGCCGCGGTGGTCTTCCTGACCGCCGGTTACGCCGTCGGCGGGGTCCCGGGAGCGGCCTGGGGGCTGTGCCTCGGTTCGCTCTGCAAGGCCGCCGCGACCTGGACCCGGGTTGCGCGGCTGCGCCGCCGGAGCCGGTCGGCGGTGGGGGACCCCGTCAGCGCCGACGCCCTGCCCTCCGCTCCCTGAACGTCGTGATCAGCAGCAGGCACAGAGCCCCGATGGCCAGCTTCCCCGCCGCCTGGAGCAGCGGCCCGCGCAGCAGGATGAAGGTGTACCCGGCGATCAGCGGCGCCGCGACGGCCAGCACACTGCCGGGGCCGGGGCCCGCCCGGGTGACGGCCAGCGCGTATCTGCGGTCGGTCCGGGCCGCCGCGTAACCGACAAGCGCCAGGCCGCCGGCCATGCCGGACGCGCCGAAGTCGACCCAGAGTTCCGTCCACAGCGGGGCCGACAGGTTGGTCATGTTCAGCCCCATCCACTCGCCGACCCGGACCCCGGTGTCCTTGGGCTTGCCGCTCCACAGCGTGCGCGGCACGAAGAAGAGTGCCGAGCCCGCCAGTTGGCGGCCGTAGGTGTGCCCCTGGGTGTCGACCCAGGAGACGGTGTTGGCGAACATGACCGTCTGGTCGTAGTCCTTGGTGGTCAGCGGCTCGAAGACGGACGACGCCTGTGCGGGCCGGCGGCCTTCGTCGTCGTACCGGAAGCGGTCGGCGTACGGGAACAGCACCAGCGCCCCGACCACCCCGGTGGTGAGCACCGTGCGGTACATCGCCGCACTGCTGGGGAACGCGGTGAACAGCAGCGACACCAGGACCGTGACGAACCAGTAACGGGCGTTGGACACAGGGTTGTTGACGAGGGCGTTGAGCAGCAGCAGCGCCACCCACACCAGCACGGTCGAGGGCGAGCGCCGGGCCTGCCGCGAGGTGGCCAGGCGCCGGGTGTAGAAGAGCAGCGCGAGCAGCGCCGGTACGGTCCCGAAGCCCTTCAGGAACGCCGAGCCGACGTTCGACTCGGCCGAGGCCACCCCGCTCTGTGCCACCGAGGCGCTGATCTCCTGGCGGCTGGAGAAGAAGACCGCGGGTCCGCCGACCTTCAGGACGTAGTACGCGCTCGCCGCGAACGCCGCCAGGACCAGCAGCCGCAACCTGACGCGGTGCGCGGTGGCCGGACCGAGCCGGGCGGGCCCGCCCGGTCCGCGGCGCAGGGGACGCCGTGAGGCGAGCAGCGACCCGAGGTCGAACGCGGCACAGCCGACGATGATCAGTGCCACCGCTGTCACCAGGTCCGAGCGCGGCCCGACCATCGGTGTGGGCGTCTTCCCGATCACCACCTGAGCCAACGGAGCCACGCCCATGGCGATGTACACGAACATCCAGAAGACGCCTTGGAGCAGCCGCCGGTGCGTGGAGAGGATCATGGTGGCCAGCCGGGTACCCGCATAGCACGTGAGGACGAGCTGCAGCCAGTACGCGGTGTCCCGCACGTCCGATCCCGGCTGGACGGCGACCACGGCCGGCAGGAAGCAGACCAGCCCCAGGATCAGTGGCACGGACAGGGCGCGGGAGAGCATCGCCCACGAGGTGGAGGTGGCCGGAGGGGCGGTCCTCGCCGTCGGCGTCGTCGGCGATGTCTCGTGCACGGACGTCATGCGCTCCCCGTTCCGTGGATCCGCGACCGGACGGGCGGCCCCCGTGAACACTCTAGCGATTCAGCCCACTTGGGGTGATCCGTTGACTAGCCTGTGAACAGTCGGCCGAGGTTGAGGGGAACCCTGGTGAAGGTCCTGCACATCGTCACACTGCACACTCCGGACCACGCGTTCGGCGGCCCCACCCGGGTGGCCCTGAACCTGGCGAGGGCCCAGCGGGCCCTCGGCGACGACGCGCGCGTCATGGCGCTCGGTGACGACTTCGAGGGCGCCCTGCCGCGCGAGGTCGAGGGTGTCCCGGTCCATCTGTTCCAGGCCCGCCATCTGCTCCCCGTCTTCGAGGTCAGCGGCATCACCTCCGGCTCCCTCCTGCGCACCGCGCACCGCATGATGCGCGGCGCCGACCTCGTCCACGTGCACCTGATGCGCGACCTGGTGACCCTGCCCGCCGCGCTGCTGGCCCTGGCCACCCGTACCCCTCTGGTCGTCCAGACCCACGGCATGGTCGACCCGACCGAGAAGCGGGTCGCCCAGCTCACCGATCTGCTGGGCGTGCGGGCGGTGCTGCGCCGCGCCGACGCGGTACTCCACCTGACCGAGACGGAGCGCGTCGATGTGAACGCGGTCGCCGCACCGGTCGCCCTGACCAACACCGTCCGGCTGGTGAACGGCGTACGCCCGCAGGAGCGCAAGCCGGCCCGTGAGCCCGGCCGGCCGCCGACCGTGCTCTTCCTTGCCCGGATCCAGGAGCGCAAGCGGCCCGAGGACTTCGTCGCCGCGATGCCCGCCGTCCTCGCCCGGCACCCCGACGCCCGCTTCGTCCTGGCGGGCCCGGACACCGGTTCGCTGCGCCGCACCCTCGCCCTCGCCCAGGAGCTCGGTGTGGCATCGTCGCTGGACCACGTGGGGCCTCTCGAGCACGAAGAGGTTCTCGACGCCGCGCGACGGGCCGACGTGTACGTGCTTCCCTCGATCGAGGAGCCGATGGCCGTCTCCCTCCTCGAGACGATGTCCGTGGGCACGCCCGTCGTCATCACCCGGTCGACCGGCCTGGCCCCGTACGTGGCGGAGGCCGGGGCCGGCCGGGTGATCGACAGCAGGGTCGGCGAGGACGCCGCCAACGCGGAGAAGGTCGCCCGGGCGGTCCTGGAGCTCCTGGAGCCGGAGGCCAACGAGAAGGCCGGCCGGGCCGCGTGGGACCTGGTCAACGAGCAGTTCACCATCGAGGTCGTCACACGGACCCTCCGGAAGACCTACGAGGACGTGGTCCGCCGGAGGGCGTGAGGGCTCAGCCGGTCCTTCCCTCACGGGACTTGAGGGCGATCTGCCAGCGGTAGAAGCTCATCGCCAGGGCGAAGTCCAGGCCCGCGCGCCCGTCGAGGAAGCCCCGCCGGTAGACGTACATGTAGGCGAAGGACACCAGGGGCTTGAACGGCGCCTTGTGGAAGAGCTGCCCCTGCCGGGACTTCACCTTCCGCACCTGCTCCTTGACGTCGGGGTGGTGCTCGAGCCAGGCCTCCCAGTCCGAGTAGCGGTTGTGCCGCTCGAACCACGCGGTGACCGGGTCCAGGTCCTGGTGCTCGATGGGGTTGCGCAGGACGCCGACCGTCGCGGCGACCGGCTGGTAGTGCCCCTCCACCTCTCCGATCCCGGGCGCCGCCAGGTCCCCGACCTCCGGGTAGTGGCAGCGGGTGCGGTCGGTCAGGGACCGCTTGCGGATGGTGTAGCCGTGCCGCAGCCGCTTCCCCGAGAACCAGTAGCCCAGCGGGATGTCGTACGCGGCGGGCTTGGGGGAGTGGGGGTCGGCGAACGTCCGCCGCAGTTCGGCCAGCAGGCCGGGGCTGATCCGCTCGTCGCCGTCCAGCAGCAGGATCCAGTCCAGGTCCGTGCGCACGTTCTCCAGGCACCACTGCTTCTTGCGCGGATGGCCCCCGTCCCAGGTGTACGTGACGACCTCGGCCCCGCACTCCTCGGCGATCCTCACGGTGTCGTCCGTGCTGTGGGAGTCGACCACGACGACGGCCTCGAAGTGGCCGAGCACCGACTTCACGGCCTCGGCGATGTTCAGGCCCTCGTTCTTCGTGGGGATCGCCACGGCGATGGGCAGCGTGCTCAACTCTTCTCTCCTTCGGGCAGCCAGGCGTAGCAGCCTGTGGAGGTGAGGCTTCCGGCCGACGCGGCGACGCTGACCGACACGGGCTTGCCGGTGTCGGAGGAGCCCGACGCCAGCACCTTGCCGGCCGCCCCTGTCACCCGCCAGGTGCAGTGCGCGGTGGGGGAGGGGGCGCGGTAGCGGCCCGGCCGGAGCTTCGCCCCCGTGTGGGTGCCGTCGGCGTAGCCCAGCGCGGCCTCGTCCACCAGGTCCTGGTGCTGCGGGCACAGATGGGCCACGGCCGGTTCCGCGTCCGCCACCTCGCCGGTGACGATCGCCCCGACGGCGATGTCCCGGTCCGCCTTGACCAGGTAGCGGAGCCGGTCGCAGGTCTCCTGGCCGGTCTGCAGGACCGCGGCGGGGTCCATGCCCCTGGGGACGCGGTCGGTCAGATATTCCTTCTGCCTCTCGGAGAAGGAGCCCGTGGCCGGGGTGATCTGCCCGGCGGGCGCCTTCTGTGGGCCACCGGGCTTCCGGGCCGGTCCGGCGGACGGCCCGGCCGCCGGCCCTTCGGCGGTGGGTGCTGCTGCGGTGGGCCCGGCGGCCGGCGGACCGGCGGAGGAGGGAGCGGTGGCGGACGGCCTGCTGCCCGCGGCCTCCTCCCGGCCTCCGTCGGTGGACGAGCCGCAGGCGACCAGCGCCGTCGTCGCGAGGACGACGACGGCGCCGGCCCGGAACGGATATCTCATCACCCGGTCCTCAGGGCGTAGTGCGCGCTCACCTGCGAAGCGCTCAGCGCGGTCGGGTAGACGGCGGTCTCGTCGATCTGGCCTGCGAAGAAGTTGCTGGTCGGACGGCTCGGCCAGCCGCTCAGGTTGTCCCCGCCGACCCGCCAGTAGCCCGCGTAGTTCTCATTGGCGGTGTACAGGGTGCTGAACGCGCGCACCTGCCCGTCGACGTACAGCGCCATGCCGCCGGTGCCCTGGGTGGCGACGATGTGGTGCCAGGCGCCGTCGTTGTAGGCGGCGGGTGTGGTGACCGTACGGGCTCCGCCGCTGTAGACGCCGAAGACGAGGCGCCCGTCGTTGCGCATGTAGACGTGCTTGTCGACGCGGGTGCTGTTCTGCATGGTCAGGTTCCCGAAGCCGATGATCTTGCCGCCCCGGACGGTGGTCGTTCTGATCCACGTCTCCACGGAGAACCGGACGGGTTGCGCGTGGCGTGTGTTGCTGTACGCGTAATCGCTCACCCCGTCGAAACCGATGGCCGTCGAGGCCCCCGCGACAGCGGCCGGGGTCTGGCGGTAGGCGGGCCCGTTGCGCAGGAAGCCGCCGTCCAGACCGGCCGTCGTGTCGGCCGCCAAGGTGGCGGACTCCTCGTCGTACCGCCAGTACAGCGAGGCGCCGTCGGCGAGGATCCGGGCCGGGTACCTCTCCGCGGTGGCCGTCACGGTGGCGGACCGGGCGGGGGACTTCGCGCTGGTGTTGGTGCCGTCGCTCGCGGTGATCCGGTAGGAGTGCGTCTCGCCCGGCGCCACGGCGGTGTCCGTCCATCTCAGCTGCGGCCGGTTCCAGAAGACCGAGTACCCGGTCGTGGTGTGTACGGGGGTGCTCGCCCCGTCCTTGTAGATCCGGTAGGTCAGCTCCCCGTCGTCCGTGTCGAAGCTGGTCTGCCAGTTGACGTCGATCCGCCCGGGGGTGACCGTGGACAGGCTGACGTTGGGCACCCACGGCGCGCCGGTGTCGGGCCCGTCGGCGAACCGGGTGAGCCCCTGCTGGGCCGAGCCGTTGACGGTGGTGAACTCCCCGCCGACCCACAGGTAGTGGTGGCCGCCCTTGTCGGTCTGGGTCATCACCCGGGGCCCGACCGGCTCACCGATGCCGTCGTTGGTGTCGGGGAACCAGGGCAGCAGCGCCGGGTCGTTCACCGACTGGGCCAGCAGGTGCTTGCGCGGCTGGTCCGGGAACTCGCCCATGCTGGAGCAGTCATGGGCGTGACTGCCGCTGTACAGCACGCCCGAGTGGACCAGGACGGCCTGGGTGGCGCCCAGGCAGGTGTCCCGCCAGCGCTGCCGGTAGTCGTCCAGGTCGATGGCGATCCGCCCGTCGAAGACACCGCCGCCGGTGCCCTCGTTCGCGGTGTACAGGCCGGTCGCGTCCGTGGTGAGGTCCTGCACCGTGGAGGTGTCGGGGATGAAGCCCGGGTAGCTCGTGGTGAGCGCGCCCGTGGTGGCGTCCACCACGGCCAGGGCGTGCGTGGCGGTCCCGTTGACGGTGAAGAAATCACCCCCCAGCGCCACGTGCTTCCCGTCCGGGGTCACCTGGACGGCACGTGCGACCTCGTCCGCGTGGGCGGTCCACGGCAGCAGGCCGGCGCTCGTGGTGACGGCGGCGAACTTGTTCCGGGTCTGACCCCCCACGCTGTTGAAGTCACCGCCGATGTAGACGGTGTCCGCGGTGGCGTCCAGGGCCCGTACCGTCGCCGAGACGGAGATCTTGAAGTCCTTGCGCGGGATGCAGGTCGCGGTGTCGATGGCCGCGATGTTGCTGACTCCCTCCCCGTTCACCGCCCCGAACTGGCCGCCCGCGTAGAGGGTCCGCCCGTCGGGCGAGAGGGCCAGCGCGCGGACGGTGGCCGTCCCGGAGGACTGGGTGAACGACAGGGCGCACCCGGTCGGTGCCCCCGTCGCGGCGTCGAAGGCCGCGAAGTTGACCGCGGGCTGCTCCCCGGTGCCGGGGGCGGCGTCCGGGGGCCGGACGGTGGAGAAGGTGCCGCCGGCGTACACGACGCCGTCCGTGGCGGCCATGGACCAGACGATGCCGTTGGTCTGCCAGGTGGTGAGGTCGTCCGCGGTGAGCGACACCGGAGGTGTCAGCGCCGCGGCCGGGGACGTTCCGGCCGCGGCCGCAGTCGCGGTCAGGGCTCCGGCGAACAGGCAGAGTGCGGCGGAGGCGGCCCGCACACGGCCGCGTCCTCCGGGTCTCCGCCCCGTACGTGTGTTCATTTCTCTGCTCCGAAGGTGAGAACGAGCCGCGGTCCGCAGACCGCGGTTGTTTCGCTCGACCGGATGTGGGGACGGTCCGTCCCGCTGCCGGTCGGGACGAGTGGGCGGCCGGAGCCGACGGCTCCGGCCGGTGCCGGCGCGCTCCGGTCCACCGAGGAGCCGGTGGAGTCGCGGACCGTGCCGGTGACGGTCCCCGGCGCGGGCGCGGTGAGCGTCGGCCGGGTGCCGTGGGTGAGCCCCGGTCCGCTCCACGCGCCGGTGACCCGCACGGTGGCGGGGGCGCCGACGTGGCCCGCCGCCGGGCGGCCGGCTGCGGGCACGCCGCCCCGGGCCCGTCCGGCCCGCTCCGGCCGTCTCATCGGTCCACCCGCACGGCCGCTCCCGTGAGCTGGTCGGCCAGCAGCCGGATGTCCGCGTCCACCATGATCCTGGCGAGCTCCCGCGACCTCACCTCGGCCTTCCAGCCGAGCAGGTCGCCGGCCTTGGACGCGTCCCCGATGAGGGCGTCGACCTCGCTGGGACGCTCGTACTTGGGGTCGTAGCGGACGTGCTCCGCCCAGTCGAGGCCCGCGTGCTCGAAGGCGAACTCGACGAACTGCCGGACGCTGACCCCCTCCCCGGTGGCCACCACGTAGTCGTCCGGGGTGTCGCACTGCAGCATCCGCCACATCGCGTCCACGTACTCGGGGGCGTACCCCCAGTCCCGTACGGCGTCGAGGTTGCCGAGATGCAGCCGGTCCTGCAGACCCGCCTTGATCCGGGCCACCCCCCGGGTGACCTTGCGGGTCACGAAGGTCTCACCGCGCCGGGGTGACTCGTGGTTGAAGAGGATGCCGTTGACCGCGAACATGTCATACGCCTCGCGGTAGTTGACCGTCGCCCAGTACGCGTACACCTTGGCGACGCTGTACGGACTGCGCGGGTGGAAGGCGGTGCCCTCGTTCTGCGGGGGAGGGGTCGCACCGAACATCTCGGACGAGGAGGCCTGGTAGATCCGCGTCTCGATACCGCTGGCACGGACCGCCTCCAGGAGCCGGACGGTGCCCAGACCGGTGATGTCGCCGGTGTACAGGGGCGCGTCGAAGGAGACCCGGACGTGGGACTGCGCCCCCAGGTTGTACACCTCGTCGGGCTGTATCTCGCGCAGCAGGTTCACCAGGGCGACGCCGTCGGAGAGATCGGCGTGATGGAGGATGAAGGAGCGGTCCGCTTCCTCGGGCCCCTGGTAGATGTGGTCGATCCGCTCCGTGTTGAAGCTGGACGAACGGCGTATCAGGCCGTGGACGGTGTACCCCTTACGCAGCAGCAGCTCCGCCAGGTACGAACCGTCCTGGCCGGTCACGCCGGTGATGAGCGCGGACTTTGCCATGACTCCCCCCTCTCTCTGGTCGCCCCACGGGCGGTTGGTGCACCGACATTTCGTGATCCGCGCGCGTTGCGGCAAAACATCACCGGAACGCGGTCCTGCTGGCACAATCCGAGCCATGACCACTGACCCGCCCGGCCCTCCCCAGGAGCCGGCCCGCCCCCTGCTCGGCCCCGGCTCCCGCATATTCGTCGCGGGACACCGCGGCCTCGTCGGCTCGGCGCTGGTGCGCCGGCTCGCCGCAGACGGCCACGAGGTGGTCACCCGCGGCCGCGACGGACTCGACCTGCGTGACGCGGCACCGACCGAGGCGTTCCTGCGCGACGTCCGGCCGGACGCGGTGGTGCTGGCCGCCGCCAAGGTGGGCGGGATCATGGCCAACAGCACGTACCCGGTGCAGTTCCTGGAGGACAACCTGCGTATCCAGCTGAGCGTGATCGCGGGTGCGCACGCCGCCGGGGTGGGCCGGCTGCTCTTCCTCGGCTCGTCGTGCATCTACCCCAAGCACGCCCCGCAGCCGATCCGGGAGGACTCGCTGCTGACCGGCCCGCTGGAGCCGACCAACGAGGCCTACGCGCTGGCGAAGATCGCCGGCATCGCACAGGTCCAGGCGTACCGCCGGCAGTACGGCGCCTCGTACATCAGTGCCATGCCCACCAATCTCTACGGCCCCGGGGACAACTTCGACCTGGAGACCTCGCACGTCCTCCCCGCCCTGATCCGCCGGTTCCACGAGGCCACGCGCGACGGGGCGCCGGAGATCACCCTGTGGGGATCCGGCAGCCCGCGCCGCGAGTTCCTCCATGTCGACGACCTCGCCGCCGCCTGCGTGCGGCTGCTGGAGGTGTACGACGGGGACGAGCCGGTCAACGTCGGCTGCGGCGAGGACCTGACGATCCGGGAACTCGCCGAGACCGTCCGCGAGGTGACCGGATACCGCGGGAGCGTCGCCTGGGACACCTCGAAGCCGGACGGCACCCCGCGCAAGCTCCTCGACGTGTCGCGGCTCTCCTCCCTCGGCTTCAGCCCCCGGATCCCGCTGCGGGACGGCATCGCCCGGACCTACGCCTGGTGGCTCGGCCGGTCGGCACCGGTGGGCTGACCGCCCGGCGGGCGGGGCCGGGGCACGCCGGGACCCTCCGGCGTGCCCTGCCGTCCTCGCACACATCCGGCGCCCTCCCACTCAGTACGCCCCACGGCCGTCGGCGACGGCACGTACCGTGCGGGCGATGAGTCCCAGGTCCGTGGCCACCGACCAGTTGTCGACGTACCAGAGATCCAGCGACACCGTCTCCTGCCACGACAGGTCGGAACGGCCGCTGACCTGCCACAGGCCGGTCAGACCCGGCTTCACCGCCAGCCTGCGCAGCTCCCGCTCGTCATAGCGAGACACCTCCTCGGGCAGCGGGGGCCGCGGACCCACCAGGGACATCTCGCCGCGCAACACGTTGACCAGCTGCGGGAGTTCGTCCACGGACGACCGGCGCAGAGCATGGCCGACGCGGGTCACCCGCGGATCGCGGCGCATCTTGAACATCGGTCCCTCGCTCTCGTTCGCCGAGGAGAGCTGCTCCCTGCGGGACTCCGCGTCCGCGACCATCGTGCGGAACTTCCACAGGGTGAAGGGCCTGTTGTGCCGCCCGTGCCGGATCTGGCGGTGGAACACCGGCCCGGGCGACGTGAGCCGTACCGCCAGCGCGACCGCGAGGAAGAGCGGGGCGAGGACCAGCAGTCCCAGGGCGGCGCCCGTCCGGTCCACCAGGGCCTTGAGCACGGTCTGCGGGCCGCGCCGCAGCGGTGGTGCCACGTGCAGCAGGATGCTCCCGGCGGCCGGGACCGGGTGCACCCGGCCGGCGGCGACCCCGGAGAGCTCCGAGAGCACACAGAGGGCCACCCCGCTGTCGTGCAGGCCCCACGAGAGCCGGCGCAGCCGGTCCTCGTCGAGCCGCGGGCCCGGCGCGATGAGGACCAGATCGGCGTCATGGGCGAAGGCGCCGCCCAGCACCGTGGACACGTCGTCGTCGGCCGGCTGTGGGGCGAGCCGGCCGGGCACCGGTACCTCGCAGGCCGGCACGGCCGGCCCCACCGGTATGGCGGCGACGGCCGTGTAGCCGCGTGCCGTACGGGAGGTGAGTACACCGACCGCGCGGTCCAGGCCCGCCGCCTCGCCGACCACCAGCACCCGGCGCACCGCGCGCCCCCGCTGCACGGCCTCCCACCGGCCCGCCACCGGGGTGAGCACGGCCACGACCGGGCCGGGCATCAGCGCGGCGACGGCGATCGCCGGGTCGTGGGACGAGCCGGTCACCGCCACCAGTACGGCCAGCACCCCGACGAGCGTCAGCCAGTCGCCCCAGGGGTGGTACGGGGCACGGTCAGGCGCACCCGGGAGCCGGTCCGCGTACCGGCCGCGCGCCGCGCGCACGGCGGCCCACGCGCACGCGGCCAGGACCCCCGTGAGCAGCGGTCTCGGCTGTTCACCGGCGTGCAGGACGGCCCAGGCCGGAATCCCCAGGCCCGCGAGGTCGGTCAGGACGAGGAGCCGCAGGCGCCGTGATGGTCTCTTCCTCGCCTGCGTTCGGTCCGCGGGGTCGCGCCGGACGGCCGGGGCTCTCCACAACTGCGCCGGGGCGGCCGTGCGGTTCCGGGCCCGCGGGTGCCGCTGCCGCGGAGTCCCCGCGGCACTCACAGGCCTGGATATATGCGTTTCAGGTAATTCGACATGCCCCATGAGCCCCCCAGCCACAGTCGCACCCCCGCAAACGGGACGCATCCGCCGATCCCATGGACTGACGGATGCGCCCTCGCTCGGTGCACGATATCCACACACGTGCCATTTCGCTGGAGTTCTCGTGAAGTTCAAACCCTTCGGACCGGTCCGGGCCTGAGGCCTGCCGGACGTGGCGGAGGCCTCCCGAGCGGGGCGCCGGAGTGCCGCGATCCGCCCACCGGTTTCGCCAGGCATCCGTTCGGCCCCGTCCTCCCCGGTACGGCCGCCCGGCCGGGGAGGGGCGCCGCCGGACGGTCGGGCGGCGTTGTCAGTGCTCGCCCTTAGGTTGAGTCGTGTTCCGCCGACGTGGCGCGAACGACCCCTTGCTGCGGAGGAGATGACGCGTTGTCGAACTGGGAGAGGTCGAGCACGGCCCGGGTGGTCCCACCCGCGCGGCCACGCAAGCTCGCCAAGGTTCCGTTCGTCGAGCTGGCCGACGGACGTCTGCAGGGTGTGGTGTCCAGCGGGTCCGACATCGGACGGGTGTACGTGTCGTCGGTCGCGGCCGGGAGCTACGCCTTCGCGTGCAGCACCAACAACAACCGGCCCTGCGGCGGTGCGCGCGGATCCTTCTGCAACCACATCTCGGCCCTGATCGACCAGGCGGTCCTGCAGTACGGCCCCGAGCGCGTCGCCCGCTACCTGAAGGCCGACCTCCCGGACGGTCAGCCGGACGCGTCCGGTCTGCGTGAGGCGATGGCTCTCACCCGGCCCGCTCCGGACGCCTCCAAGGCCGCCGCGGCCGTCTTCAGCCGGTTCCTGAG
This sequence comes from Streptomyces sp. NPDC020780, assembly GCF_044334475.1. Taxonomy (NCBI): domain Bacteria; kingdom Bacillati; phylum Actinomycetota; class Actinomycetes; order Kitasatosporales; family Streptomycetaceae; genus Streptomyces; species Streptomyces sp. NPDC020780. The sequence goes on along the minus strand of NZ_JBIRTB010000005.1, from coordinate 163,196 downwards.
GCACCTCGCCTACCTGGAGCTCGCCCCCGTCACGGCTCCCCTGCCGGAGATGCACTTCTTCCCGCCGACCAGGGCGGCGGCGTGATGCGCACCGATCTGCTGACCGTGCCCGTCGAAGGACTCGACGAGGCCCTCGCGGCCGTCGACGCCTTCGACGACGCCCTCGTCGCCGGACTGCTCCGGCCCCGAACCTCCGGTGGCGGGGGCCCGGAGCGCCTCGCCCTCGCCGTCGCCGGGACCCCGCTGGCCGCCAGGGTCGCCGAGGCCGCCGGGAAGGCCGCCGCGGGGGCCGCGGGGGAGGAACACTTCGTCGCCCTGGCCGCCGCCCGTACCGCACTGCTCGGCTCCGCGCACGACGCGCTGCTCACCCGTGTCGAGCAGGCGACCGGCCGCTCCGGCGGCGACGGCGCCCCGGCTGCCCCGGCCGCGCGGCAGGCGGCCAACCTGCTGACGGCCGCCCGCGCCTGGCTGTCCGACCTGGCGCGCTGCGGCTGGCAGGGCCTCGACCACGACGTGGTCTCCGGGGCGGCCGAGGTCGTCTCCGCGATGCTGCCCGACCCCGCCCTGCGCCGCCTCGCGACGCTGCTCGACGGTTTCGCCGCCGAGCTGGCCGCCTCCTGCCCCGGCGCCGCCATGGAGCGCGTACCGGTGCGCCGCTGGGCCGATCTCTGGTCGCGCGGGATGCTGCTGACCGTGCCGGGCGCGGCGGGCGTTGCGCCCACCGCAACGGCCACCGGACGCCTGCTGCCCCTCGGCGTCGACCTGCAGGAACACGCGACGGCGGCGCAGGCGCAGGTGCACGCCGTGTTCGAGCCCGCCGACGGCTCCACGCCCCGGCTCGTACGCGCCGGAGTGTCGGCTCCGAAGCCCGACACGGTCCTCGGAGCCGGCATCTGGCAGCTGCTCAGGCCCCACATGTCGCTCCTCGCGGCCGTCGGCGAGGGCCGCTCCATGGACCTCACCGACATGCCCGTCACCGACGAGGGCGACCTCCTGTGGAGCGACGGGCACGCCCGCCCCGGCGAACCCGCCGACCCCTTCGCCACCGCCCGGGTCGCCCTGCCCACCGCGACCGCCCCGGCGACCGCGCCGGTGGACCGGCATCCGGCGCGTATCGCCGTCCCCGTCTTCCTGGAGGGCTACTCCGCCGGGACGGACGACGACGGCACGGTGACGTTCACCGTCGCCGGGACGCCGCTGACCGTCGACACCGACCGCATTCCGGTCGCCGGTCCGCTGACCCCGCGTGCGGTTGCCACGTCGAGCGCCTGCATAGGCCTGCTCCGCTGGGACGCCGGGAGGTTCGGGATCCAGCCGCTCGCCGTGGAGACGACGGTGCGCCGGAAGGTGGTCGCGGTGCACGCGGGAGCCTGGGCCGGTGGCACGGAGGACAAGGTGGGCGTCAAGGGGGAGAAGGCCGCCACCGACACCGTGAAGGTGCTCGGCGAGCGCGCCGGAAGGCTGCTGCGGAAATGACCGGACAGCAGAAACCCGCGACGACGCCGGCGGTTCCGGTGGCCCCGGCAGTTCCGGCAGTCCCGGACGCACCTGTGGCCCCGGCAGCCCCCTACGCCCCGGTGACCCCGGCCGTCGCCGATACCTCGCACGACAACCGGCGGCAGGTCATGTACTGGCGTCTGCTCGCCCGGCTCTTCGACCCCGAGGAGCACGCGAGCCTGGAAGCGGCGAGCCTCGCCGTCGTCGAGGACATCGGGCTGCCGGCCGCGCTGCTGGACCCGCAGACCTCGGTCGACTCGGTCGTGCAGCGGCATCCCGGACTGGCCGCCGAGTTCGACGGCCTGATGGTGCCCGGCGAGCATGCCGGGCCGGAGACGGGGCAGGACACCGCGCAGGGTGCAGGGCAGGTCACCGGGGAGGGCGCGGCCCAGGACGCGGGCCAGGACCCCGCCCATGACGCCGGCCGGAACCCGGCCCAGGATCCCGCCCGTGGTTCGGACCCGGACCCCGGGCAGGACGCGGGCCGAAACCCCGGCCCGGACCCCGCGCAGGAGGGCGCCGGCGGGGAGAGCCGTGACCGGGCGGCCGAGGTGCGCCGTGCGGCCCTCGTCTCGACGGTCCTCCTCAACGTCTTCCAGCCCGCCCGTGGCACCGTCACCGCCGGCCAGCTGTCGCGCTGGCAGTCCGACGCGGGCTGGCTGGAACGCGCCCTCGGCTGCGGCCCCGGGGAGCTGCGGGGCGGCCGTGCCGGGGGTCCGGGCGTCAGCCCGACCGGCACGGGTGGCGGCGGCAGGACACCCGACCTCGGCCGGCTGATCCCCGAGATCGGCCCCGCGCTCGGTTCCATCGAGGCCGACCTCGTCAAGCGGATGCGTCTGCGCGAGGTGCTGGCCGACCCGCAGCTCGCCGCGCGGCTGACCCCGAGCATGTCGCTCATCGAACAGCTGCTGCGCGACAAGGACAATCTGTCCGGCGTCGCCCTCGCCAACGCCAAGGCCCTCATCCGCCGCTTCGTCGACGAGGTCGCCGAGGTCCTGCGCACCCAGGTCGAGAAGTCGACGGTCGGAGCCCTGGACCGCTCGGTCCCGCCCAAACGGGTGTTCCGCAACCTGGACCTCGACCGGACGATCTGGAAGAACCTCACCAACTGGAGCCCCGAGGAGGAACGGCTCTACGTCGACCGCCTCTTCTACCGGCACACCGCCCGCAGGACGACACCGCAACGGCTCATCGTCGTCGTCGACCAGTCCGGCTCCATGGTCGACTCGATGGTCAACTGCACCATTCTGGCCTCGATCTTCGCCGGTCTGCCCAAGGTGGACGTCCACCTGATCGCGTACGACACCCACGCCCTCGACCTCACCCCGTGGGTGCACGACCCCTTCGAGACCCTGCTGCGGACCAACCTCGGAGGCGGCACCGACGGCACGGTCGCCATGGCACTGGCCCAGCCGAAGATCGCCGAGCCCCGCAACACGGTGGTGGTGTGGATCTCCGACTTCTACGAATGGCAGAGCGAGCCGCTCTTCGAGAGCATGGCCGCCATCCACCGTTCAGGGGCCAAGTTCATACCGGTCGGTTCGGTGACCAGTGCCGGCCGCGCCAGTGTCAATCCGTGGTTCCGGGAGCGTTTCAAGGACCAGGGGACACCGGTGCTCTCCGGCCACATCCGCAAGCTCGTCCACGAGCTGAAGACCTTCCTCACCTGACGGCCGTCCCGCGATCCGAGGCGGGTGTACACGGCGACGGCCACGGCACCCGGCGGCGTCGTCGCGACGCCCCACGACCGGCGCTCGTGCCCGCCCGCCCCGGCGTCCGCACTCCGTATTCCCTCTTGTCTACTCCGCTTGCCCAGAAAGGCTTACAGACATGTCCGACCTGTTGCGCGCCCCCGCCGAGATCAAGTACGCCGAAGAGCTCGACTGGCTGGAGTCGGTCGACGACGGCCCCAAGCCGTTCTCCTGGCGCCTGTCGCCGAAGATGGTCCGGCTGTTCATCCTCGGGTCCGAGCGCGCCGACGGCCTCGACCGGGAGATCCCCCAGAAGTGGTACGGCGACCGCAGCTTCGTCGAGCGTTCCATCGTCACCCTGGCCTCCGACCGGGGCCTGCTGCTGATCGGCGACCCGGGAACGGGCAAGAGCTGGCTGGCGGAGCTGCTGTCCGCCGCGATCTCCCGCAACTCCACCCTGGTGGTGCAGGGAACGGCCGGCACGACCGAGGACCACATCAAGTACTCGTGGAACGTGTCCATGGTGATCTCCAAGGGGCAGTCGCGGGAGTCGATGATCCCCTCGCCGATCATGACCGCCATGGAGACCGGTGCGATCGGCCGCTTCGAGGAGCTCACCCGGTCCACCAGCGACGTCCAGGACGCGCTGATCTCGATCCTGTCCGAGAAGTACATCTCCGTCCCCGAGATGGACAGCGACAACATCGTCTTCGCCAAGCCCGGCTTCTCCGTCATCGCCACGGCCAACAGCCGCGACCGGGGGGTGAACGACCTGTCGTCCGCGCTCAAGCGGCGCTTCAACTTCGTACGCATCCCCGTCGTGACGAACAAGAAGAGCGAGGCGGAGATCGTCCGCTTCCGCACCGAGGAACTGCTGCGCCGCCATCAGATCGATCTCGACGTGCCGCCGACCCTGCTGGACGTCCTGCTGCAGAGCTTCGCCGACCTGCGCGCCTCCTCGGCCGCGGCCGGCAGCGACGACGAGAAGCTGGAGTCCGCGCTGTCCAGCGCCGAGCAGATCGGCGTACTCGAGGACGCCATCCTGCACAGCAACTTCTTCGGCGAGCGCGAGCTGACGGCCCGCACGCTCGCCTCCTCGCTCGTCGGCTCGCTGGCGCGCCGCGAACCCGAGGACCTCGCCATACTCAACAAGTACCTGCACGGAATCGTCGAGCCGCGCAGCAAGGAGGAGGGCGGCTCCTGGCCGGAGTTCCTGGAGGGCGGCCGCGACGCGATCGCCACCCTGTCATGAGCGCCCCCGGCCAGGAGACACCCTTCGCGGCGCTGCGTGGGCAACTCCAGCAAGCGGCGACGGAGTTCGCCGACGGACCCGACGCGCTGGAGGGCATGCTCCTCGGCATCGTCGACGACGTCGACCGGGCGGTGCGCGAACCCCTGGAGATCTTCCCCGTCTGCCACCACTCGCCGGCCTCGGCCGTCGCGATGGCCCGCCGGCTGCGCGAGAAGCAGCCGAAGGTCGTGTACCTGGAGCTGTGCGAGGACATGGCACCGCTCCTGTCCGAACTGCGCAACTGCAGGCTGCCGGTGGCCGTGCAGGCGTTCGCGAGCGAGGTGAAGGGATTCCCCGCCGAGTGGGCGCCCCTGTCGGTCATCGCCCCGATCACCGAGGCGTCCGCCGAGTACCAGACCATCGCCTACGCCCTGGACACACCCGGTGTCGAGCTCGTCCTCGTCGACCGCTCCTCGGACCATGTGTTCCAGTGGCAGGCGGGCGCCCCGCAGGGCTCCGGGCCCGCCGATCCGGACGCACCGGCCGCCGACGAGGAGACCGCCCTGCACGGCGACGCCGTCGGCGTGGAGATCGGCGACCTGCGGCCCCGCTTCGCCGAACTGGAGGAGCACCTGCTGCGCCACGGCAAGGTGCGTCACTGGTCGGAGTGGTGGCACCAGTACGTCGAACTGCCCCTCGGCGACAGCGACCACGACACCTACCGGCAGGTCATGCTCCTGATCGGCAGCCTGTTCCGCCGGCTGGCACCCGGCGACCAGGACCGGGTCCGGGTGGACGAGGACCGCGAGCGCCACATGTGGACCCGGATGCGCGCCCACCTCGCTGCGTCCGGCACCGATCCCGAGGACTGCCTCTACGTCTGCGGCGCGTTCCACGCCTCGAGCCGTGTCCCGGAGTTCGGCGTCCACGGCAGCGACACCTTCGAGATCACCCCGCCGAGCGGCAGCACCTGGCAGCACGGCCTGATCCCGTCCAGCCACGCGGCGATCGAGGCGCAGTTCGGCCTCGCCGCGGGTTCCGTCTCGATCGCCGCCACCCAGTGGTCGAAGAACCTCAGGCGCACCCGCGTCCAGCCGTTCCGCCTCGCGGGCCAGTCGGGCTCCAAGAAGGCGGCGAAACCGGGGAAGGCCGCCCTGCCGCCCGTCCCGGTGGCAGCGGACGCACCCTCCGACAAGCTCTCCGGTTTCCTGCGGAAGCCGCCTGCCCTCGACCGTCTGGACGAGGCGGAGCTGCTCGGCTGGTCCGTGGAGATCGTGCGCTCCGCACGCCGCAACAACTACCTCGCCTCCACCGCCGACGCCATCGCCGTCTTCGAGACGTCCATCCTGCTCGCCGGAATGCGGGACCGGGCCAAGCCCACCCCGTACGACTTCCAGGACGCCGCGGTCACCTGCATCGAGAAGGAGACCGTGCCGGGGCGGCGCGACGTGCGCCGCCTCGTGGAGATCCTCATGGGCGGCGACCGGATGGGCCAGGTCGGCTACGACGCCCTGCCGCCCCTGGCCCGCGACGTGCACGACCGGCTGGCCCCGCTGAACCTCGCACTCCAGCAGCGTGGGGTGCGGCGCGCGCTGCTCGACATGGCCTCCCGGCCCGAGCTGGAGCAGGTGTCCGACGTGCTGTGGATGCTGCGCCGCCTGATGCCGGACGGCGCGGCCCGGCCGATCATGGGCGAGCGGGGGCTCGGCAAGCGGTCGATCCAGGAATCGTGGGACCTCGCCCTGGGCACCCACCAGCGGGCGCTGATCGAACTCGGCTACGAGGGCGTCAGCATCGAGCAGGTCCTGGAGCAGCGCCTGCGCCGTGCGGCGTACGCGCCGGACGCCACGGCGGCGACCGTGCTGGAGGCCGTCGAGGACGCGGTCCTCCATCTGCGCGGTGACCGTCTCGCCGACGAGCTGGGCACCCGCGCCCTGGAGGTGCTGTCCACCGAGCGCAGCGTCGACGGCGCGCCGGAGGTGCTGCGCCGGGTACGCCGGCTGCTGGCCTACTACCGGATCAGCCGGCCGGCACTGCCCGCGTGGATCGAGTCGTTCGCCAAGACGGGGTACGCGCACTACTGCACCCTGCTGCCGAAGGCGTTCACCGACGAGGACGCCACCGTCCGCCAGGTGGCGGCCATGCTCGGATTCCTCTTCAGCATGGAGAATCTGGCCCTGTCGCTGGGCTGCGACCGCACGCAGCTGGAGCTCGCCTTCGCGCAGTCGCACCCGCGCGAGCCGTCGAAGACGGCACTGCTGTGGGCGGCCCAGGTGCAGCTCGGGCAGCTCTCCCGGAGCGGTCTGCGGGAGCGGTGCGACGCACTGCTCGCCAACCCCCTGGTGCTCCCGGCCTATCCGCGCTACCTCAGCGGATTCCTGCACGCATTGGAGCCGGTGCCGCAGCTGGCCGGTTTCGTCGTGGAAGCCGTGTCGAACGCGTTCGCGCGGCTGCCCGACCGGCTGCTGCTGCCCTGGCTGCCGTCCCTCATCACGACCCTGCGCACCGACGGGGCGGACCTGGCACCTCTGCTGATCCGGGAAGCCGGGCGCGTCTTTCCCGGCCGGCTCGCGGCGCTCGACACCTGGGTGCCGCCCTGGCGGGAGGCTCCGCAGCCTCAGGTCGCCGAGGCGCCGACGGCCGTGCCCGGCACTGGGACCGGGGGCCGCGCCCTGCTCCTCGCCGCCCACCCCGCGACCTGCGACAGCGTGGCGGAGCTGCTGGGCTGCGACGGTACGTGGGAGGGGCCCGGCACGGACGCGCAGCCGGGCGGTGCGCTGCTCGTCGCCCGGCACCCGGAGACGGCCGAGGCACTGGAGGAGCTGCTGGCCGGGGTCTGACGGACTCCGGCCCTGCCCGCCGACGCCACCCCCGGCAAGGCACGCGGGGCTGTGGGACGAGGTGTCCCGCAGCCCCGCGTCCGACGGCCGGGTGGTCACACCGCGACGCGTCGGGGATGCCCGGCCCGCGGACCGGACGCTGGGCCCGGCCCGTGGACCGGACGGCCCGTGGCCCGGGTCAGCGGACTTCGGTGACCCGGTGCTCCTTCAGCGCCGCGCAGTTGGAGTTCTCCACCGACACGTACACGTTGCTGATGTTGCCGCCCCAGCTCACGCAGTGCCCCTTGCCGTAGACGTACGCCGGCCCCGCGTAGGACGTGTAGGACCCGGAGTCACCGGCCCACGCGTCGGTGTCCGGGACGTAGACGTACGTGGACATCTCCCTGGCCGCCCCCGGGTTGGTGCGGATGGTGGCGACGCAGTTCTTCCCGTTGGAGGAGTTGTACGTCAGGTAGACCGTCCCCAGCGAGCCGACGGGCGCTGAGTTGACGGTCTTGTAGGCGCTGCCGCAGACGCCCTGCGGGGTGACGTTGGGCGCCGCCGAGGCGGTCGCGCCGAGTGCGGCGGTGGAACCCGCCACCAAGGCGGCGAGGGTTCCGGCGGTCGCGATGGTACGTGCCGTTGTTCGCATATTTCCCCCATGTGTCCTGAGGAGTGGTTTGCTCCCACTTGGTGTGACCGGCGAACGGGGTGGATGGTTGTGCCGCCTTCCCGGTGAAAAGTGGCCACACCGGTCGAGCGGCTTTCGGCCGTGCCACCCTCGGTGACGCCCTTTCAGGGGACGGGCGCTGCGCCCGTCCGCCGGGGTGGGGGCGCAGTGAGCCGGTTCCCCCGAACCGGGGCGGCGGCCCCCTCCGCAGGAGGCCACGGACACCAAAACATCGCGCCACCTGGGCTTTCACCATCCGCCACAGTCCCTAGCCTCCCTCCGGCTCCCGCCACTCCCGCCGGGATGTCTGCGGGTCGGAGCGGGCCGGGCCGTCGGCCATGCGGTAGGCATGGAGGGTGTCTGATGCGAGGGGTGGCCGGTGGAGTCGCACCAGGTGGATGATTCCCTGGGGAATCATCGTGGTGGCGGTGGTCTTCGACCTGTCCACTCCCCGTGAGGTGAGCGGCGCGCCCCTGCTCGCCGTGGCTCCTGTCGCGGCAGCCCCGTTCATGCGGGCGGGCTCCATCGTCGTCGTCGGCCTGGCCGCCATGGCCGTCCACGCCGTCCTGGTCGCGGTGGACGGCACCTTCGGGTGGCGTCTGGGCGTGGCGCGCCAGCTCACGCTGGTCTGCGTGATCGTTCTCGCCGTACTGCTGCGCCGTACGATCGAGCGCCACGAGAAGGCCGTCGGCCGCGCCCAGCGCGTGGCGGAGATCGCCCAGCGGGCGCTGCTGCCGGATCCGCCGGACACCCTCGACGGACTCCGGATCGCCACGCGGTACGCCCCCGCGGACGAGGAGATCATGGTGGGCGGCGACTTCTATTCCGTACGGGGCTCCTCGGCGGTGGTCCGGGCCATCGTCGGGGACGTACGGGGCAAGGGGCTGGCGGCCGTCCAGGCGGCCAACGTGATCGTCGGGGCCTTCAACGCCCTCGCCGACGACGCCGCCGACCTGGAGGAGATGGCCGAACGGCTGGACCGGCAGCTGCAGCGCGAGGGGGAGCGCCGGGGCGGCCTCGAACAGTCGGAGGGCTTCACCGCCGCCGTCCTCGTCGAGCTCGACGTCGCCCGGCACCGGGTGCGCGTCCTCAACCGGGGGCTCCCCCCGCCCCTGCTCCTCACGCCCGGTGGCGGGGTCACCGAACTCACGCCCTCCCAGGAGGCACCACCGCTCGGGCTCTACGCGCTGGGGCACTTCGGGGCACCGGCGGACTCCTTCCCCCTGAGCCCCGGCTCCACCCTGATCTGCTGGACGGACGGACTGACCGAAGCCCGCAACTCCCGGGGGGAGTTCTACGACCCGGTCGCGCGGCTGCCCCGTCTGCTGACCCGCCACGGCGCCCGCCTCACGGAGAATCCCGACCTCCTCCTGGGCGCGCTCGCCTCGGACGCCGAACGGCACGCGGGCGGCAGACGTACGGATGACCAGGGGATGCTCGCCATTCACTGGCCGCTGTCGCCGGGAGCCGTGTCGGCCGCCCACCGGGTGGACCAGCCCCGCCGGGGGTGAACGCCGGCTCCGGCCCGGTCCGCGCCCGGAGCGACCGGCCGAGGGCCGGTCGCGGGTGCCGCCGCGACACACGGCCGTACCTCGTGCGCCGGGTCGGGACGGGCCGCCCGCGTCTGCCGGACCCGGTGGCGGACCGGGCCGGTGGTGGGCCGGGCCGGCCGGCGGACCGGGCCTCCACCGGCACGCGCGGCCCGGCCCTCAGTGGCGTAGCGCCGCCGCCTCCGGGGGCAGGTCCTCCGCGAGCAGCAGGCGCAGGTCGTCCAGGCCCGGCGCGGACATCGCGCCGATCCGTCCCGCCTGGCGGGTCATCATCCCCTCCAGGATCTGACGAGCCGTCCGCGCGTTGCCGAAGGAGTGGTCGCGCGGCAGGGCGTCCATGTAGTCACGCAGGGCGACCATCGCCTCCGGGGAGCAGTCGTAGCCGTAGTCGGTGGCCTGCTTGGACAGGATCTCCAGCAGGTCGTCCGTCGAGTAGTTCTCGAACTCCACCGTCCGCGAGAACCGCGAGGCCAGGCCCGGGTTGGAGTCGAGGAAGCGGCGCATCTCGCGGGTGTAGCCGGCGGCGATGACGACGACCTCGTCGCGGTGGTCCTCCATCAGCTTCAGCAGCGTGTCGACGGCCTCCCGGCCGAAGTCCGAGGTCGCGCCCTCCGGGGTGAGCGTGTACGCCTCGTCGACGAACAGCACGCCCCCCAGAGCCCGCTCGAACGCCTCCTTGGTGAGCTGGGCGGTGTGGCCCACGTAGCGGCCCACCAGATCGGCGCGGGCGACCTCGACCAGCTGGCCCTTGGGCAGGACGCCCAGGGAGCGCAGCAGGTCCGCGTACAGGCGCGCGATCGTGGTCTTACCCGTACCGGGTGGCCCGGAGAAGATGAGGTGGTTGCTGATCCTCGGGGTGGGCAGCCCGGCGGCCTTGCGCTGTTTCGCCGCGGTGAGCAGGTTGACCAGGGCGGACACCTCGTTCTTGACCGCCGTGAGACCGATCATGGCGTGCAGCTCGGCGAGCAGTTGCTCCGAGCCTGGACCGTCGTCCGCCGGGGTGCTGTCCGTCGCCACGTCCTCGGGCAGCAGGAGGGTGAGGTCGCTCTCCGCCGGGTTCGTCATGGAGGCGAGCCGGGAGGCCTGCCGGTCCACCATCTCCTCGAACACCCGTCGCGCGGCACGGCCGTTGCCGAACGTGGCGTCGCGCGGCATGCGTGCGTAGTGCAGGGCGAGGGCGTCCAGGGTCCGGGGGTCGAGTGCGTAGCGGTGTCCCGCGCACATGTTCTCGGTGATCGTCACCAGTTCGTCGACCGAGTAGTTGGCGAACTCGATGGTGCGGGTGAAACGCGAGGCCAGGCCGGGGTTGGAGGAGAGGAAGGAGTCCATCTCGCCGGTGTAGCCGGCGGCGATGACGGCCACGTCGTCACGGTGGTCCTCCATCAGCTTCAGCAGCGTGTCGACGGCCTCCCGGCCGAAGTCGGCGCCGGAGCCCTTGCTGTCGGAGAGCAGCGTGTACGCCTCGTCGATGAACAGCACACCGCCGAGGGCCTCGTTGAACGCCTCGGTGGTCTTGATGGCCGTACCGCCGATGACCTGCGCGACCAGGTCGGCCCGGGAGACCTCCACCAGGTGCCCGGAGCGCAGGACGCCCAGATCCGCCAGGATGCCTCCGTACAGCCGGGCCACCGTGGTCTTACCGGTGCCGGGCGGGCCGGAGAAGACCAGGTGGCGGCTCATCTGGGGGACGGGCATGCCCAGCTGGGCGCGGCGCTGGTTGAGCTGGTTGAGGTTGACGAGGGTCCGGACCTGGCTCTTGACCTCGGTCAGGCCGACCAGCGACTCCAGCTCCTCCAGCGGCCCCTCGGGCTTCTTGGCCGCGTCGCCGGACCCGCCGGTCGCCACGTCCGGCGGGAGGGTGTCGCCCCACGCGTCCGGGGCCACGTTGCCGCTGCTGTTGAGGTTCTCGACCGTGAGCCGTTCGTTCACCCTCGTCTGTCTGAGGCCCGCGCCGCGGTTGTCGCGGACGGCACAGTCCGTGACGGTGACGGGCTCGGCGGTGTCGATCCGGACGCCGTCGCCGACGCTGCCGATGACCTGGGAAGACGTGAGGGTGGCGCGGGCGCCGTTGGCGAGGAGCACCCCGTGGGCACCGGAGTCGGTGATGTGGGCCCGCAGCGCGGAGAGCTCGCCGCCGTTGTCCACCGTGACTCCGCCGGCCGTGGGCGACTCGATACGGCAGTCCCGGAGGGTGGCGCGGCCCTGAGGGCCGACGGAGACGGTGGCGTCGGTGGCCGCCCGCATGACCGTGTCGCGGATGTCGGGGTTGCCCCCCGAGACGATCCGCACCGCGGAGCCGCCCGCCCGGTCGATCTCGCAGTGCTCCAGCCTGCCGCGCCCGTCCTCGGCGACCTCGACGCCGTGGCCGCCCGGCGAGGTGATCCGCGCGCGGCGCAGCAGCGGGTCGGCGCCGGCGCGTATCCGGATGCCGGTGCCGGCCGCGTCCGTGACCAGGAGGTCGTCGAACTCCGCCGCCGACTCCTCCTCCAGCAGCACGGCGCCGCTCGTGTCCGCGCAGTCGCGTACCGCGCAGCCGGTCAGGAAGGGCGCGCTGGAGCTGACCACGCGGATGGCGGGCGCGGCGGAGGTGTCGAACTCGCAGTCCTGGAAAGTGCCCCTGGACCGCTCGGTGACGGTGAGACCACTGCCCTTGGTGCGTGAGGTACGGCAGTGCAGGAACTCGGGGTCGGCGCTCGCGGCCAGCATGATGCCGGGGCCCGTGGTGTCGCTGACCGTGACGTGCTCCAGCACCGGGCGGGCGGAACTGGTGATGTAGACGCCGACGGAGGTGTCGTGCACCGAGGTGCGCACGACCCGGGTGCCGCTGCGGCCCTCCAGGGCGATGGACGGCTTGTCCGTGCCGGAGATGTCGCAGTCCTCGACCAGGCCCTGCGCCTCGTCCGAGGTCAGCACGCCGTTGGCGCGGGCGTCGCGGATCCGGCAGTCCCGTACGGTCGCCCGGGCCTCCGCGCCGATGACGACGCCGGAGGTGCCGAGGTTCTCGATGAGGCAGCCGGCGATGATGCTGCCGGTGGGCGCGGAGTCCACGACCCCGGCGCCCTTCGGGTTGCTGACCCGGCAGTCGCGCATGGCCACCGAGCCCGACTCGCGCGCCAGGACGGCGGTCCAGCCGGAGCCGATGACCGTGCAGCCGTCCATCGCGACCTGGCCGCGCGGCGCGTCGACCACGGGCAGGTCCTCGCTCCCGCCCCGCAGGGTCAGGTCGGTGAGCATGACGGCGTCGGCGACGAGGATGACTGCGGTGCCCCGGCGGGGGCAGATGTCGACGCTGCCGGGCTCGCCGTCGGCGACGATGGTGACCCGGGTCCTGACCGTGAGGTTCTCCGGGTAGCGGCCGGGGTGGACCCGGATCACCGCACCCGTGCGGGCCATGTCCAGGGCATCACCGATCGTTCGGAAGCTGTCCGGTTGTCCCGATCCGACCCTGAGCAACTGCCGTGACACGCTCGCTCCTCCTCCTTGTGGTGCCGCCGCCGCGCGCCTCTCCCACCGAGGGGACCGACAGGGGACTGTTCCGCGTCCGGGGTACGTACGGCTGTGCGCACGCGACGAAGGCTACGGGACCGGTGCCGCGATGTTCCAGGAGGGACCGAAGAGTTGGGGCGGTAGCGCGCGTACGTCCCGTTACGTCGGCCGAGGTCACGGCCCGCTCGGCACACCGTCGGACGCGACGCCTATCATGCGCGCCATGCCCCGAGCCCGAGTTGATCACCACAGCCGCCGCCCCTGGGCCCCGGCTGTGGCCGCCCCCCTGTTGATGACCGCGATCGCGACCGCGCTGGGCGCCGTCGGGGCCGCGCCCGCCGCGGCCGACTCCGTGGGGCTGCCGGTCGTGCGCTCCGTCCTGGCCGAGGACGACACCTGCGCCTCGGTGTCGAGCGAGCAGGCCACGGCCGAGCCCTGGGCGCTGGGCGCTCTGGGGGCGGCGCGCACCCGGCCGCTCTCCCAGGGGGCGGGGACGACCGTCGCGGTCGTGGACACGGGAGTGGCCGAGGCGGCGCCCGCGCTGTCGGGGCGGGTGACCGCGCTCGGGTCGGCAGGCGAGGACTGCGTCGGGCACGGCACGTTCGCGGCCGGCCTGATCGCGGCGACGCCCGGCGACGACGGGGGCCCCGCGGGGCTGGCGCCGCAGGCCCGGATCCTGGCCGTACGGGGCACGGGGGAGCGCGGCGGGAGCACGGTGGGCCAGGTCGCCGACGCGATACGTCTGGCGGCGGACGAGGGCGCCGGCGTCATCTACGTCGCCGCGGCCCTGGAAGGCGGCAAGGCGCAGCTGACGGACGCGGTCGCGTACGCGAGCGGCAAGGACGCTCTGGTGGTGGCTCCGCTGGCGCCGGACGCGCTGGAGCGGAACGCGGAGCCGGCGCCCTGGTACTGGCCGGCGGCGGCGCCGGGCGTACTGGCCGTGACGGACTACGGCCCGGACGGCGGCCGGCCGACGGACGCGCCCCTGGTGAGCGGGGCGGACCTGGCCGCGCCCGGTGACGCGGTGGTGAGCATCGGGCCGAAGGGCCCGGGCCACTTCATCGGCTCGGGAGCCTCGTTCGCCGCCGCGCACGTCGCGGGGGCTGCGGCGCTGGTGCGGGCGCGCTACCCGGACCTCAAGGCCGCGGAGGTCTCGCGCCGTCTGACGGAGGCGGCGTATCCGGCGGCGCCGCCACGGCTCGACCCGTACGGCGCGCTGACGGCCGTACTGACGGACGCCAGGGGCACGACGCCCCGGCCGGAACGGGCGGTGGTACCGGCCCCGCCCGCGACCCAGCCGCGCACCCGCGCTCTGGTGGTGGCGGGGGTGGGCGCCGGGCTGGTGCTGCTGGTGGCGGCGGGTGCGGTGGTCATCCCGCGCGGCCGGGCACGGAACTGGCGCCCGGCGGGCAGCTGACGGACCGCGGGGCGCCGTCGGCCTGAGGGCCGCGGCGTTGCCGCCCGCCTGACAGGGGCGGGGCGGCCCGGCGTGGCGGGGTCCGGCCGCCCGGCCCGGCGGGATACGGCTGTCGCACGGCGGGCCGGCCGTCCGCCCGGTCCGGTCCGGCCGTGGTACGGCGAAATGTGGCTGTCGGACGGTGAGGTGGGGCCGTCCGACGCGGTGCAGTCCGGCTGTCGCATGGTGAGATGTAGCTGTCGCAAGGCGAGATACGGCTGTCGCGGCGAGGTGGGGCCGTCCGACACGGCCCGGTCCGGCCGCCCGGGCACGGCGGGGTCCGGCCGCCCGGGCACTCCGGGCGGCCGGAACCGGCCCCGCTACATCTCCTGGTCCTCCAGCACCGCCGTCTGCACCTGGGTCTGCTTGCGGCGCGTCACCCGCGTACCCCGGCCGGGCGGCAGGTTGCGGCCCTTGACGCTGCCCAGGATGAAGCCCTCCGACGGCGGGCACGACAGCAGCAGCGTCGGGGTGTTGACCTCCTGCATGCGGCGCAGCATCGGTTCGCCCAGTCCCCGGCCCGCGCCGGCGGCGGAGCGGGAGACGACCATGTGCAGGCCGACCTCGTAGCCGAGGGCGAGGTGGTTCAGCAGCGGGTCGAACGGGGCGTTCATCGCGCTGGTGCCCAGCATGTCGTAGTCGTCCACGAGGATGAACAGCCGCGGGCCGTCCCACCAGTCGCACGTGCGCATCCGGGCGGGTGTGATCTCCGGGCCCGGCACACGGGCCGTCACCGCGCGGGCGGCCCCCGCGATCAGCTCCTTCAGGGCGTCCATCGACACCGCGTGGCCCAGGCGGTACTCGTCCGGGATCGCCTCCACCAGCGCGCGGCGGTAGTCCACGACCATGATGCGCGCCTCGGCCGGGGTGTACCGGTCCATGATGGCCTTGGCCGTCAGGCGCAGCATGTTGGTCTTGCCGCTCTCCGCGTCGCCGACCACGATCATGTGCGGGGTCTCGGAGAAGTCGTGCCACACCGTGGACAGGCGCTCCTCCTCCAGGCCGATGGGCATCTTGAAGTCGCCCTTCGGAGCCGGGAGCGCGGAGAGGGGCAGCCGGGTCGGCAACATCCGGACCGGCGGGGCCGGCGGGCCCTGCCAGCTCTCCCGCACCGCCGCCACCAGACCGGCCACACCGTCGGACAGGTCGTCCGCGGCCTCCACGCCGTCGATCCGCGGGAGCGCGGTGAGGTAGTGCAGCTTGGCGTCGCGTGTCAGGCCGCGGCCCGGCAGCCGCGGTACGGTCGCGGCGCGCCGCATGTCGATCTCGGAGTCCATGGGATCACCCATCCGCAGCTCCAGGTGGGTCGCGGCCTGGTCCCGGATGGCGGACGTCAGCTCCACCCAGCGGGCGGTGGTGACGATCAGGTGGATGCCGTAGTTGAGACCGCGGGCGGCGATCGCGCCGAAGGTCTGGATGTACCGGTCGAAGTCCTGGCGCACGGTCGACCACCCGTCGATCACCAGGAACACGTCACCGTGCCGGTGCTCGGGGAACTCCCCGGCGGCCAGGCGGCGCCGGAAGGAGGCCATGGAGTCGATGCCGTTGTCCAGGAAGAACCGCTCGCGCTCCGCCAGCAGCGTGGTGACCTCGGCGACCGTACGGCCGACCCGCTCGGTGTCCAGGCGTGCCGCGACCCCGCTGACGTGCGGCAGCCCGGCCAGCCCGGCGAGCGTGCCACCGCCGAAGTCGAGGCAGTAGAACTGCACCTCGCGCGGGGTGTGGGTGAGCGCCAGCGCGGTGATGATCGTGCGCACCATCGTGCTCTTGCCGCTCTGCGGCCCGCCCGCGACGGCGATGTGACCGCCCGCGCCGGAGAGGTCGACGGTCAGCAGGTCCCGGAGCTGGTCGAAGGGGCGGTCGATGATGCCGATGGGGATGGTGAGCCGCCCCCGGTGCGCCGATCCGACGGTCGTCAGGCCCAGTTCGGGGTCCGGGGTGAGCGGCGGCAGCACCTGGTCGAGGGTGGCGGGCAGGTCCAGCGGAGGCAGCCACACCTGGTGGGCCGGCGGCCCGGCGGTCAGCAGACGCTCCACGGCCACGGAGAGCAGGGTGTCCCCGGTCTCCTCCTGCTCGGGGGCGGGCTCGGGAGCCGTGTCCGGCAGTTGGCGCGGCACGACGTAGCCACTGGTCCACGGGACGGTCTGGCTGGCCACCCGTGCCTGGTTGGCGCTGCCTCCCCGTCGCTGGTACGGGCCGGAGACGTACGCGGCGCGGAAGCGGGTCAGCGCCTCCACCCCCGACTTGAGGAAGCCGCTGCCGGGCGCCGACGGCAACTGGTACGCGTCCGGCACGCCGAGGACCCCGCGGCTCTCCATGGCGGAGAACGTACGCAGACCGATCCGGTACGACAGGTGGCTCTCCAGCTGGTGCATCCGGCCCTCGTCCAGGCGCTGGGACGCGAGCAGCAGATGCACACCGAGGGACCGGCCGAGGCGGCCGATCATCACGAACAGCTCCATGAACTCGCGGTGTGCTGCCAGGAGTTCGCTGAACTCGTCGACGACGACGAAGAGGCTGGGCAGCGGTTCCAGCGGTACGCCGGAGGCGCGGGCCTTCTCGTAGTCCAGCGCGGAGGTGTAGTTGCCCGCCGACCGCAGGAGTTCCTGACGGCGCATCATCTCGCCGTGCAGGGCGTCCTGCATGCGGGACACCAGGGCGGCCTCACCGGCCAGGTTGGTGATGACGGCGGAGGTGTGGGGCAGTTCGTCCAGACCCAGGAAGGTGGCGCCGCCCTTGAAGTCCACGAGGACGAAGTTGAGTGTTTCCGAAGAGTTCGTCAGGGCGAGCGACAGGACGAGGGTGCGCAGCAGTTCGCTCTTGCCGGAACCGGTGGCCCCGATCAGCATGCCGTGCGGTCCGGTGCCGCCCTGGGCCGACTCCTTGATGTCCAGCTCGACCGGCTCGCCGTCGGCGCCGACCGCGATCGGCACCTTGAGCCGGGTGGGGCCGGTGTGCTGCCGCCACAGCGTCTCCGGGTCGTGGCGGTGCAGGTCGGGAATGCCCAGCAGCGTGGTCAGTTCGACGTTCGCGGACAGCGGCTCGGACGAGTCCGAGGCCGTGCCCAGGCCCATGCGGTACGGGGCGAGCCGCCGCGCCAGGGACACGGCTCCCGTCACGCCGAAGCGGTCGGGCCTGCCGAGCCGGGTGGTCTGCTCCTTGCGCTCGCGGTCGGTGCGTACCAGCCCGAGATCGTCCTCGCCGACCTCGAAGCGCAGCGTGATCCGGCCGGGCCGCCAGGAGAGGGCGCCGCTCAGGTCCAGGACGACCGCGTTGCGGAAGCCGGGGCCGTCCAGGCGGTGGCCTGCCGGGACGGTGCCCCCGTCCACCACGATCACGGTGAACGGTTCCTCGCGCCCGGGTACGGCGTCCGGGTCGAACGGGGGCCGTTCCATGAACTCGGCGCCGAGCAGGTTCTCCAGCTCACCCATCGCGGAGACGGTCATGCGGGTGGGACCCGCACCGTCCGTGTCGTGCGGGTGGAGGCTGTGCGGGAGCCACTTGGTCCACTCCCAGTCCGCGCGCCGCTCGTCGGACACGCACAGCACGATCCACACGTCGTCCGGTGAGTGGAAGGTGGCCAACTGGGCGAGCAGGGCCCGGGTCACGGAACGTATCCGCTCCTCGTCGCCCCGGAACAGTACCCGGGCCCAGGCCCGCAGGTAGATCGCGATGGGCTGTTCCGGCACCGTCGAGTAGGCGCGGATGAAGCTGCGCAGGGCGTGCGCGCTGAGCGGTTCAAGGTCCTCCACGGGGTTGGTGGAGTTCGGGGTCAGCTTCAGGCTCAGTTTCTGCTCGCCGACCGCCATCCGGACCTCCCCGAAGTCCTCGTCGCGAGGGCGGCGTTCCCACAGGCGGGTGGTGCCCGTCATGGACCACAGCGCGGCGGGCTCGGGGTGGCGCCAGGCCAGGGCCAGTTGCTGGTCCACGACGGCGCCGCGGACCTTGCGCCGGATCTGGGTGAGATAGCGCAGGTAGTCCCGGCGCTCGCCCTTCAGCTTCTGCTTGCGCTCGGCGGCCTTGCGCATGAACTGGCCGATGAACATCGCCGCGGCGCCGAGCACCATCAGGCCCAGGGCGATGTAGATGAACCCGCCGGATCCCCGGGTCATACCGGGCCGCATGAACATGAACATCATGGAGACCGACATCAGGGCCATGGGGAGGTACGTCCACACGGCGGAGGTGTCGGGCACCGTCTCGGGGAGGATCGGCGGTTCCTGGAGATTCAGCTCCCCGTCGGGCATCTCCGGGCCCCTGCGTCGGGCCGGGCGGCGGAACAGGACCACACTCAAGGAACCGTCTCCTTACGGGGCAAGGGGGAGAGCGGGCGGAACGACGTCGACGTCGTCGCCGGCGGCACCCGTCGTGGTCGGCACGGTGCCAGGACGCCGGACGGGGCCTCGCTGTCGCACGCACCCTACGCCGCGCCTCCGTCCGGCGACGACCGGGCGTCCGGCCGGCGCCGGTCGGCAACCGCCGCCGGCGCGCCGCCGTGTCACAATCCTGCTACAGGACCGGATCGCGGGTCGGTCCCGCCCGGGCTCGACGGCAGGCGACGGAGCCTGCCGCGTACCCGGACCGTTCACGATGTGTTCCGCGTCCGTGCCTCGGCGCCTTCCGTGCCACGTCGTACGGTGAGCCCGCGGTCGCTTTGCGTTCCATGCCCCGGGGCGCGTCGCGCAGGGCAGGTAGCTGATACTACGATCATCGCGCCGACCGCCAACTACCGCCCCGTCCCGAGGTTTCGGAGCGCTCCCAGCGACGTGTGATGTCCGGCGGTGCGTCAGACGGCGTTCCCTGACCGTTCGCAGCAGCAACCGGAGAAGCGTGAGCCATCCCGATGACTGACACTCAGGTGGCCGAGCTGTGCCGTCTGACGGTACGAGCCCCCGCCAGGACCATCGATCTCGCCGTGCCCGCCGACGTCCCCGTGGCCGACCTGCTGCCCGCGGTGCTCGGCTACGCCGGGGACGACCTCGAGGAAGCCGGTATCGACCACGGCGGCTGGATACTCCAGCGGCTCGGCGGCGAACCACTGGACGAGGAACGCACCCTCGACTCCTACGGTCTGCGCGACGGCGACACCCTCTACCTCCGACCACGTACCGAGGCCCTGCCCGAGGTGCACCTCGACGATCTCGTCGACGGCATAGCCACCACGATGCGGGACCACCCCTTCGGCTGGACCCCCAAGGTCAGCCGGTGGGTGCTGCTCGGCATCGCGGTCGCCGTCCTCGCCGCGGGCATGGTGGTGATCGCGTGGCCCGGTGGCTCCGCGCTGTCCCGGGCCGTGTTCGCGACCGCCGCCGGCCTGCTCCTGCTCGCGGGTGCGGGCGCGGCGAGCCGGGCGGTCGGGGACGCCGGCGCCGGAGCCGCGCTGGGCTTCATGGTGGGGCCCTACCTGGCCCTGGCCGGCTGGCTGCTGCCCGGCGGCGCGCTCACCGGGCCGCACGCGCACGAGACGCTGGGCGCCAGGCTGCTCGCCGCCGGCGCCGCCGCGGCGGGCGGGGCGGTGCTCGCGCTCGCCGTCGTGGCCGCGTTCGCCGCACTCTTCCTGGGCATGGCCGTCGTCTCGGTCTTCGCGGCCGTGGCGGCCGTCCTGCTCATCACGACCGACCTGGCGCCCGTG
Source organism: Streptomyces sp. NPDC020780 (assembly GCF_044334475.1). Classification (NCBI taxonomy): domain Bacteria; kingdom Bacillati; phylum Actinomycetota; class Actinomycetes; order Kitasatosporales; family Streptomycetaceae; genus Streptomyces; species Streptomyces sp. NPDC020780. The sequence continues at coordinate 143,164 of NZ_JBIRTB010000005.1, read as the reverse complement.
CACGCCGCCGGGATCATCGCCGTCCTGGCGGTGGTCCTGGGCGCCTTCGTCCCCTCGCTGGCGTTCCGGATGTCCGGGATGCGCATGCCACCCCTGCCGACCAACGCGCAGCAGTTGCAGGAGGGCATCGAGCCGCACGCCACCTCCGTGGTCTCGGCCCGCGCCATCCTCGCCGACGGCTGGATGACCTCGCTGTACGGGGCGGTGGGCGTGGTCGGCGCCGGATGCCTCGTCGCGCTGGCCCGGGAGCGTGAACTGGCCGAGATCATCATGACGGTGGCGCTGTCCCTGCTGCTCATCCTGCACGCCCGGGGACTGGGCAACATCTGGCAGCGCATGTCGCTGGTGGTGCCGGGCGTCGCGGGACTGGTCCTGCTGGTGCTGGTCGCCGCCCCGGCCACGACGGCGGGCAACCGGCTGGCGACGGCCGCGGGCCTGCTCGCCGCCACGGCGGCGCTCGCGATCGCCGCCTGGACCGTCCCCGGCCGCCGGCTCGTGCCGTACTGGGGCCGCGCGGGCGAACTGCTGCACTCGGCCCTGGCGGTCAGCATGCTGCCGCTCGCGCTGTGGGTGCTCGGCGTGTACGGCACCCTGCGGTCCATCAACGGCTGACCGGAAGGGAGACACGCTGCCATGCAGTCCAAACGCGATCAGGTCCACGCCCACATGTTCGTCATGGGCCGGCTGACCTCGGGCATGCTGCGCGCGGATCCGGACGCTCCGGAGAGCCCCCAGGGGCGGACCAACCGGGGGGTGGTGATCGGCATCGTGATCGCGGTCCTCCTGTCGGCCGGGTCCTTCGTCCTCGGGCTGCTCAAACCCGGCACGAAGGACTCCTGGCGAGAGGCCGGCACGCTCGTCGTGAACAAGGACACCGGCTCCCGTTACCTCTATCTGGACGGGCGGCTGCGGCCGGTGCGCAACTACGCCTCGGCGCGGCTGCTCGGAGGCGCCGACATGAAGGCGGTGGCGGTCGGTTCCGGCTCCCTGAAGGGGACGCCGCACGGGTCACCCGTCGGCATCACCGGCGCCCCGGACGCGCTGCCCGGGAGCGGGGACCTGGACACCGGTCCCTGGCGGGTCTGTTCCGGCAGCGGGACGGGCTCCACCGGCACCACCGTCGCGGTGGGTGCCCCGGCCGACGCCGCCGGCCTGCCCACCGGCAAGGGCATGCTGGTGACCGGGCCGGACAAGGCCGGCTATCTGGTGTGGCGGGGCAGCAAGCTCCGGCTCGACGAGGACAGCCGCGCCCGCGAGGCCCTCGGCTACGGCTCCACGCCCCGGCTCCCCGTCTCGGCGGCCTTCCTGAACGCCCTGCCGTCGGGCCCCGACCTGCGCCCGCCGGACGTACCCGGGAAGGGCAAGGACGGGCCGTCGCTGGGTGGCCGGGAGTCCCGGATCGGCGAGGTCTTCCGGGTCACCGTGCCGGGCTCCGCCGACCGCTACTACCTGCTGCGCAAGGAGGGGCTGACCCCCCTCACGTCGACCGGCGCCGCGCTCGTGCTCGGCGACCCGGAGACCCGCGAGAAGGTGTACGGGGGCGGTGCGGCGAAGCTGACCGCCCTGGGCGCGGACGTGCTCAGCGGCCATCTGGCCCCGGGGGCGGGCGAGACCGCCGAGGACCCGGACCTGCCCTCGGCGCCGCCGGAGGCGGTGGCCCTCGGTGAGGACCACACCGTCTGCGTACGGATCGAGCCGGGCGCGCGCGGTCCGCGGATCAGTGTGGCCCTGACCGGGACGGGCTCCCTCGGCCCGGCCGCCCAGGCGCCGCCCGAGGGACTCACCCCGGCCTGCATGCCGGTCGGCACCATCACGGTTCGGCCCGGGGGCGGGTCCCTGGTGCGCGCGCTGGGGGCGAGCGGGAGCAAGGTCGGCGCCACCGTCTACCTGGTGACGGACACCGGAATGAAGTACCGGGTGGGTACGGCGGACGCGCTCGGGGCACTCGGCTACACGCAGGGCCAGGTGCGCGGACTTCCGGCGCCACTGCTGGCGATGCTGCCGACGGGGCCGGACCTGACCAAGGAGGCCGCGGCCACGGGCCGGAGCGGTAACACCACTCCGCGCTGCGACCGGAAGTGAAGGAGCCGTCGCACCGGCCGCGCGGTGGGGCGGGGAGAACGCATCGCGGCCGGGAGGAAAGGTGAACATCACGTAACACACAGGGAATTGACCGTGCCACCGGAACGTGACGGGATCACCGGACGTCCTGAAACGTGAAGGCATGAGGTCTCGGCTGACGGGCAGGGTGGATGCATTCGCCTTGGACCCGCAGCGGAAGGCCTGAAACATCCGGTCGGAGCCGAGAAGGTGACTCAAGCCATTGAATCGTCAACTCCTTTCTCCATAGGCTCCCTTCGTCCGAACCACCCGGACGCCGGTCCTCCGGCCGCGTCCGGTCACGCACCGCGCTGCCCGGCTCCCAGAACCGGCGGCGTGACACTCCAGGAGGAGCAGGCACATGGCAGGCACAGGCGGACAGCAGTCACTGGCATCAGCGACACAGAACGGCGTCACCGCGCTGGAGATGGCCTTCACCGGCGTGCAGAACAGCCGCCAGGACGTGGAGAACATGAAGCACAACCTGGCCTCCGGCTACGCGGGCAGTGACGGTGGCCGGTTCCAGGAGCTGCTCGACCGCTGGGACGGGCAGGCGGAGATCATCTCCCGCAACCTCCGCGACATGGTCACGACGCTGGAGGAGACGATGCGCGCGCAGGGCATCCAGCAGTCCACCGCGAACGAGTCCATCCAGCAGGCGTACAACCGCTCCGAGGAGATCTTCAACGCGCTGGCGGGCTCCACCGCCGGTCGCTGACGACCGCCCCCGCTCCCGGCTTCCTGACCGGCATCCGGGCGCCGCGACACCCTTCCCCTCTGCAAGACCCGGCGCGAGACGAGGACCACCATGACCCCCCCGCTTGACTTCACCGACGGCCAGATCTACGTCGACTACTCCCACATGCAGAACGCTGCCGAGGACATGGTCCAGCAGACCAAGGCGATCGACAGCATCCTCACCAACCTCGAGGCGGAGCTCCAGGAGCTCCAGAAGACCTGGGAAGGTGACGACAAGGCGGTGTACACCGAGAAGCAGGCGGCCTGGAACCACGCCGTCGAGGAGATGAAGCGCATCCTCGCCGAGAACTCGGCCCTGCTGAACGAGGTGTCCGACAGCTACCAGTACAGCGAGAAGTCCCTGACATCGCTGTGGGAGAGCGTGCGCATCGGCAGCTGACCGGAGGGCGACACGCCCTTGGTTCTCTTCGGGCGGCCGTCCGCGTGTGTCACGCGAGCGGCCGCCCGCTGTCGTGAGAGCGGCATGGCGCCGCCCCCGTTCCGCGTCGCGTGGAGCGCCGGCGCCCCCCGCCCGCGCGGAACGCCCAGGAAGCCGACGGAACCCCATGGAGACAGGAGTAGTACGGCATGGCGGAGAATTCCCCCGCAGTCAATCTCAACAAGGCCTGGCTGCAGAACTTCCTTGACAACGACGTCATCCCGTTCCTCGCCGCGGTCAAGAAGATCAGGGAGGACGGGGACTCACCGGACAAGGTGCTCGTGCCCGCGATCCCCAATCTGCAAGGCGGGGAGGACGGGGCGAACAAGGCACCGGGCTTCTTCGACGGCCAGAAAGTACCGCTCGCGATCGGGACGATGGCGGGCGACAAGGAGGGCCGGACCAACGGTGGCTACCTGATCAAGTCCCTGAACGAGATGGTGGATCAGCTCGACGAGATCCTCAAGCTCCAGGTCGAGCTGTTCGAGGAGATCGAGGACAACCTCGAGGACACCATCGAGGAGATGTTCAAGACCCAGGACGACAACCTGGAGAAGATCGACGGGAAGAAACTCGTCGACTTCTTCGAGGGCGTGGACGAGGTGCTCTCCGAAAGCAGCGGCGGCTCGAACGACAAGAAGGACTGAGGGTCGCCCCCGGGGGCGTAGCCGTCGCGGCCGTCCGCGCAGCCGTCCTCACCGGCGTCCGCCGACGCCGTGGCACCGTGGCCCCCGGGCCAGCCCGTTCTCCCCATCCGTCCTGACCGAAAAGGCACCTTGGCATGGCGCTCGACTCCAGCAAGATCACCGGTAACCTCACCAGCACCAATGACAAGTGGGCCGAGGCGGTCAGCTTCTTCACGGGATACAAGGTGCCGGCCAGGAGCGACCTCTTCGACACCCTCGTCGGAAACGAGGGAATCCCCCTGATGAAGGTGGAGATATCCGACGTGGGTTACGTCGACTACGTCGACACCGAAGACCTGAACTGGTTGTACGAGAACGCCGGTTCCGACATCCAGAACACCGACTTCGTCATCCCCTTCTACTACACGAAGGGCGGGACGGGCTCCGACGTGTCCATGCACAAGGCCCGTATCACGCTGCTCGGCAACAAGGGGGACGGCAGGGTCCCGAGCCAGGGCTACTTCGAGGGCGGGCAGTTCTCCAGCAGTATCGACGGCCACCTGGGGATGGACGGCAAACCCACCTGGGACACCACTCCGCTGACCCAGTACGCCTTCGGTGCCGGGCTGGCTCTGGAGGAACTGCGCAACAACGAGAAGGACGGTACCTACGGCTTCAGTTGGAGTGGAAAGGACGTGGCGGACGGGGATTCCGTCACCCTCGCCAACTTCGACGTGGTGGCCGGCGCCTTCGACCGGGTCGCGCAGTTCTTCTCCACGCAGCAGAAGGTGGTGGAGGAGTGGCAGAGCAGGGTCGGCAAGGAGAAGAACGACGCGTGGCGGGGCAAGGCGGCAGGCGTCTTCTGGGACCTCGTCAACAAGGTCAACAAGCAGTACACGGACTATGCGGAGGACATGAGTTCGGGTACGGGCTACTCCAAGCAGGGCAACGAGATCCGGCAGGCCAAGAAGGACTTCGCGGAGGCGGTGAGAGACCTCCACAACGTCTGGATGAAGTGGGAGTGGGAGTACGGCAACCCGTTGATCCTCCTGCACAAACTGCTCTCGGCGGTGGCGAAGTACATCTGGGACAACAACCTCACGAAGATCACCTATGAGATCGAGACCTACGGGTCGTACGGCGGGGGATACACCTCCTACACGAACTACATCGCGGAGGACCATTTCAAGAACAACGCCGCCATCGACGAGATCAAGGACATAGGCGGCAAAACCGTCGCAGCTGAGGAATTCGGCGATCTCAAGGATCTCGGCACCTGGCTGAAGGTCGGCAACAAGGCCGTCGAGATGTGGCAGCAGACCGTCATCGACCAGCTCGACGCGGCGGCGATCACGGCCATGGAGAAGGTGCGCAACAGCTGGAGCAACAGCAACTTCGACCTGGGAGCCGTGAAGTCCCGGGGCTCCAGCGGCACCCTCGCGGAGGACTACAAGGACGACAAGGCCGAAGTCGCGGAGGAGGACGCCAAGAAGAAGGAGGACGACGCGAAGGCTGCGGCCGCGGCCGCAGCCAAGAAGCAGGAGGATTTCATCCAGTGGCAGAAGGACCAGGCCGCCAAGGCCGAGGCGGAGCGGAAGAAGGAGAAGGAGGAGGCCGAGCGTAAGGAGAAGGAGGCCAAGGCCGAGGCTGAGCGTAAGGAGAAGGAGGCCAAGGAGGAGGCGGAGCGTAAGGAGAAGGAGGCCGAAGCCAAGGCGGCGGCGGCCAAGGCCGAGCAGGAGCAGAAGGAGAAGGCGGCCGAGGCCAAGGCGGCGGCCAAGGAGGCCGAGCAGGAGGCCAAGGCCGAGGAAGCCAAGAAGGAGCAGGACGCCAAGGAGGCCGAGGCCAAGGCCCAGCAGGAGGCCAAGGAGAAGGAGGCCGAGCAGAAGCAGGCCGAGCAGGAGGCCAAGCAGGAGGCCAAGCAAGCCGAGCAGGAAGCCAAGCAGGAGCAGAAGGAAGCCGAACAGAAGGCCAAACAGGCCGAGCAGGAGCAGAAGCAGGAACAGATCCGCAAGGAGCAGGAGGCCAAGCAGGCGGCGGCCCAGGCCCGTGCGGAGAACATGCAGATGATGCAGATGAACCAGGCCAAGTCCCAGCAGGAGGAGGCGAAGAGGGAGCAGGCGGCCAAGGAGGCCGAGGCCAAGGCCGAACAGGAGGCCAAGGAGAAGGAGGCCGAGCAGAAGCAGGCCGAGCAGGAGGCGAAGCAGGAGGCCAAGCAGGCGGAGCAGGAGGCCAAGCAGGCCGCCAAGGAGAAGGAGGCCGAGCAGAAGCAGGCCGAGCAGCAGGCCAAGCAGGACCGCCTCCGCACCGAGCAGGAAGAGCGTCAGGGGCAGCAGCAGGCAGAGCAGGAGAAGAAGCAGGCCGAGGCCGAGGCCAAGGCGGAGGCCAAGCAGGCGGAGCAGGAAGCGAAGCAGGCCGCCAAGGAGAAGGAGGCCGAGCAGAAGCAGGCCGAGCTGCAGGCCAAGCAGGAGCAGAAGCAGACCGAGGCGGAGGCCAAGCAGGAGGAGATCCGTCAGGAGCAGGAGAAGAAGCAGGCGGAGGCGCAGGCCAAGCAGGACGAGGTCCGTCAGGAGCAGGAGAAGAAGCAGGCGGAGGCGCAGGCCAAGCAGGAGGAGCTCCGCCAGGAGCAGGAGAAGAAGCAGGCCGAGGCGGAGTCCGCGTTCGACAACTCCCGTCGGGACCTCTTCGGCGGCGGCGATCTGCCCGACCTGTCGTCCACCCACATCTCAGGACCCGTCAACGACGGCGTCCTGGACCTCCCCGGCGGCGGTGAGTCGCGCATCGACTCCAGCGGCCGGGTGATCACGGACTACCCCGACGGTTCCACCGTCACGATCGACCCCGCCACCCACTCCTCCACCGTGACCCGGCCCGACGGATCGACCATCTCCGGGCCGCTCAACACCGGTGACCTGCTGCCCGTCCCCGGCGGCGGCACCACGCACCTGGACCCCAGCGGCAACGTGGTCACGGAGCTGCCGGACGGCTCCACCCAGACGATCAACCCGGACACCGGCACCACCACCATCACCCGTCCGGACGGCTCGACCGTCTCCGGCTATCTGGATGACTCGGGCCCCTCCTCCCACAGTTCGGGACACCTGAACAACGGCTCGCTCGACTACACGCCTCCGTCCTACGACTACCCCTCCTACGAGGAGGAGTTGTTCGACGACAAGCCCTACGAGTCGCCCCTGGCCGGCAGCGGGGCCTCCGGCGGGGCGACCACCCCCAGTCACAACCGCCCGTTCCTCAACAGCGGAGCGTTCCCCGGTCCCGGCAGCGGGATCATGGGCGACCTGGGCGGCGGTACAGGTACCGGCACAGGCGGCGGCACAGGCGCCGGCGCCGGCACGCCGATGGGTGGCGGCATGGGTGGCGGCATGGGTGGCGGTATGGGCGGAGGTATGGGAGGCGGCGGAGGCCAGTCGGACTCCGGCGAGCGCGTCCGTAACGTCATCGACGGCGAGGTGGTCAAGAACCGTCGCCCGAGGCCCGGCGCGGGCGCTCCCGTCCGGAACGGCCGGTACGCGGACGACGAGGTGCGCGTCGCCACCGGCGCCCCGACCGCCGGTGGCACGCCGTTCCTCCCGCCGATGGCCGGCGGTGGCGGCGGTGGCGCGCCCGGCCAGCAGACACAGACCCAGAGCGGTGACCGTACCCGGGACTCCTGGGTGCCGGAGGACGAGGACGTATGGGGTACGGACGAGGGTGGCGCGCCGGCGGTGATCGGACGATGACCGGTACGGCGGCGGCCTCCGGAGAGCCTCCAGCAGCTACTCCAGCAGCTGCTGGACGGAGGGGAGTTCGCATCATGCACACACGTACGGCAGAATCGCGTACGAGCAGGTGGAGAGGGAACCGTTGAGCGAGTCGATGGAACAGAAGCTGGCCGAGGCCATGGCCGAGCTGACGGCCGTGCAGGAGGCTGTCGCACGGGCCGAGAGCGAACTCGGCGAGGCCTCGGCCACCATCCGGTCCCGGGACCGTGCCGTAGAGGTCACCGTGGGCCCGCAGGGCGAGCTGACGGCGCTCAAGTTCCCGGACAACAAGTACCGCGGCATGACGGGGCCTCAGCTCGCCGCCTCGGTGCTGGAGGCTGTCCAGGAGGGGCGTGCGCAGATGGCGCGCAGAGTGATGGACGTCTTCGAGCCGCTGACGCGTGCGAGCGGCGGCCCGACCGGCCTCAGGGGCGTGGACATCGACTGGGACCGGGCGTTCGGCACGGCACTCGACGGTCCGGACGGCGGGAGGAGGCGCTCGGCGGCCCGCCTGCACGACGAGATCCACGAGGACTGACTTTCCGTAGAGAGCGACGAGGGAGGTAACCATGGCGGGGAAGTTCACCGCTGACCCCGGCCGGATACGCCGCGGCGGCGAGATGATGGAGGCGTTGCCGGAGAGGACGAACAAGATCGCTGACGACTTCATCTCCGACATACAGAACTACCGGGGCTGGGCGGGTTACAACGACGACTTCGCCCTGGAGGTGCTCCCGAAGTTCGAGTCGAACAACCAGGCGTGCCTGGATCTGATCAGGGCCGTGGGCACCGCCTTCTCGGAGCTCCGGCAGGCCGTCTGGGCCAATGGTCAGCACATCGAGGGTGTCTCGGCGTACGCGAACGAGCAGATCGGGCGGCAGGCGTCGAGCCTCGACGCGCTGGGCGGGGACTCCGCCGGGGGCGGCAGGCACTAAGTGGAGGAGATCGACTTTCCGCCGGAAGTCCGGACGATGCTCTGGATCCTGCTGGGCGAAATGCCCCTGCAGGCCAGGGAGAATCTGGCGTGGGAAAGTCGTCAGCTCTACCTCGCACTCCAGAAGGGCCTGATCGACCTGCGCGCCGGCGCGCGGGAGACGATCCAGATGGTGGAGGAGGCGCTGCCGCCGGAGGTGGCCCAGCCGTACATCGACAGCGTGCGGATGCTCACCGACATGCCCGGCGGCACCGACCCGATCCAGAAGTTGCTGTACCAGCTGGACGAGCTCGCCAACGGCCAGGTCGACTACTCCCAGAAGATCCAGGGATCCAAGTGGGAGATCATCGCCGAGATCATCATGCTGCTCGCCGAACTGGCGCTGCTGGCGGCACTGATGGCGTTCACCGGCGGCGCTTCGGTCTCGCAGATGTTCCTGGCGCGAGCCCGGAGCAAGCTCGCGATCCTCATGATCATCGACCGGCTGCTGCGGATGTCGCACATCGCGCCGACCCTCGGGGAGGCGATCCAGGAGGCCATCCAGACGCTGGCGGTGCGGCTGGCGCAGATCGGTCTGAACACCGGTGGCCGCAAGCCCGGCGGCGTCGACTGGAAGGACGTCGGGGTCGCCGCCGCGTTCGGCGCGCTCACCGCCGGTTTCATGGAGATCTTCGACAAGTTCCTGAAACCGATCCGGAACTACTTCAAGGACCTCCTCGGGGACGTCTTCAGCAAGTTCAAATTCGACCCGAACAGCCCGCTGTTCAAGGGGCTGGTGAACGGCCCGCCGGCCGTCGTCACCGTCTTCGTCGTCGGGGGTGCCGCCGAGAGCACCGCCGAGGTCATCATCAACGGGGCCTTCTACGACAAGTGGGAGTTCAAGTGGGAGACCTTCGTCGGGTCCGGCACCAGCAGCCTGTTCGACGTGGGTGCGGGGCTGGCCATCGGCGCCGGGGCCTTCTCGATCTACAACTCCTACTTCGACAAGAACCGGTTCACGGACCTCAACGACCTGCCCGGCCCCGGCAGCCCGCTGGGCGGCGATCCGGAACCCTCCGGCTCCGGCAAGCCGGACGTGAGCCCTTCGGACGGTCCGTACGGCAAGGGCCCGTCGACGGTGAAGAGCGACCTGTTCACGCCCGGCCCGGCGACCCCTCGTCCGAACACCGTCTCGGCCGATCTCCCGGACGGCGTGGGCAGCGGTATCGACGCCCCGTCGCTGCCCCCATACACCCCTCCGCCCGTGTCCACACCTCCGTCGGTACTGAACACCCTGCCCACGGGCGGTTCCGGGGCGCTGTCCGGCCCCTTCGACCTCACCACGCGGGCACCGGGCACTCCCGGTGGAACGGGCAACTTCAACGGCCCGGGCAACTTCAACAGCGCGGACAACTTCAACGGCACGGGCGCCTTCAACGGCACGAACGGCTTCAACAGCACGAGTGGGTCGCAGGTCCCGTATCTGCCCCCGCCCACACCGTCGCCGGCCTCCCCACCGGGCGTCTCGCCGTCCACGCTGCCGTCCTCCTCCCAGCCGGACACCACGCCGCTGACGTCCGGAGCTACGTCCGGGCGAACCGCCGGGCCGTCGTCCGGGGTGGACGCCGATCTCACGACGCCGGACCTGGTGCCGGACCTGGAAGTGGACCTCGCGCCCGATCCGGCGCCGGCCCCCGTGCCCGGTACCTCTTCGAACGTGCCGGGGGCGGCGAGTGACCTCCCGCAGGGACTCACCGCGCCGAAGGGCTCCTCCACCGCCCCCGACCTGAGCACCACCGGTGGTTCGAACGGTACGGACGTGGGGGTGATCGATCCGGAGGAGGTACCGGGCGGTCAGGACGGGACTCGGGACGTCCAGGACGACACCACCGGGCAGGAGCTGCCCGGACGGGGGACGGCGGGCCGGGCCACCGGCGGGCAGCCGGACCTGGAGGGCGGTACGCACCGCGACGCCCCGCCGGTGGTTGACGCCGAACCCGGCACCGTCGGGCCGCCGGCACCCGTGGGTACGTCGGCCGGCCCGACCACCACAGCGCCCGGGGGGCAGTCGGCACCGCCCGCCGCGTCGCAGGGCGCCACCGGCTCGGGTAACCAGTCGCAGCAGTCGTCCCAGGCCGGCCCGGCCGACCGGAACGACGCGACCGACCTGCCGAACCAGGAGGCGGAGGAGAACGGCCGGGACGGTCAGGACGGCCAGGAGGAGTCGTCCGACGGCACGGAGCGGACGCCCGCCCCGTCGTCGCGTGACGGCGCGACGGACGAGGGCGTGGGGGCCCCCGGCGCGTCCACGGACACCACCGCGCACGCCGGCCCGCCGGCGCCGGCGACGCCGCCGACGGAGCTGCGTACGTCCTCCGGCACTCCGCAACCGGACGCACCGTCCGCACCCGGTCAGCCGTCCCGCGCGGACCTGACCGGGGGACAGGCCCCTGCCGACGGCACCCCCGCCGACCTCACGGGCAGCGCCACCGACGCGGACAGCGCCACCGACGCGGACACCTCCACCGAGGCGGACACCGCTACCGGCGCCGACCCGTTCACCGGGCCGATGCCGGAGCTCGCCGTCCCCGTCGCCGATCCGGTGCGCCCCGAGCAGTGGCGGGCCGGGCGGCACGACGCGCCTGCGGTGCCCGTGCGCACCGAACAGCTCGACCCGGCAACGGACCCAGGAACGCCCGACGGTGGCCGGGAAACCCTCGTACGCGCGTGGGTCCAGCGGATCCAGGCGGACGACGGCCGATGGATGAGCAACGTCTCGCTCCACCTGCCGGTCCGGACAGGGGAGGGCTTCGCCCCGGACGAACTCGCCGCGTTCCAGAAGCGGATGCAAACGCTCCTCGACATCCGCCTGAACAACGGTCTGCTGCTGCCGCGATCCGGCGACCAGCTTCACATCGACCTCACGCTCACCCCGGCGCCCGGTCACTCCGAAGCCGTCGAACTGAGCCGGAGCCCTCAGCCGGACGACACCGACCAGGTGCACTGGCGGCTCCACACCGTGGACCCCGCCGCCTCACCGGAGGAGACGGCGGCGTGGCAGGCGCAGGACGACGCCGCGGTGCTCCACAAGCTCCTGAACTACGCGGGCGTACCGGACCGGGGCCGGGCGGCCGAAGCGCTGCTGCGCCGGCTGGTGCGGCCGGGCGACGACGGCACGGCCGGCCCCGGCCCGCTGCCCGATCCGGCACCCGCCGTGCCGCTGCGCTATCTGGAGACCATCGAGAACGCCGTCGGTGCCGGTGGCTCCGTCCTCGACCACCCGCTCGCCGCGCGGGGCACCCGGCCCCCGAGCGGTCTCGACGACCCGGCCCGCGCGCCGCAGATGCTGGCACCCGACCGGACGGACCGTGACGCACCGATCGCGCCGGCCACCCCCGTCCGTACCGCCTCGGCCACGGCGGATACGGCGGGTACGGCGGATACGGCCGAGGGGCAGCCGGACACCGCCCCGCTCCCGGCCGTCCATGCGGCGGCCGAACCGCCGGCTCCCGAGGCACCCCTGGCCGCCTCCGGCAAGGGCAAGGGCAGGAGCACCGACCCCGGCACGGGCCCCCTCGGCGGGTCGGTCCCGGTCGACGGCACCGCCACTTTCCCCGACGGTGGCTTCGACCACACCCTGACCGAGGGATTCCTGACCGACGACGCCCCCGTCGACGACACCATCGCCGACGAACTCGCCCTCGCGGTGGCACGCCGGGAGCACGCCGACGCCCTCAGCGCCTTCGACCGGGCCGTACGGACCGCGAGCACGCTCTCCGAGAGGGTGGAGAGCGGCCGGGGAGGCACCGGCGACGCCGCCAGGCTCCATGACGCCTGGCAGGACGTGGAAAGGGCGCAGCGGCGGCTCGACGAAGCCGGGGACCGCCTGCGCGAGCTCGGTGCGGACGCCGCCGACGCGGCCGCCGCGGCCGCGATCGTCCCGCGGGTCCGCCGCACGGACGACGAACGGCGGCGCACCGCCGCCCTGGTCACCGCCGACGACCTGCCCGCAGACCCGCCGCTGCTGGCTCCTGACGACACCGTCACCTCGGCCGCTCTGACGGCCGCCGGCATCACGCTGGGCGAGGGCCCCGCACTTCAGGCCGCCCTCAACGGCTCCGTGCGGGTCGGTGACAGCGGGCTCGACCCCCTCGACCACGTCCGGCTGCTGATGACCCGGCCCGGCCCCTGGAGCGACGCGCTCGACGCCATCGCGGCACGCGCCGCCCGCCGGACCTGGAGCGCCGCCTACCAGGACTTCGCGCTCGCCACGGACCGGGCGTCCGGAGTCCCGTCCGGCACGGATCCCGCCGAAGCGTGGCGGCGAGCGGTCTCGCTGGTGCTGCCGCTGGAACTGCACCCCGTGCTCGCCGACTCACGTCACGCGCGTGGCGACTTCCGCGAGGCCGTGCGCCAGGTGGCCGAGCACCTCGCCGTGCACGGGGCGGACGCCGTCCCGGGTAGGGAACTGGCGAGCCGGGTACGGCGTGAGCTGGGTCTGCCCCCGCGTCTGCCGGGTGGGGCGCCCGGGGTGTCGCCGGTGGTCGTGGAGTTCGGCCCGGGGTCGTCCTCGGTGGGCGGGGACGAGCGCCGTGAGCTACAGGCGCTGGCGGGCCGGGTGGCGGCCGCCGGTGTGCTGCAGCTGCAGGCGGGCTCGTCAGCACCCGAGGTGGTGCTGACGGGGTTCGGCCGGAGCAGCGGTTCGGCGCGGGACCGTGTGCTCGCGGCCTCCGAGCTGTTCCAGGACTACCTGGCACAGGCGCTGGAGGATCTGGGCGCGGGTCACCTGGCGGAATCCTTCGAGATCGTCGCGCGGACGGGAACCGGGGGTTCGGGCAGGGTGACGGCCGAGGTCGTTGCGCCGCGGTACTCGGATGCCGTCGCCGAGCTGAACCGGTTGCGGCTCCTGGACGACCCCGGCGGTGCCTTCGACGTGGACGCCCTGACCCGGCGGATCCTGCATGTGCCCGCGGACGTGGAGGTGTCCGCGGATCACCGGACCGAGGTGTTCGCCCTGGTGGAGAACGCGATGGCGGCCGGCTGGTCGTCGGGTGTCGCGTCGCTCGGTGCCTACCACCTGGCGGCCCAGGGGGCGTTGGCTCCTGAGCGCCACATCGTGTCGGCGGACGGTGCGTACCAGGGCCTGAACCTCACCGGGCAGCCGGTGGGCGCGGTGGACACGTCGCAGGTGTGGCAGCGGCGCGCCGGCCAGTTCCAGGGGCCGCTGGACCCGATGTGGGACGCGGACCAGGGCGCGTACGTGGTGGTGGCCGAGGGCGGCCACGACCACGTCCTGCTCCCGCGTGGCCAGGGCGAGTTGCGGGTCCCGTGGCAGGAGTTCGTGGAGCTGGTGGCCCGCGACCCCGGGGTGACGGGGCTCCCGGCGGGTGTGCCCGTCGTGCTGGTGCTCAACCACGGCGGTGACCAGGGCCTGGCCATGCCCCGGACGCTGGCGTTCCGGGCAGGCCGGGACGGCGTCTGGGCGCACAGCGGCCAGGTGGGCCTGGTCCCCGACCCCGACACCGGCCGGCACCGGATCGTGGTCGAGAACCAGCGGTCCCAAGGGGTGCCCCTGGGCGGCTGGTTCGGCAGCGACGCGGACGACCTCGGCCCCGCCGGGGTGCCGGACGAGGGCTTCGTGACCGCTCTGGACGGGACGGTGATCCCGGACCGTGAGATCAAGACGCGGACGATCGCCGAGGAGGGCCGGTCGTTCGGGCGGGTCACCATGTCGGACGCCGACCTCGTGCTGAACGAGCCCGTGCTGGAGGTGCTGGGAGAGATCTCCGAGTTCTCCCAGTTCGATCCGGTGACGGAGCGGGCGCTCGGTGACCCGGTTCCGCTCCTCGAGGCGGGGCGGCCGGTCTACCACTTCTCCCAGCACGGAATGCCGCTGCGGGGCGTGGTGGAGGTGGCCGACGGCCGTCGGCCGGTCGAGGTGGACGGGGCGGAGACGGGCCGGTTCATCAGCCGTCGGCCCAGTATGAGGAAGCTAGGCCCTCAGGCCGTGATCGATCTGGGGGCGTGCTGGGCCGACGCCGTCGCGGAGGACCTGGCGTACGTGACGGACGCGGGGACGCCTCCGTACGTGTTCGACGTCCTGGGCGTGACGTCCTACGCGCAGGGTGTGGCGAACGGCAGCGGGGCCGGTGTGCTGGCGGTGGACCGTGTCCATGTGACGAAGCGGGGGGCGACTCCGGCGTCGGGCGTGCTCGCGGGACCCTCGGGCGAGCCGGGCGAGCGCCGCCTGCTGCTTCCCGAACCGGACACGGCCGAGCTGACCCGCATGGCGCGGTGGGCCGGGCTGCACCCCGGCACGGGCCCGGCCTCCTCGGACGTGCTGGACACGACGATGCGGCTGGTGCGGGCCCTGCGCAGGTCGTTCGGCGCCGACGTCCGGTCGGACCCGGAGTTCCGGACGCTGCTGCAGGGGATCGGCGCGCTGGAGAACATGCGCCGGGCGGACCGCCACATGCGCGTGACGGGGCCGTTCACCCTGCACCACCTGCACCTGGTCGTGCACGCGCGTCATCAGCGCACCGGCAACGACGCCCCGACCCCGGACGAGATCCGCCGGGTGCTGTCCGACGCGGCCCTGAAGGCGGACGAGGCCGCCGCCGGACAGCTGACGCTGCACGGCTACACGCCGATGCCGTCGCTGGACTGGTCGCTGAAGCGGCTGGCCGGACGGGACCTGGGCGCTTTCGCCACGGATGTGCTGCGGCTTCCGTCCGCCCGGCCGGTGACGCAGGCGGACGTGAGCCGGCTGGTATGGGGCACGGTCAAGGGCGCCGAGGCCCTGCGGGCCGTCGCCGACCCGACGGCCCTGGCGAAGAAGGTCCTGCACCTGCCCGCCGGGACCGACCTGACCGCCGACCAGGCCGGCGACCGGCTGCTGTGGCTGATGGCGGGCGCGGCGGTCTCCGGGTTCGACCCCTCCGATCCCTCGGATCTCGCGGCGTGGGACCTCGTCCGTCACGGCGCTCTCGACGACGGCACCCGTCTGATGACCGGTGGCGTGGCGACGGGCCGCAACTGGACCGGCCGGCAGGTCACCGGGGACATCGCGACCCAGGGGTACGTCGTCTCGCCGGACGGCTCGGTGGGCAACGGCACGCGGTACGACGCGGGGTGGCCGAGCGCTCCGTCGGGATCGGTGGCGCGCGCCTACGTGGTCCACGCGGACAGTACGAACGGCCATGTGTCGATGCCGTGGCCCGACGGTTCCAGCAGGTGGATACCGGGGAGCGAGATCGCCGCGCTGCTGCGCCACGACCGGGTCCACCAGCAGATCGCCCTCGGCGCCCCGCTCCTCATGATCGGCACCCACGTCAACCCCGCCGGTCTCGCGCAGCATGTCGCGGGCCGCTCGGGGACGGCGCGGACGACGGTCCTGTCGGAGCTGCCGAGTGCTCCGGTCCACGACCCGTCGAGCGGCGGGAGCGTGATCGTGCTGGCCGGGGATCCGGCACAGGAGGCGGCGCACTGGCAGACCCGGCGGCCGGCCGTCCTGCCCGGCACCTCCGCCGAGCAGGGCACCCTCCACACCTTCTCCGGCCCGGCGGCCGCCGCGCCGCCCGCCGCCCCTCCGGCGGAGGGCGATACCGGAAGCGACGGCCGGACGGGCGCCCGAGCCGCCCGCGGTGACATGCCGGGCGACGTCGGTGAGGGCACGAGCACCGGTACCGACGCGACCGCCGAACCCGGTGAAACCCCCGCCCCCGCGCCCGTCGCCCCGCTCTCCGACGACGCGAAGCTGGACGTCGGCCGCCGGTTCAGCGCCCTCATGCGGGACCTGGGCCACCCCGTCGTCCTGGCCGGAGCGGCCCGGGGCAGGGTGCTGTTCGACAACCCGCGCCCCCTCGGCCGCCTGGAGTTCGAGCTCCCCGCCGACGTCGCCCGGTACGCCGAGGCCGTCAACGAGGCCGTCGCCCGGCAGTTCCCCGGAGTGCACCAGCAGGCTCTGCGCCTGAGCGAGGACGGGCGCACGCTCTCCGGTGTGGTGCACGGCGCGGAGATCGTCGTCGGCCCCGCCCCGCAGGCCCCCACCGGTAGCGCCCGTCCCACCGAGACCGACGGTTTCCTGGTCCCCGACGTCACCGAGGCGCTGGCGGACACCGCGTACGCGCTGGCCCTGGCCACCGACGACCAGCGGCGCGACCGGGACCTCTTCGACCTGCTGTGGGCCCTGACCTACGCTCCGGACGACGACGCGCTCCCGGCCGACCGGCCCGAAGTACTGCGGGGCGACGCCTACCGTGCGGCGCGCCCGTCCGGCGCCGCACCCGGCCTGACCGTCCGGCTCAGCGAACTCCTGGACGGGGTGGCCCGGAATCCCGAGGCGCTCTCGGCGGTCGGGCGCACCTGGCTGTCGCTCGGCGCGGTACCGGCCGACCTGAGGTGGCTGAACGACGAACTCACCACGCTCAGCGACGCGTTGCGTGCCACCGACGCGGTGGCCTCGGACCCGGTCCGGCGGCTGGCGTCGCAAGTGGCTGACATGGCGAAGGACGTCCGGGAGCAGGAGCTGGCCGCCCTGTCGCCCGGTGAACGCGAGCGCCTGGCCTCCGACCCGGTCCTGGTGGACGCGTTGCGCACCACCCTGTCCGCCCCGGACTTCGCGGAGACGGCGGCGCAGCTGATGGTGCAGGTGCCGCCCGGCGTGGACCAGCCCGTCTCGGCACGCCAGGAGGTGCGCCGGCAGATCGCGCGGATGCTGCGCGATCCGGACGTCACGGCGAAGCTGCTCCGGGACGGCGCGCGCGTGATGGTGGTGCCCCGCAGCGAGGCGATGACCTCTCTGGACCCGTTCCGGGACCTGGCGGGGCGTACCACCCAGGACGGCCGGACGTGGGACGAGGTGCGCGGCGTCGGCCTGCGTACCGCGGGGGTGACGGAGGAGAACCTCCTCGGCGAGTCCACCTCCGTGCCGGGCGCCGATCCTTCGTACGCGGACGGCTACTCCACGACCCTCCACGAGTTCGCCCACACCCTCCACCTGTACGGGCTGAGTGAGGAGCAGCAGCAACTCGTCCAGGACGTGTTCCAGGAGACCAAGGGCGAGGACGGGGCGCTGTGGCCCGACGGATGGCTGCACGGCACGGACGGCGAGGGGCGCCGTACGGGGGCCAACTACTCGAGCCGGGACGAGCTGGAGTTCTTCGCCCAGCTCACCAACGTCTACTTCCGGGCGAACCGGGGAACGGACGCGTACACCGGGCTGAGGCGCCACAACGGCGGCCCCGACTGGGTCCGCAGGCACTTCCCGGCGCTGTTCCCGCTGATGCGGCAGCTGTACGGCGAGATCCCGGACGGTGCCGAGCCGGTGCCGGTCAACCCGGTCGCGGCCGTACAGGAGCAGAACGAGATCTACGAGGGCTTCCGGGCGCTGTGGGACCAGGCGGAGGGCGTCCACGTGCCGCAGCCCCACGCCCCGGCACCCACGCCCCCGCCCCCGGCCCGTGCGGCCGACGCGGCCCGTCCGGCCGACGGGAGCACGGACGCACCCGCGCCGCCGCCGGACACGGGCGGGATGACGCCCGCGAAGTGGTACGAGCTGTCGGCCGTACTCACCCACGTGTTCGGCCCGGACGCCCCGGCCAACCCCGCGTTCTCCCAGACGGTGAACTCGCTCGCGGTGCTGGACGCGGCACGCCGGGGGGACCGTTACTTCGGCGCGGGACCGATAGATCCCTGGGGCATCACGCGGCGCGTACTCCACCTGCCGTCCTCGGCTCCGGTGACCCCGGACCTCGTCTATCAGGTTCTGTCGGTCGCGGGCAGCGCAGCGCGCCGTCACCGGGCCAGGACCCTGGCGGCAGTGGCGGCGTACCAACTGGAGCGGTCGGGAGCACTGGCGGCGTCCACGGCACTGACCGGCCCCGACGGATACGCCCAAGGACGCAACCTGACAGGGCGCCGGGGGCTGAAGCTGCTGCTGGACCGGACGGGCGTCCAGGACGGGACGGGCGTGATCAGGCCCGGCCCGCTGCCGTGGGGGGACCGGGCCCACGCGGTGGTGGCGGAGCGCGCAGCCTCGGGCCGGATCCTCGTGGACGACGGCCGCGGAACCCCGGTGGAGGTGGACGAGCAGGAGTTCGCCGAGCTGGTCGCGCACGACCCGAACCGGCCCGCGGGTCTCCCCGTGGTGCTGCTGGTCGAGGACGCCGGCGAGTCGCTGGCACGGCGGCTCGCCGACCGCGCCGGCGGGCGGGTGTGGTACACCGACGGCAGCTTCCGCCTGCAGCCGGCGGCCCCCGACAACCCCTGGCGGTACCCCGCGCTGGAGAACCCCGATCCGGGGAAGGTTCCCGTGGGGACGTGGCTTCCCGCCGACCCCGGACTGGTGTCGGACGACCCCGACCCCTTCGTGACCCTGCAGGACGGGACGCGGATCGCCGACGACGACGTGGAGTCGTACGCCCTCACGACGGCCGACGGGCGCGAGCTGACCGGGCGGGCCTTCCTGGACCCGCAGGACATGGCGATGCGGGAGCAGGATCTGCGCCCCCTGTCCGCGGTGCAGTACTACACCGACGTGTACGAGGGGCTGCCCGGCGTCGACGCGGACCGGGAGAGCGGGCTGCGGCCGCTGCCCAGGCCCATGGCGGACGCCTACATCTTCGTGGGGCACGGGCGCACGGGGATGAAGACCGTTCCGGTCCGCAGCACGGGCCGCGGTCACATGCTGGGCGACAAGGAGTTCGGCAGGCTTCTCGCCCGGCGCAAGAGCCTGCAGCGGATGCGGCCGGACAGGCCGGTCTGGGCGCTGTGGTGTGAGCTCGGTCAGGTGCGCAGGGGTAAGGACCGGCTGGAGTCCCCGCCGCCGGCCCAGTGGGCCTCGAACATGTCCGTCCGTACGGTGTTCACCGCGGAGGCGTCCCAGGGGAGCAGCGCGGCGGAGGGCAACTGGCCGCCCCGCCTCATCAAGTTCGACGATCCGGACCGGCCGGCGTTCCGGTACCGGGAATTCCGCCCGGAGCCCCGTGCCGCCACCCTCACCTCCCTCGCCGACCTGGCGGGACTGCCCGCGCACGCGGAGCGCAGGACCACCAGGGCGCTGCGGTGGGTGCGGGCGCTGCGCGAGACCCACGGGGTGGACATCGACACCGCCCCCGGCCGGGTCGCGGAGTTCCACAACCTGATCCGCGGCTTCGGCGCGCTGGAGCGGCTGCGGACGGCCACCCCGCAGAACCCGGACACCGGGCCGCTGACCTGGAGGTCGCTGGAGCAGATCGTCGGCACCTACGCCCAGACCCAGGGCTGGGACCGCTCGCTGACCGCGAGCGCGCTGGAGCACGTGCTGTACCAGGCGCAGGTGGGCGGCCTGGCCGCGCAGTCCGTGGTCGTCGCCGCACCCGCCGCTCCGGCTGCCCCGCCCGCCGCCCCGCCGGCCGTGCCCGGCGAGCTGTCGGAGTACGCGCGCACCCACGGCACCGCGCATGACGGGCACGTCGGGCTCGTCATCCACGAGCCGACCCCGGACCCCGTCCTGGAGGGCCTGTACGGGCAGATCATCCGTGCTCTCGGGGCCGACCCGGCCGGCACGGAGGGCCGGGAGCTGCGGGCTCAGCTCCGCGACGTGCTGAGCGCGGCGGAGATCGAGCTGAACCGGCCGTACCTGCGCAGCCGGCAGGGGCACCGGATCACCGTCCGCCAGGGTGGCCGTGAGCGGTCGGTGGACGTACGGCTCGCCTACGCCGGTACCGCGAAGTCCGCGAAGTACGGCCGGAACACCGGGCAGCGCCCGCCGACACTGCCGGACATGCAGGTGGAACTCCGGGCCATGGGCGCGCAGTCGTCCTCGCACGTGGAGAGCTCGGGCACCGTCCGTACCGGTTCGGTGCCGTGGAGCGGGATCTTCCCGGAGGACGCCGCCGGGGCACTGCGCTGGTGGGACGCCTCGGTCAGCCTGTCCGCCACGCACAACCAGCTCGCCCAGTCCGTCACCGTCGGCGAGACGTTCCAGGTCACGAGCAAGCAGCAGGCCGAGGAACCCGCGCATCCGGTGGACGTCGACGGGCGGTGGCAGGTACAGATCGACACCCCCCGCGAGGACGCGGTCGGCGCCTGGCAGCCCGAGCAGTCGCACGGCACCCTCACGTTCTGGTTCCACGAGCACCTCGCGTTCGACGGTGACGACTCCACCGACCTGCCGGAGCCCGGGGACGTCGACGACCTTCCGCTGTGGGGCGGTGACAGCGTCGCCGAGCCGCGCCGGCTGCTGACCGAGCTCCTCCAGGACGACAACTTCAGCTCTCTGCAGAGCCTCGACGGGGACTCCGCGACGGCACTGGAGAACTTCCTGTCCCAGCGGATGCTGCAGGGCACTCCGCATCTCCAGCACGCGGGCGGTGTCTTCTCGCCGACGCTGCTGGACGAGGACGGCAACGCCGTCGGCATGCTCGAACTCACCGCGGTGATCGAACCGGGGCGCCCGATGCGCAGGAGCGCCGAGGGCAAGTCCACCCTGGAGACCTGGTTCTCGCACTCGTCCAGCGTGGACCGGTCGGCGAAACTGACCAGCGGCCTGGGGGTCGAGGCGGCGGGCGGTGCGTCGTTCACCACCGACCACGCCGCGGGACACCCGCGCGCCGCGGCGTCGTTCGGCGGCAACCTCATGGGCAAGGCCGGCGTCAACTGGCAGGTGAACGACCAGCTGAACAGCGTCAGCAGCGCGACGCTGATGTACGGCATCCGCACCAAGACCGGTCATCTGCTCACCCCCGCCCGGGTCACCTACACCGTGACGCTGCACCGGGCCGGCGGCGGTCGGGACAGCGGCACGTTCGGGCCGTGGGAGGACGGTCTGCGGCTGCGCATCGCCCCGCGGACCACGACGACGGGACACCGGCCGGCCCCGGAGGAGGTACGGGAGCTTCCCGAGCACCTGGAGAACCTGGAGAGCATCGGGTACACCGAGACGCCCCTCAGGATCGACGGGGCGGACCCCCTGTTCACCAGGGCGGAGGCGTGGCTGCGGCGGGAGGGGTTCCTGCCGCCGGTGGTCCCCCGGCGGCGGTCGCTGCCGTTCCGGCTGGACGAGCCGCTGGTCGTGGCCCAGCTGGAGAACCTGCGGCGGCTGCGGCAGATGCGGTCGAGGTTCGGCCTCTCCACCTCCGCGTCGGACGCCGTGGACGGCGGGGAGCCGGTCTGGTTCGACCGGCCGAACGCCGTCTCGGGCACGCGCCGGGTGCAGCTGCGGTTCTCCGTCGCGCGGGACACCGCGCGGCCTTCGGTCCACACGCGCAGGCTGCCCGACGTCCTCCAGGTCGGCTTCAGTTCGTACGAGGCCACTGGCGGGCGGCGGCTGGGCACCGCGCTGAGCGGTTCCGCGGGAGGCGGCGGCGGCTTCAACGCCCCTCTCGCCGACGGCGGCTGGGGACTGAACGCGGCTCCGGACTACCTGGGCACCAGGCAGCTCGTGGACGCCGGGAACACCGGCGACTCGGTCGGCTTCGACCAGTTCACCATGACCACCCAGAGCGGCAGCGAGCTCTTCGAGGTGCCCGCCAGGCTCGGCCTGGACCTGTACGAGGGCCTCGGTGACGACCCGCGCATCCACTTCGCCGACGTCGGGACGGACGACGACGACGGCGCTGCGGACGGCACGGTGCTCCGGGCTCCGGGCGCCACACCGCACACCGTGCCCGGCGACGTCACGCTGCTGGTGCCGCACTACCGCACCCACGCGCCCGCCACGACCCTCGTGCCCGCCGCCCCCCGGCCGGGTCACGTGATCCGGGAACCCGTCACCGACGGCGGGCCGGCGGACGACCAGCGGCGCCTGAACCTGGTCGACGCCCAGGGCCACCCGCTGCCCGGCCTGACCCGGCTGCCGGAAGGCGCGCTCGTCGACACCTTCCGCGGCACGGCCGCGCTGCTGGAGGCACTCGGGCAGATCGTCGCGGGGACCTATCCGGGCCACCCGGAGCAGGGTCCGGTGGGCCGGGCGGTGCGGCGTGCCTCCGTGCAGTTGAGCGGACTGGCCACGGAGACCGCCAGGCGGGGATCCGCGGTGAAGGAGTCACTGCCCGAGAGCCTGACCGGTGCGGTCAACCGGGTCGGCTCGGCCGTCAACTGGGCCGCCACACCGGTGACCTGGGCGGCCAGGACGTCCGCGGACGGCGTGGCGGCGACCTACAAGTGGACGTCCGTCGCCGTGGCGGGCGCGTCGCTGAACGACCAGGGCACCCTCGCCACCGAGGCCCGGCACGACGCGATCCGCCCGGCCCAGCTCATGTCCCGGGCCGCGCAGATCCTGGGCGGGGTGTACGTGGTCGAGGGGCTGACGCTCCCGGGCATGGCGGCGGACCAGGTCATGATGCTGGAGGTCACCGGCTACCTGACCAGCCCCCGCATCCTGGGGACCGAGTCGCTCTACACGGAGCAGGACGTCCTGGCCTCCGACTCCGCCGGCCGGCAGCGCGGCGTCGGTGTCACCCACCAGGGGAACCTCCAGCTCACGGCGTTGCAGGCGGCGCCCACCCCGCCCGAGCTCCTGGTCCACCAGGCCAACCCGGGCGGCCGGTACTCCCAGTCCCGCCGCACCGACGACCTCAGCACGGTCAACTCCGTGACGAAGGGCACGCACGCCACGGAGCACTCGGGCGACAAGCTGTGGATCGGCAGCGACGTGACGCTGCTGCTGACCGTCCGGTGGGGGGTACGCAACATCGCCGGGAACGCGGTCGGCCTGGGCCCCTACGCCCCGGTCACGGTCGCCGTCGACCTGCCCCGCGCCGTGACGTACCTGGCTCCCGTGCAGTCCCTGGCCCGCCTGGCGGCCTGGTTCCGCGGGATGCCCGGACTGCCCACCCTCTCGCAGCCCCCGCTCGGCGTTCCGCTGCCCGGCCGGTTCGTTCGGACGCGGGAACTCGGCAAGGCGACCGTCCTGACCGTCACCCAGCTCGACGGCAGCACGGACCGCAGGGAACACCGGGACCGGATCCGCCAGGAGCTCGTCACCCTCGTGGAGAACGAGGCGCCGGGCATCACCCGGCCCGGCCACGCCTCGTACCTGTCCGGTGTGGCCACCGAGATCGCCCGGGTCACCGAGCCCGCCGCGCTGCGCGGCCTGCCACGGCGGGGCCCCGGCGGCCATGTGCGCTTCCACTTCGTCCACGTGGCGTACGGCGGGGCCCGTCTCGTCGAGGTGACCCTGCGCGCCGAACCGGTGCTGCAGACGCCCGCCCTGCGCGGGGTACGCGGCCGTCCCGCCGATGCGGGAACCGGCATGGAGCACGTCGACACGCACATCCCGCAGGGGAGGGTGACGTCCTCCGGCGTGACCACGACGCGCCAGGGAACGGCCAGTCTCGTCTCCCGCTACCCGCGCACGAGCGGTGGCACCGGGCCCACCGACCGCGAGGGCCCGTCCGTCGCGCTGGCCAGTACCCGGACCCGTACCGCGCGGTCCGACGTGTCGACGGAGGACCGCTTCTGGACCCGTACGGGAAGCGCCGCCGACTTCGACGTCGACTACCGCTACACCGCGTCGGTCCGCTCGGAGATGGTGTGGCAGTGGCCGCCCAACGTACCCGGCGCGGTCTTCCAGGACGGGCTGCTGAACCTGTCCGGCCTCGAAGGGGACGCGGCGCAGCGGGTGCGCACCTGGATCAGGCGTGTGCTGCGGGGCCGGCCGGTCAGCCAGGCCTCCGTACCCGCCGCCGCGGCCCTGCGGTTCACCGGCTCCGAGGCCGTCGAGCCGCGGCGGCACGCCGGGCCGCGGCCCCCCGCGATGCTCAGGAGCGACCCGTTGCTGCTGACACCGCGCGACGCCGCGGCCCAGGGCACCCTGCCCTTCCCGGGCGGCGCCCGGCTGGAGCCGACCGGCCCGACGCCCGTGTACGACTCCAACGTCGCCCCGCAGCTGGTGCAGGCGCTGCTCGAGGTCGATCCGCGTACGGCCGTGTCCTGGGGACTGCCCGCGAACGCCTCGGCGGAGGCCGTGGCCGTCCGTCTGGGCGAGATGGTCCAGGCCGGCGAGATCAGCCTCGACCCGAGCGGTACGGCGGCGGGCCTGACCACGAGGATGCCCGGAAGCTGGCCGGTGGAGAGGCCCGATTCCGCGCCGACCCTGCAGATCTCCCTGCACCGTCCCCGCCCGGTGACGGAGGCGGGTGACGTCGCCGTGGACCGGGTCCGCCGGCAGGTCCGCACCTCCGCGACGGCGTCCTCGGCGGCGAGTTCCTTCGTCCTGAACCAGCAGGGCACCTACAGCCTCGCGGACGGCAACGTCCAGATGCTGGGCCTGACGTTCCCCCTGGCCGCGCAGCAGCCGCACGCCGCCTCCACGGGCGGCAACACGTCCGCCGCCGTGTTCACCCGCCTGCGGATCGGCACCACCAGCGAGCCCACGGACCGGCGCGGCACACGCAGTTACGAGACCCTGGTCGACACGGTCATCACGGTGGAGGGCTCCAAGGGCGTCCGGTACGTCACCGGCAGTTCCACCGTGCGGCTGTGGGAACGCGACGTGCTCGGCTTCGGTGTCACCCCGGCGCGGCCCGGCCCCCGGATCTACGACCTGCCCGCGATGCTCGCCGACCTGGACGCGGACGATCTGCGGGACTGGGCGCGCCACCCGGTGACCGACCTGCCGGGAGTGCTGGCGGACGGCATCGACGAGGACGACCCCTCGGCGGAGATGTGGCTCGCGCTCGGTCCCGACCCGGACGGCACCCGCCTGGCCCGCGCCCTGTTCGTCGGCTCCCGTACGGCCCAGCTGGCCGGGAAGCCGGTCGAACTCGTGGTGCGCACCGACGAGGGGCTGCGCTCCTGGCCGTTCGACGCCGACGGCTCCCTCGCGGACACGACCGAGGACACCCGCGACTCCTGGGAGGCCGTACGCGCCGCCGTCGGCACCTACCTCCGGGCGGTGGGGGCCGAGGCGGTGGCACGTCACCGGGAGGAGGGGCTGGCACGGCGCCGGCCCGGTGCGCTGCGGGCGCTGGAGGACGCCGGCCGCGCGGTGGACACGGCCACCACCGCGCACCGGGCGGCCGACCTGGCCCACACGGGCGCCGTGCGGGCCGCCGGGACCGTACGGTCGGAGCTCACCGCGGTCCGTGACCGGATCGGTGCGGCGCGGGAGGAGATCGCGCGGCTGGACGCGACCGCGCGTGACGCGCAGACCCGCTACGAGGAGGCCGCGGACGAGGAGCGCCGGCTGCGGGAGCAGTGGCAGCAGGCGCGGGCCGAGGTGGACCGCCTCGGGCGGCTCGTCGCCGCCACCGCGGAGACCGACCCGGCCGCCGCCGCGTCGGTCAGCGCCCTTGCCGCGGCCGAGGAGCACGCCGAGGACCTCGGGGAGCGGGCTCCGGCCGCGGCCCGGCAGCGTCAGCTGGACCTCGAGGAGATGACCACGGCTCGCGGGGCGGCCGACGAGCTCCGGACCGTTCTGGACGAGGACGTCGCGCGCGAGTCTGTCCTGGCCGGGGACCTCGCACGCGCCGAGGAGACCGTGTCCGGCGCGGAGCGTACGGTGCGGCAGGCGGATGCCGAACTGAGGCGCAGGACCGTGGCCCGTGATGCGATCCGGGCCCAGGTCCAGGAGATCGAGGGAGACCTCGCCACGGTCCGGCGGGAACTGGACGAGCAGGCACGCCGCCACAGTCAGGCGTGGGAAGGGCTGCCGGGCCGCACGAGCGCCCTGGAGACCGCCCGCCGTGCGGAGAGCGTCGGCGGGGGCCCCTCCCTGCGCGGCTCCGTGTCCTCCGCGCCCGCCCGTGCGACCCGGTCCGGCAGGTTCGGCGGGCAGCCGCTGCCCGCGCCGCCGCCCGGGGAACAGGCGCCGGCCGAGGCCCCCGCCGCGGACGGGCCGGCGCCGTCCCCGGCGCCACCGCGGCCCGTGCTGCCGCCGGACGTACGGGCGGACCTGGCCCTCCGGCTGCCCGCGATGACGGAGGAGGAGCGGACCTCCCGGCTGCTGCCCCTGGCATCGCAGGACCGTGAGGCCCTGGCCTCCGACCGGACGCTGGTGGCGGCGCTGCGACAGGCGCTGCCTGCCGGGGAGTTCGCGCGCACCGCCGCGCTGCTGATGGTGGACGTCCCGGCCGGTGTGGACCTGCCCGTCTCGGCCGGCATCGAGGCGCGGGCGCAGGTGGCCCGCATGCTGGGTTCCCCCGCCGTGGCGGAGCGGATGCTGAACGAGGGCGCGCGGATGGTCGTGGTCCCGAAGGACGCCGCCGTGACGTCGCTGGACGGTTTCCGCTTCCTGGAGGGGGAATCGGCACAGGACGCGCGTCCCCTCGCCACCGTGCGCGGTCTCCAGGCCGACGGGCGGGTCGCGGTCGGCGAGGAGAACCTGCTGGGGGGCACCACGAGCGTGCCGGGTGCGGGGCTGTACGCCGACGGCTACTCCGCCGCGACGCACGACTTCGCGCACGCCGTCCACCGCCACGGGCTGACCGACGACCAGCGGCGGCTCGTCACGGAGGTGTTCCACGACAAGGTGCTTGCGGGCGATGTCGCGGTGTGGCCCGACGGGCCGCTCCACGACGCCTCCGGCACGCACCGGAACTACTCCGCGCGGAACGAGTACGAGTTCTTCGCCCAGCTCACCAACGCCTATCTGGGCACGAACACCGGGACCGACCCGTACACCGGCCTGCCGCGCAACAACGGGGCCGCGTGGGTCCGGCGCCACGAGCCGGCGCTGCTGCCGCTGCTGCGGGAGCTGTACGGCTCCGACCCGCGGAGCACCCACCCCTGGCAGTCCAACCCCCGGGCGGAGGAGGACGTCTGGGCCGCCTTCCGCGCGATGTGGGACGAGACGGAGAACGCGTACCGGCCGCAGCCCCACGCCCCGGCACCGGCACCGGCACCGGCACCGGCACCCGAGTCTCGTCCGGTGCTCGGTCGCGCGGAACTCGCATCGGTGGCACGCCGGGTGGCGGGCAGCGAGCCGGTGCGGGACATGCCGGTCGAGCGGTGTCTGGTGCTGCTGGGGGCCCTGCGCGACGCGTTGTACCCGCTGGGTGTGCGCCCGGCGGTCACGGTGGACGATTCCGTGGTGGGCGGCCCGTCGGCGGCGTCGTCCCTGGCTGTGGGTCCCGGGTGGAGGCGGGTGAGCTCCTGGGGGTCGGTGGCGGATGCGGTCGCGGCGCAGGGGCCGGGTGCGGTGGCGTTCGTGCTGGCGCGTCGTCAGGGGGACGTGCTGGGACACGCGTGGGCGGCGTACCACCTGGGTGGTGCCGACGGTGTGGTGTGGGTGGACGTGTCGGCGGGTGCGGGCCGTCAGGTGTCGGCGCTGCCGCCCGCGGTCGCGGCGTCCGACGCCCAGGCTCTCGTCGTCGACCCCGCCGGGCAGGCCGTGGAGCGTGCGCTGCCGGAGTTCGCGCAGTCGTCGTCCACGGCGCACGCGGTGCTGGACGAGGCGACGGGGCGTGGGTACGGCGCACTCGGCCTGGAGGTCGAGAAGCGTCAGGTGTTCGTGATCAGCGGCCTCGGCGACCTGCCGGCCAAGGTGGTACTGGCCCACGCGCCCGGCTTCAAGATCGTCACCGATCACGCCAGCGTCATGCGGACCGCCGACGGCCGCCTGCACCTCACCTACCCCGACCTGGCGCCCGGCGAGCCGAAGCCCCAGCGGACCAGTTACCTCATCGGCGAGATCGTCCTCGAGCCGATGACGGTACTCCCCGGCGAGCAGCGACAGTCCCAGGAGGAGACGCTGGCCCGGCTGGATCGGGTGGAGCGGGCCCTGGACGCCAGGGACGAGCCGGGCTCCGCCCCCTACATCAGCCTCTCCGCTCTTCTCCCCGCCCAGGACGGCTGGGAGACCACCGAGCTGGGTGACAAGGCCCTGGTCGGCCAGACCCCGGTCCGGTCGAACCTCGCCTATGTGCAGCCGACCCCGGGTCTCCCCGTCCTCGGTCTGAGCGAGCTCCAGGACCTGGCGGTGGACCGGCTGCCGAAGGGCGCCGTGGGGGCCGTGGAGGCGTCGGGCAGGGAATTCGGGATGAAGGCCACCGCACACTTCGTGCGCGTCTTCGCCGGCCGGACCGATGTGCCCGACGTGGTCGTCCCCTTCCTCGCGTCGATTCCGGACATCGACGACCTGTGGGGCTACCTGCGGTTCGCCTATGCCCACGCCGTCGCCAGGCCGACCGGCGTCATCCTCAACCAGGGCCCGAACCCGTTCCTGATCAAGAACGGCCTGGCGGTGGCGTCGCGCCCTGCCCTGGACCGCGTCCTGCGGGCTCTGCGGCCTCGAACCCGGGAGTTCCTCAACCAGCACCACGACGGCATCAGCGCGAGCCTCGACGTCACGCTCGGGAGACTGCTGGAGCTCTACCGGAAGTCCCTCACGCCGGACAAGCCGTTCTTCCCGGGCTATTTCGACGCCACCATCGGCGACGTGCCGTCGCCCCGTGAGCACACCACCGCAGCGCTGACGGGGCGCACCTCCCGGGGCGGGGCCGTCACCCAGAAGCAGACGGTCGACATGGACGACGACCGGTTCCCGACCCTGGACACCGACGACGGCCGGCTGGAGATTCCGCTGGTCCCCGCGGAGCTGCGGCACTTCGCCTACGGCGGTGCGCAGTTGATGACGCCCGAGGACATCCGTCGGTCCGTGGCCGAGTTGTCGAAGCTCAGCCGCGAGGCCTACCGGCGGGCGCTCACCCACCGGGCTCCGCTGCCCGAGGACGTCCTCCGCGAGTCCGTCAACCGCGTCCTGGACAATCCGGCCGTCCGGGGCCTCGCCCACTTCGTGCAGATGGTGCTGATGGCGGGTCTGCCGCAGCCGGGCGGCAGTGCCCGGCGACTGGTGTCGGTGGGGGAGAGCCAGAAGATCTCCCGGGCGCTGGGTGAGTACGCCCTGGGAACCCCGCTGCCCCCCGCCCACCCCGTGCACCAGGCGCTGCGTAAGGCCGTGGGCGAGGCGTCCGATGCCCTCGACACGCTTCCCCCGCAGCACCAGGGCAAACTCCGGGCACTGGTCGACATGGCGCGGGGTGCCCTGGAGATCCTGGCTGATCCCGAGCGGACGCCGCCGGTGATGGTGTGGGCTTCGGAAATCGTCGCGGTGGACGGGACACGGGTCCCCCTGGACCGGATGCTGGTGACCGGTCACCGGGACGCGGAGGGCAGGCCTCTGGGGGTGTCCTCGCGTCCCGCGGAGGACTGGCAGGACGCGAGGCGGCAGACGTACGGCCTGCTGCCGGAGGTGGTCGGGTTCACTCTGGTGCGGCAGGGGCCGGTGCCGTTGGAGAGCCCCGTGCAGACACTGCCGTTCGGCACGGCGCACCTGGTCGGGCTGCGCGGTGGTCCCGGGGCGGCGGTGCTGGCGCTGTCGGACGGCACCGACGCCGTCGTCGACTACGCGCGGGTCGTGGACTTCCTGTTCGCGGTGGACGGGCATCTGACGGCGTTGCCGCCGGAGAGCCCGGTGCTGGTGGCCGGGGCCGATCTGGCCGGCCCGCCGATGGGCGATCCGCTGGAGGTGCCGTTGGCCGGGCAGGTCCTGGCCAACGGCCTGGACCGGTGGGTCTGGGGCACCGGCAGCGGCATCGAACCCGTACTGGCCCCGGCGGACGGGGCGGCGGGGCCGCGGTGGCAGATGGTGGAGGGCGACTGGTGGGCCGGATTCCGCCCCGAGCCCTCGACCGCCGAACTGGGCCGGCTGGCAGAGCAGTTCACCGAAGACCGCGGGCGGGCCGCGGACGTACTGCGATGGGTACGGGCGATCCGGCTGGTCTACGGCCCCCTGCTGGAGAACGACACCGCCGCGTTCGAAGCGCTCCTCCAGGGTTTCCGGGCGTTGCAACAGACCCGCGTGGCCCAGGGCTTCCCGTCCGCACTGACATGGGGTGACCTGCGGTCCGCCATCAGCTCCTACTTCGCGGCCAACGGGCAGGCCGAGCCCCCGCTCCCGGTGGCCCTGCAGTTCCTGCTGCTCTCGGCCGCGGGCTCGACGGGTGTCGACCTGGAACTGTCCAGGTTCTCGATCGTTCCGCAGCATGTCAGCCTGCGGGCCTGGGAGGGGGCCGAGGCGGTCGGCGGCGAGACCGACGGGGACGAGGAGATGTCTCTCTTCGCGCCGTCGCCGGAGCCCTCCGCGCTGCCGTCCGCCTCAACCCCCGCGCAGAGCGTGCCCGTACCCCCGGCGGTTCCGGGTCCGGGCACGGTCACCGGACCGAACGACTCCCTGCTGTCGGCGGACACGGTGATCACCGGGCCGTCGGGGCGGGCGCAGGGCCGCAACTGGACGGGCAAGCCGGTCAGCCGGGTCCTGCCGCGGACGGTGCGCGTCATCGAGACCCGGCCCGGCGTCGTGCCGAAGATCGTGTCCAGCGAGGCCGCTGCGTGGCCCGAGTCGGCCTACGTGGTGGCGGCGGCGGGTGAGGACGGACGCGTACGGCTGCCGGACGGCCGGCTCCTGGACGGCGAGGGCCTCGCCGCCGTGCTGGCCGACGACCCCGAGCTGGCCCAGCTGCCGAAGGACGTCCCCGTCGTCCTGGCCGTCCCGTTCGCGGGACAGCAGTACCAGGAGACCCTGCAGCTGGTGGCCGACCGGCTGGGCCGCGTGGTGCGGGGACCCAGCGGCGACGGCCGTCTGGTCCCCGACGGCTCCGGCGGCGCACATGTCCTGACCCTGGTCGACCGCGACCCGGGCGCGCCGATCGGCTCCTGGGTGGCCGCCTCTCCCTCGGCCGCGACCGGCCCGTCCCCGGACCGCCGGTGGACGGCGCTGGACGGGACGACGTTCCACGACAGCGACGTGGACACCCTGCCGCTGGTCGACGGGGCCCAGGAGCGGTTCGGCCGGATGGCCATGCCGCGGCAGGACCCCCTGCAACGGCTGGAGCGTCGTTTCCGCGACTTCCGCCGGATGCGCCGACTGGCGCACTTGACGCCCGCCGGCGCCTCGTACCTGGACGGCGGCTCCGAGCCGGTCTCCATGGACGCGGCGGTGTACGTGTACGCCGGCCACGGGAATCCCGGGCGGCTGGTGCTTCCGCTGCGTGACGGCCGGACGGTGCGGCTGGGCAAGCGGGACGCGGCCGCCTACATCGCCGGCCTGCGCGAGGTTCAGGAACTGCCGCCCGGCCACCGGATACACCTGGAGGTCTGCTGGAGCGAGTCGGACGGTGACCCGCAGCAGCCGCAGGCCCCGTACGCTCCGGCACCCCATGTGGACGATCCGCTCGGCGAGGTCCCGCTCGTCCAGCACGTGGCGAACCTGACCCGCCGGGAGACGGACGGAGCCACCCGGCAGACCGGCCTGGACAACGCCCGGCGCTCGACGGTGGACGCGGCGAACGGTGAGCGGGGCCGCCGGGTCCTGCGCCGCCCCGAGCCGCTCGACCACGAGCTGGACCAGCTGGCCCGTGAGGCGGGGCTGCACCCGGGCCCGGGTGCGGTGCCGGCGGAGACGCGGGAGGCCACCCTGCGGCTGGTGCGGGCGCTGCGGACGGTGTTCGGCAACGAGATCGAGGACGACCGCGGGGTGCCGGGCGGCCGCTACGAGCGGGTCCTGACGGGCATCGGCGCACTGGAACGGATGCGGGCCAACGACCCGGCGCTCAGCCAGTTCACCCCCGTCCGCATGGACATGCTGAACTACTACGTCCTGGAGCACACCGACCGCGCCCCGGACCCGGCCGGATACCTCGCCCTGTTCGACTTCGCCGCGGCCCGCGTGGCGGCCGACGCCGACGCCCGGCTGAGCGACGCGGTGCCGTCCCCGGCGCTGATGGCCACCCTCCGGCAGCTGGCGGACAAGGGCGAGCTGGTGACCCGTCACGTCCAGTCGCTGTCCGCCTCGGCGGCGTTCACCCCCCGGCACGTGGCGTCCACCCTGTGGGCCACGGCCCGTGGCGCCCAGGTCTTCGCCCTGATGACACGCGCGGACCGGGAGGCGATGGGCCGCAAGGTCCTCCATCTGGACGCGTCCGCCGTGTGGGAACGATCGCAGCACGAGGCCCTGTGGGCGCTGCTGTCGAAGGCGATCGCGGAAGGCGTGGACGTCTCCGACCACGACCTGCTGGCCGCCTATCACCTGAAGGAAGCCGGTGCCTTCGGCCCGGCGGCTCTCCTGCGGCAGGGCCCCCACGTCCAGGGCGTCAACTGGTCCGGCACCCCCGCGCCCGGCGGCATCAACTGGGGCGCTGTGTTCCGCGTGGGGTCCGGACCGAACGGGATCACCACGCACCCGGTCCAGCCGGACTGGACCGGCCCGAACAAGCCCATGCCCACGCTGCACGTGGTCGAGGTCGACCAGGCCGGCGCCGTCGTCGTCCACCTGCCCGGCCGTGCTCCCGTCACGGTCCCGGAGAGCGAGTACCTGGCGCTGCTGGGCCTCGACCCGGCGCTGCGTACCCTCCCCCTGGGTACTCCGGTGCTGTTCCTGACCACCGGTGCGGGGGCACTCAGCCCGCAGCTGGTAGAGAGGTTCTCCCAGAGCACGGGACGTCCGGCCTTCGGCTACAGCGCGCCGATGATGCTCGCACGCGCCGCCGACCCCTCCGGCCCGCTCAGCATCCTCACCCTGCCGGCCCCGGCCGGCACGGCCCCGGGCCACTGGACCACCGCCACCCGGCAGGCCACCGCCCCGGGAACCACCACCGCCCAGGGCGCCCCGTTCGTCTTCAGCCCGGAGGACCCGGCGGCCCCGGCACAGACACCGGACATCGCGTCCCTGCGCCTGGGGGAGGGGGAGGAGCCCCCTGCCGGCTCCCTGCTGTCGCCGGGGACCTTGATGACGAACGCGTCCGGGGTGCCGCGCGGGGACGCAGTGTTCTCCTCGCCCCCGCCGTCGGCCGTGCCGCGGAGCCTGACGGGTGCCGAGGTCACCGTGCCGCCGCCGCTCGGCCGCGCGGAGCTGACGGCGGTCGTACGCCGGGTGGCGGGCAGCGTGCCGATGCGGGACATGTCGGTCGAGCGGTGTCTGGTGCTGCTGGGGGCGTTGCGCGGCGCGTTGTTCCGGCGGGGTGTGCGTCCGGCGGGCACGGTGGACGATTCGGTGGTCGGCGACCTGTCGGCGGCACCGTCGCTGGTGGTGGGTCCCGGGTGGCGCGGAGTGCGGTCCTGGGAGTCGGTGGCGGGTGCGGTCGCGGCCCAGGGGCCGGGTGCGGTGGCTCTCGTCCTGGCGCGGCGTCAGGGTGAGGCGCTGGGGCACGCGTGGGCGGCGTACCACCTGGGTGGTGCCGACGGTGTGGTGTGGGTGGACATGTCGGCGGGTGCGGGCCGTCAGGTGTCCGCGCTGCCGCCCGCGGTCGCGGCGTCGGACGCGCGGGCGGTGGTCGTCGATGCGTCCGGTCAGGTGCTGGAGCGTGCGCTGCCGGAGTTCGCGCAGTCGTCTTCCGTGGTGCACGCGGGGCTCGACGCGGCGACCGGGCGTGAGTACGGAGCGCTCGGCCTGGAGGTCGAGGAGCGCCGGGACCTCTTCATCAACCTGCCGGGTGGTGTCACCGGGACGCTGGTACTGGCCCACGGCCCCGGGATCACGCTCGTCACGGACGGCCGGACCTTCTGGGAGACGGCCGACGGCCGTCTGCACATGAACAAGCCGCAGGAGGAGCCGGGGACGCCGGAGCCCGTCAGGATGAAGCTCACCATCGGTGAGTTCGTCGTCGATCCGATGGCGGTGCTCCCGGGGGAGCGGAGGCAGTCCCCGGAAGAGGCCATGACCCGGCTGCAGCAGGCGCGGGCCGCCGCGAGGATCGCCGACGAACGGCAGGCCGCCGTCCCGCTCACCGAGGTGCTGGGCCCGCTCGGCGGCTGGACGTTCACCGAGGTGGGCGAGGCGACGAAGGTCAACCCCGCGCCGGTGGACTTCGACTGGTCCGCCTACGGCCAGCTCACCGTCGGGTACCCCGTCGCCGGCCTCCGGGAACTCCAGGACTTCACCTTCGAGCGGTTGGGCCTGTCGAGGTTCATGTACCTGATGGCCGGGGGCCGTAGCTTCGGCCAGACGGCCGCCATGATGTTCGCCAACGACGTCCTCGGCCGTGCCGCCGTGGAGCTCCACGTCGTGCCGTTCCTCGCGGCCGTCCCGGACGTCGACGAGGTGTGGGGGTACGGATGGCTGGGCTTCCAGAACGTCGCGGCCTCGCCGGTCGCCGACGTCCTGGACAACGGCCGGCCCGCGGGGGCCGATCCGACCCTCATCAAGAACCTCCTGCCCGCGGCCTCGCGGCATGCCCTGGACCGCATCCGGCGGGCGCTGCGGCCGCGCACCCGGACCTTCCTCGACGACCGCCACGATCAGCTCACCCAGGACGTCGTCGAGCAGATGGGCAAGCTGCTGGAGCTCCACCGGCAGCTGTGGACGCCGGACCGGCCCGCCGAGGCCGGGTTCTTCGACGCCCCCGGCGCGGACGTGCCGACGCCCCGCGAGCACTGGACGGCCGTCCTCACCGGCCGTACGTCCGAGGGCCTCCCCGTCAGCCAGCGCTACGCCGTCGGAATGGACGACGATCAGTACCCCACCCTGGACACCGACGACGGCCGGCTGGAGATCCCGCTGGCCCTCATGGAGCTGCGGCACTTCGGCTACACGGGCCAGTTCATGACGCCCGAGGAGATCCGGCGGGCCGTCACCGAGCTGTCCGACCTCAGCCGCAACGCCTACGAGCGCGTACTGATGTTCCACGCCCCGCTGCCCGAGGACGTCCTGCGGGAATCCATCCTGCGGATCACGGACAACCCGGTGGTGCAGGGCGTCGGCGGCTTCCTCGTGGTGGCCGCCCGGATGGGCATCCCGCAGGCCGGCGGGCCCAACAAGATGCTGATGACCGAGTGGGACGCCAGGGCCATCGCCCTCAGGCTGGGCGAGTACGCCCTGGGCAGCGCGCTGCACGACGGCGATCCCGCCTACCAGCAGCTGCGGGCGGCGCTCACCGAGGCCTACGCACTGCTGCCCCAGATGCCCCAGGGACCGGGGCAGACGAGGGCCCGGGGCATCTTCGACGCGGCACGGACCGCCCTCGGCATCCTGGCCGACCCCGCGCGGACGCCTCCCCTGATGCTGTGGTTCTCGGAGCTGGTGGCGGTGGACGGGACCCGGGTGCTGCTGGAGCGGGTGCTGGTGGCCAGGCACCGGGACGCGGAGGACAAGCCGGTGGGCGTGTCGTCCCGGCCGGTCCAGGACTGGCAGGACGCCCGTCGGCAGACCTACGCCCTGATGCCCGCGGCGCAGGAGTTCACCCTCGTCCGGCCCGGCCCGGTGCCGCTGGAGAGCCCGGCGCAGCCGCTGCCGTTCGACCAGGCGTACCTGGTCGGGCTCCGCGGTGACGCCGAGGCGGCTTCTCTGGCACTGGCGGACGGCGCCGACGCGGTCTTCGCCTACGAGCGGATCGTGGACTTCCTGTTCGCGGTGGACGGGAACCTGACGGCGTTGCCGCCGGAGAGCCCGCTGCTGGTGGCCGGGGCCGATCTGGCCGGCCCGCCGCTGCGCGACCCGCTGGAGGTGCCGCTGGCCGGGCAGGTCCTGGCCAACGGCCTGGACCGCTGGGTGTGGGCGACGGGCAGCGGCGCGGAGCCGGTGCTGGCTCCGGGGGACGGGAACAGGGGCCCGCGCTGGCAGGTGGCGGAGGGCGACTGGTGGGCTGGTTTTCGGCCTGAGCCGTCGACGGCGCAACTGGGGCGCCTGGCGGAGCTGGTGACGGGTGAGCGGGCCCGTGCCGGCGACGTGCTGCGCTGGGTGCGGGCGGTCCGGCTGATCTTCGGTCCGATGGTGGAGAACGACTCGGCGGCGCTGGAGGCGTTGCTGCGCGGCTTCTGGGCGCTGGAGCGGACCCGGACGGCGAACGGTTTCCCGTCCTCGCTGACGTGGGGCGAACTGCGCCTCGCGATCAGTTCGTACTTCGCGGCCAACGGTCAGCCCGAGCCTCCGCTGCCGGTGGCCGTGCAGTTCCTGCTGCTCTCGGCCGCCGGCTCGATGGGCGTCGACCTCGAACTGTCCGGGTTCCGGATCACGCCGGCGCATCACAGCGTGCGCGCCTGGGACGGGGCCGCCGTCACAGGAGTGCCCGGCAACGGGACGGTGACCGACGGGACGTCCTTCTTCGCGCCGACCGCCGCGCCGCCGTCCGTGGCGGGTGTCCCCGCGCCGCCCGCCGTACCGGCGGCCTTCACCGGGCCGAACGACCCGGTCCTGGCGCCGGAGACCCTGATCGCCGGGCCGTCGGGGCGCTCGCAGGGCCGCAACTGGACGCCCAGGAAGGTCACCCGGGTCCTGCCCGGGACGGTGCGGGTCGTCGAGACCCGGCCGGGCGCCGCGCCGAAGGTGGTGTCGAGCGGGCCGGCACCGTGGCCGGACACCGCCTACGTCGTAGCGGCGGACGGCGAGGACGGCCTGGTACGGCTGCCCGACGGCCGGGTGCTGGACGCCGAGGGCATCGCCGCCGCGCTGGCCGCCGACCCGGAGCTCGCCGAGCTGCCGAAGGACGTCCCCGTCGTCCTGGCGGTCGGGCAGGCGGGGGACCGGTACCAGGAAACGCTGCGGCTGGTGGCGGAACGGCTGGGGCGTCCGGTGTGGGGCCCGAGCGGTGCGGGGCGTCTGGTACCCGACGGGTCCGGGGACGCACACGTCCTGGTGCTGACGGACCACGATCCGGAGGTGCCGGTCGGTGCGTGGGTGCGGGTCGCCCCGCCGGCGGTGACCTGGGCACACACGGACCGCACGTGGACCGCCCTGGACGGAACGGTGTTCCGCGACAGCGACGTGGTCACCCGCCCGCTGGTGGACGAGAAGAACGAGCGGTTCGGCCGGCTGTCGGTCGCCCGGAGCGACGGGCTGCGGCGCAGGGAGCAGCATTTCCGGAAGTTCCGCGAGATGCGGCGGCTGCTGCACTGGACACCGGCCGGTGCGGGGCACCACGAGGGCGAGTACGAGCCGGTCTCCATGGACGCGGCGGTCTACGTGTACGCCGGCCACGGATCCCCCGGGCGGATGGCGATTCCGCTGCGGGACGGCCGGACGGTGTGGCTGGGCAAGCGGGACGCGGCCGCGTACATCGCGGGGCTGCCGGAGGTACGGGAGCTGCCGCCGGGGCACCGGATGCATCTGGAGGTCTGCTGGAGCGAGACGGACGGCGACCCGCGCAAGGAGCAGGCTTCGTACGCTCCGTCGCCTCACGTCGACGACCCGCTGGACGACGTCCCGCTCAGCCAGTACGTCGCCAACCTGACCCGGCTGGAGACCGACGGCGCCACCCGGATGACAGGGCTGAACGACATCCGGCGTGCGGCCCTGAGCGCAGCCAACGGTGAGCGTGGGCGCCGGGTCCTGCGCCGCCCCGAGCCGCTGAACCCCGAGCTGGACCAGCTGGCCCGGGACGCCGGCCTGCACCACGGCGTAGGCGAGGTGCCGGCGGAGACCAGGGAGACCACCCTGCGGCTGGTGCGGGCGCTGCGGGCCGTCTTCGGCAACGAGATCGAGGACCACCGAGGTGTGCCGGGAGGCCGCTACGAGCGCGTACTGAAGGGCATCGGCGCGCTGGAACGGATGCGGTCCAACGACCCGGCGATCAGTCAGGTCACCCCGTTCCGCATGGACCTGCTGAACTTCTTCGTCCAGGAACACACCGGGACCGCCCCCGATCCCCGGGGATATGTGGCGTTCCTCGACTTCGCCGCGGCGCGGGTGGCGGCCGACCCCACCGCCCGGCTCACGGACGTGGTGCCGTCACCGCCACTCCAGATCACCCTCAAGCAACTGGCGGACAAGGGTGAGCAGGTGATCCGTCACGTGCAGTCGGTACGGGCTCCCGCGGCGTTCACCCCCCGGCAGGTGGCGTCCACGCTGTGGGCCACGGCCCGGGCCGCCCAGATCCTCCGTCCCCTGGCCCCCGCCGACCGCGAGGCGATGGGCCGTAGGGTCCTCCACCTCGACAGCACCACGGCGTGGGACCGGTCACAGCAGGAAGCCCTGTGGGCGGTCATGGCCAAGGCCGTCGCGCAGGGCATGGACGTGTCCGACCACGACCTGCTGGTCGCGTACCACCTGTCGGAGAGCGGTGCCTTCGGACCGGCGGCCGTGCTGCGCCAGGGATCCGACATCCAGGGCGTGAACTGGTCCGGGACCCCCGCACCCGCCGGGGTCGACTGGAGCAGCGTGCGCCAGATGACCCTCGGACCCGGCGGGACCAGCCTGCACCCCGTCCGGCCGGAATGGACCGGCCCGGGCAAGCCCATGCCGATGCTGACCGTGGTCGAGGTCGACCAGGCCGGCAGTATCGTCCTGCACCTTCCCGGCCGCACCCCCGCCCCCGTCACCGAGCGCGAGTTCCTGGCCCTGCTGGACCTGAGCCCGGCGATGGGTACGGTCGCTCTCGGCATCCCGGTGCTCTTCCTGACCACAGGTCCGGGAGCCCTGAGCCCGCAGCTGGTGCAGACGTTCTCCCAGAACACCGGGCGCCCCGCCTACGGTTACAGCGCGCCGATGCTGCTCACCGACACCGGCCCCGCCTTCCCGCTCCACATCCTCGCCCTGCTCGATCCGGCCACCCAGACCCCGGGCCACTGGACCACCGCCACCCGGCAGCCGGCCACCGGCACCGGGACCACCGCCCTGGACGGCCTGGTCCTCTTCGGCCCGACACCCCCGCCGACCGCATCCGCCGCGCAGACGACGGACCCGTTCCGGGACCCGGACACGCTGCTG
This sequence comes from Streptomyces sp. NPDC020780, assembly GCF_044334475.1. NCBI lineage: Bacteria > Bacillati > Actinomycetota > Actinomycetes > Kitasatosporales > Streptomycetaceae > Streptomyces > Streptomyces sp. NPDC020780. The sequence continues at coordinate 103,971 of NZ_JBIRTB010000005.1, read as the reverse complement.
CGGGACGCCTCCGGCGCGGTCCGCGGGCGCGACCTGAAGGGAGGGTGGATCAACCGGGTGCGGATCGACCGGGTGCTGGTGGTCACGGGCGACCCGGCCACGCGGGAGGTAGCGGAGCCGGACCTGCCCGCGCCGTGGGGCGACAACGCCTACGTGGTCGGGGACCGGCCCTTCGACGGGCAGTCGATGGACCCAGAGGCGTTCGCGGAGCGGCTGGCCGGCGATCCGGAACTGTCGCGGCAGCCGGGGCACGTGCCGGTCGTGCTGGCGATCCCGTACGCGGGCTCCCAGTACCTGGAACTGATGCGAGCGGTCGCCCTCAGGCTGGGGCGGCGGGTGTGGGCGCCGAGCGGTGACGGGCGGCTGCGGTACGAACCCGGCCTGGGCGCCCACGTGCCGACGATGACGGTCCGGGACACCGGGGACTGGCACGGCGACTGGGTGCCGTTCGACCCGCCCGCGGCACCGGCGCCGTTCGAGGACCGTGAGTGGACCTCGGTCGACGGCAGGCAGTTCCGCGACAGCGACGTGGTCACGCGGCCGCTGGTCTTCGACGGCCGTGAGCGGTTCGGCCGCATCTCCATGAACGACAACATGGCCAGGCGCGAGGAGCTGCTGCGGACCTTCTTCGACCACCGGCGACGGTTGCACTACGTGGCCACCGGCGAGGGCGACAAGCAGGTCGGCACCGAGCCGTTCACCCCGGACCGCGCCGTCTACCACTACACCGCCCACGGCCTCCCGGGCAGCCTGGCGCTCGTCCTGCGCAGCGGCGAGACCGTGCGGTTGAACGCGGCCGACGGCGGGCGGTACATAGGCGGGCTGCGCGAGGTCGGCGAGCTGCCGCCCGGTTACCGGTTGGGGCTCGAGGTCTGCTACGCCGGATCGGCGGGCGACCCGCGCCACCACCTGCAGGAGGGCCGCCCGGTGCCCGCCTCGGTGGATCTCCTGGAAGAGGTGTCGCTCGCGCAGCACACGGCCAACGTGAGCCGGATGGAGGTCGACGCGGCCTCCATGACCACGGGCATGGACGACGGTGCCCGCCTGATCGAGGACACCCCCGGCGGGGTGATCGGGCGCGTGGAGCGCGTCCGGCCCGAGCCTCTGGACGGCGAGCTGGACCGACTGGCGCGCGACGCCGGGCTGCACACCGCACCCGGCGCCGTGCCCCCGGAGGTCCGGGTGACCATGCTGCGGCTGGTCCGTGCGCTGCGCCTGGCGTTCGGCCAGAACATCGAGGACGACCGCGGAGTACCGGGGGGCCGGTACGAACGGGTGCTGAAGGGCATCGGGGCGCTGGAGACCCTGCGCGCCGCCGACCCCGGCCTGCGGTCGCTCACCCCGTTCCGGCCGGACCTGTGGAGTTTCCTCGCGCGGCAGGTCGGCGAGGGCGTCCCGGCCGAGGCCGCTCACGTGGCGGTCCTGGACGCGGCCCGGAACCTGGTGACCCTGCGGCCGGACGCCCGGCTCGGCGAGATGGTCCCGGACACCGCGCTGACGTACGCCGTCGACGAGCTCTCGGGCGACGGCGGCACGAGCCTCGTCCAAGGCGTGCTGGACCTGGCCGACTTCATGCCGGTGCGTCCGAAGGACACCGCGCGGGCCTTCTGGGCGACGGTGGCCGCGGCCGACCGGATCCTGTTCGGGATGACACCCGTGGGCCAGGAGAGCCTCGGCCGCGGTGTTCTCCACATGGCGGACACCGACCCCTGGACCGACGAGCGGATCATGGAGCTGACACTCCTGGCCACCCGGGCACACGCGCGCGGCGTGAACATCGCCGACCCGGATCTGCTGGCCGCCTACCACCTCGGTGAACTGGGAGCCTTCGCCCAGATCCTCACCGACGGGACGGAACCGACCGGCTACAACTGGAGCGGCCGCCCGGCGCCCAACGGCGTGGACGTCGACCGCTGGTACGCGCGGCTGAAGAGCGGCGGAGACATCCTCACCGTTCCTCACCCGGCACAGTGGAAGTCCAAGGAGGCACCCGGCCGGTCCAGGGTGATCTGGACCGGGACGGACGGCGGAGCGGTCGTCGTGCACCTGCCCGGCCACCCCCCGCTGCGCATACCCGACACACAGCTCTGGGCCCTCCTGGAGCTCGCCCCGCTGCTGACCGAGGCGGGCGTGGACGTCCCCGTCCTCTTCCCGATGCCCGAGTTCGCGGCCGGAGGGGCGAAACGGCTACAGGCGTTCTCCGACCGCACCGGCCGGAACGCGTGGGGCTACACCGGCCCCCTCGACCTCGTCGAGGACGACCCGTTCGGCCCGCTGGCCGTCACCGCGCTCCGCGAGAAGAAGCTGGGCCGGTGGATCACCACCGTCTGGAAGGCCCGGCCCGTACAGCCCTGGTCCCCGGACGGCGTCACCACGGCCCCGGGGGCCGGTTCCGGGACCTCGGACGGGTGGGCCTCCGCCCGGCCGGCGCCGTCGGCCCGGCACGAGTCGGGCGTGGGGACCTTCCACTTCGCGGGTTCCGGCACCGGCGATCCGACCGCGCGCCCCGAGTACGCCTACCCGTCGGCCGTCCGGATCAACGCCGCCCCTGCGACCCCGGCCGACCAGGAGATCACCCCGGACGGGGAGGCGGAGACCGCCGGCACCGCGCCTGCCTCCGACAACGGCCCCGCCTGGGCGGTGCCTTCCTGGCGTCCCGCCGGATCGCCCGGCACGGTGAGGTTCGCCGGCCTGTACCAGGACCGTGAGTGGCAGCGCCGCAGCGCGGCCCTGGAGTTCGCGTACGCCGAGCACCTGGGCCGGACCGGCGGGCTCGTCGACTCCGTGCGCGACGCGGTGTCCCGCATGTACGGGGAACTCGCGGCGCGCCACGGTCAGGACGCCGCGCTACGGGCCTTCTTCGCTCCGGACGCCGTTCCCGGGGACCCGGCCGCGGAACTGGAGCGGCTGCGGGCGCTGCCTCCGGGGCCGCTCGCCCTCGACGCGCTGATGACCGCGCTCACGTACGCCTCGTACGCGGCTCCCGGGCTGCCGCGCGAGACGGCCGAGGCCCTGTCCCGGCCGGCCGGCAGCCGTGCGCGGTACGCGCCGGGCAGCGCGTACCGCGAGGTGCACGACAGCCGGGGGATGCGCCGGGTGGGCGGCGAGTACGGCCCCGCACTCCGGCTGCTGCGGACCTACGCCGCGCTCGGCGCCTCGCCCGGCCGCCTGCTCGCGCTGCGCGACGCGCTCATCGCCTGGGCGGTCCCGGCCGACCTCCAGTCCCTCCACGAGATCCTGCGCGCCTCCCACCGGCTCGGCCTGGGGACCGCTGGGGAGCGTGGCCTCGCGCTGCGCGACGGGGCCGGACTCCACACCTGGGTGGCGGACTCGGTCCCGGCGGCCGGACCCGCCAGGACCGACCGGGACGGACTGTCCTTCGTCCCTCCGCACCGCGCCCTGTACGCCGAGCGTATGACGTTCGGCCGCGACATCACACGCAGCAGACTGGATCTCCCCGGCGGCCTCGTGGACCTGGTCGACGCCGCGCTCGCCGGAGACCCGCTGCCCGAGACGGATCGCGGCCGGGCCCTTCACGACTGGCTGAGCCGTTACGGCGACGCGGGCCGTCAGGCCCTGGAGCGGCTGCACCCCGCCCATCTGACGGCCGTGCACCTCTACAGCGGCGCCGACTACCGGCTGATGAAGGCGTTCCTCAACGGCGAGCGTTTCGGCGCGGGGATCGGACGCCGCCTGGTGCGCCTCACCACCTGGACCATGACCCGGAAGATGGCCGAGGTCGGCGCCGCCGACCTCCTTCCGGCCACCCTCCGCCGGCAGGACGGCTTCGCCGCCCTGTTCGACGCGATGTGGGAGGTGGACGATCTCGATGCGAAGACTCCCGAGGTGGCGGGAGTGAGGCGCCGTCTGGACGCGTTGGCGGACGCGGTGTACGAGGAGCTGGCCCTGCACGTCGACATGACGATCGAGGCGCTGGAGATCCTGCCCCCGTTGAACGGTGATGTCTGGTGGGGCGACCGCGGGGTGCCCGGGGCGCTGGGCGCGCCCCCTGTGGACGGCCCGGTGTACGGCAGGGACCGGATCACGATGCCGGTCTTCCGCAGCACGGCGCGGAGCAAGGAGGAAGCGCTCGGCTTCATGCACCGGAGCAAGGGCGTTCCCGGTGACGCGCATCGCGGGCTGGTGCACGTGACCCGTTCGACGGCGCGGGAGGTCAGCCCGTTCGTCGTCCTGCCGCTGGAGACGGAGGTCCTGTATCCGCCGGGTGCCTCCGTCGACATCACCATCCGGACCGTCGTCCCCGGCGACGCGCGGACGGAGCCGTACGAGTTCATCCGGGCCGAAGAAGTGACGGAGCGGCAACTGGTGTCCGCCGACACCGGCCGGATCACGGAACCCGGTTCTCCCGACGAGCTGTTCGGTGTCCGTCCCCCGGCCGCCGCAGCCGACGGTGCGACCCGGCCCGCGCCGGTGATGCGGCCCGTGCACGGGCGGAACGGCGAGCTGATCGGTGTGGCCTCGTTCGACGACACGGACTGGGCGGAGCGGCAGGAGCAGTACGGCAGGCTGGACCGCGCGCAGGGCTTCGTGTCGTGGGAGCGCGACGGTGCGGGCCGGCCCGCCGCGACGGAGCAGGCGCTGCCGGGCGGTGGCACGGCCGAAGGGACGTTCTTCTTCGCGTCGCACGGTGGCGCCGACGGGCTGGCGCTGGTCACCGCGGACGGTGGGGTCCGGCGGGACGACGGTGCGTACGCGGGACGGCTGCTGCGCTCGGCGCGGGACCGCGGCTTCCGCAGCGTGACGGTGCTCGCCTGCGGTCCCGGCGACGTACCGCCCAGCGAGGCCGAGGCCCGGGCGCGCGCCAGGAGGATCGCCGACGGGGCGGGGCTGCCGACGCATCTCCCGGTGGGGCGCGTGGCGGTGTCCGACGGGCTGCCGCACCTGCTGGAGGACGCCGACGGGCGGGCCACGTACTGGGTGACGGAGTACCCGGACGGCTGGACGGGCCCCCGCGTACCGGCCTCGGGCACCGGCAGCCGTTCCGCGTTCGGCTACCCGGCCCCCGGCCTGTCCAACGTCACGGGCAGCGTGCGGGACGCCACCCTGGAGCAGATCGTCGCCGCCGACGCCGCCGGGGGAGCGCCCTGGGCGGTGACGGCCTGGCAGCCCGCCGGGGCCCCGGACACGCCGCGGTTCACCGGCTTCTACCAGGAGCGCGTGTGGCGGCAGGCGAGCGTCGACTGGGAGGACTCCCTCGCCGAGGCGCTGAGCGACGTCCCCGAACTCGCCGACGCGGCCGGGACGGCCCTGCGCGGGGTGTACGAGCGACTCGCCGAGCGCAACGGGGACGAGGCGGCGGCCCGCGCGTTCTTCGCCCCGGACGCCATGCCGGAGGACCCGGTCGCCGAGCTGGAGGGTCTGCTCGACGAGCCGCCGGGGCCGGAGGCCCTGGACGGGCTGATGAGGGCCCTCGTGTACGCCGCGTACGCCGGCCCGGGGCTGCCACGCGAGGTCGAGGAGGCCCTTTCCGCGGGCGGCGCGCGGTTCGCGGAGGACAGCGCCTACCGCGCCGTGCACGACAGCCGCGGTTTCCGCCGGGTGGGCGGCGAGCGCGGTCCCGCGCTGCGCCTGCTGCGGATGTTCGCCGCGCTCGACCTGCCGCCCGCCCTGCTGCCGGTGTTCCGCGCCGCCGTGGCCGCCTGGACGATCCCGTACGACCTGCAGTCGCTGCACGAAGTGCTCCGCGCCTCCCACCTGATCGGCATGGGCGACACGGACGAACGCGCCGCCGCGACCCGCGACGGTGCCGCGCTCCACACCTGGACGGTGCGCCGGTTCACGGAGAGCGGACTGCTGCCCAGCGAGGACGACGGCAGCGAGCTCGCGGCCCTGACCCCGCCGCACCAGGCCCTCTACCAGGAGCGCATGACCTTCCCGTTCGAGCTCACCGGGACGATGGACGTACCGGACGCCCTCGTCACGATGGCCGGCGCCGCGCTGGCCGGCGCGCTGCCGCCCCGCCCGGCCACCCGGCTGCAGGTCATGGCCGCATGGCTGGAGCGGTACGGCGACCGGGGCGCCGAGGCGCTCAGGCGGCTCACTCCGGGGCACATCACGGCCCTGTACCTCTACAGCTCGTACGACTACCGGCTGATGAAGGCGCTGCTCAACGGCGAGCGGCTGGGTCAGGGCCTCAGCCGTCACCTGGTGCGCTTCCACAGCTGGCGGTACCTCCTGGAGTCGGCCCGCGAGGAGGAGCTGGACATGCCGCCGCTCACCCTGGTCAGCCAGCCCGAATTCGCCGACGTGTACGAGGAACTGACCGAACTGCCCGATCTCGACACGCCGAGCCGGGAGCTGGCCCGGCTGCGGCGCCGCGCGGACATGATGGCCGACCGGCTCCACGGTGAGCTGAAACTGCACATCGACATGGCCGTCGAGGCGCTGGAGATCCTGCCGTCCGTCGGGGAGACCGCGTGGTGGGGCGAGCGGGGAGCGCCCGGCCCCATCGACCGGCCCGCCCTGAACGGCCCCATGTACGGTGCCGACACCATCCGCGTGGCGTTCTTCCGCAGCACCTCCCTGAAGACCACGGAGGCGATCGAGTTCGCCCTGGGCGACAAGGCGGTTCCCGCCGGTTCGCACCGCAAGCTGATCCAGGTCAGGAACTCGACGGCGCGCGACGGCACTCCCTTCCTCAAGCACCTCTCGGAAGGGGAGGCGCTGTACCCGCCGGGCATGGAGTTCGACGTCATCGACCGGCGGCTCGTCGAGACCCGCGGACGGCCGCCGATGCTGCACGAGGTGGTCGAGGAGGCGACCCCGCTGCCCGACGGCCTCTCCGGGACGTCGCCGGCCGACCCGCTTCCCTTCACCCCGGTGGTGTTCGAGGACGCGGCGGACGACCTGTTCGACCTCGGCCTGGACACCGACTCCGACATGTCCGACGCCGGTGGTTCGTACGCCGACGGCGACTTTGACCTCGACGCCCGCTCCGACGCCGGCGACGACGACGCCTTCGGCGCACCGGCCGGCGCCTATCCGCCGCGTGACTACTGGAACGCCCCGTGGGCGGGGCCCGGGACCGCGCCCTCCCCGGAAGGGGTCGTCGTCCAGGAGATCCGCGCGAAGGGCAGGACGGTCGGCAAGGCCTCCTTCACCCGGCACGACTGGGAGCGGCGCGAGCCGTTCTACGGTCGCCTGCCCGAGGCCACCCACTACACCGAGTGGAGCCGCGGCCCCGCCCAGGAACGCGTGGCCGAGCGGCGCCCGCTGCCCGCCACGACGGAGTCCGGCACCTTCTTCTGGACGTCCCACGGCGGGGCGGACGGCTATGCCGTCGCCGACGGGAACGACATGCCCGTCGGGGCCGACGGTGCGATGGTGGGGCGCCTGCTCGGACAGGACCTGGCCGCGGCGGGCTTCACCACCATCACCGTCCTCGCGTGCGACATCGCCACCGGCACGGGCGTGCCCACCGGCACCGCGCCCCAGGGGGACAGCCTGCGGCGCGCCGTCCGACGCGCCCAGGGGATCGCCGACTTCACCGGCCTGGACGTGTACCTCAACACCGGCCGTACCGCGATCACCCCCGGTCAGGACGAGTACGGGCGGCCGACGGCCGACATCCACCTCCTGGAGGCCGCCGACGGCAGTCCCACGACCATGCTGCGCGTCACCCCGGGCTCCCGGGCCGGTGCGGACCTCGGCCTCCCCGGGCCCGCGACCCCCGCCCCGGAACCGGGCACGCCGGCCGAGGCGCCCTGGTCCGTGCCCGGATGGCGTGTCGCCGGAACGCCCGAAAGCGTGCGATTCGCCGGGCTCTACCGGGACCGGGAGTGGCGCAACGTCAGCTACCGGTTCGAGCTGGGCCTGGCGCAGAAGCTGACCGCCGACCCCGAGGCCGTCCAGGGTGCCGTGCGCGCGCTCACCCGGCTCCACCACTTCCTGGCGCAGCGGCACGGCGCGCTCGCCGCGGACAGTGCCTTCTTCCAGGGACCGGACGCCGGGCAGTGGCTCGCGGCACCGCAGGCGGTGCGCCGATTCCTGGAGGCCGGACCGTCCGTACCCCACCTGATCCAGGCGTTCGGCCACGCGGCGTACGGCGCCGCGAGTCCCGTCACCCTGCTGCGTACCCTGCCCGGCTGGCTCCGGTCACCGTGGGCACCGCGGCCGTGGGGACCCCGGCAGGGGGCGTACAGGACCGCGCACGACCCGCGCGGATTCCGTTACGTCGGCGGGGTGGTCGGCCCGGCCCTGTGGCTGCTGCAGGCCTACCGGGCGATCGGGGCGAGCGGGCCCGAGCTGATGGCCTTCCGCAAGGCCCTGCTGGCCTGGTCGATCCTGACCGACACCCAGTCCCTGCACGAGGTGCTGCGCGCCTCGCACATGGCCGGCGTGGGCACCGAGGCCGAACGCGTCGCACTCACCCGCGACGGCGCCCGGCTGCACCAGGTGGCCGGACGTGTCTTCGGCGTCGGCCCCGTCCTGCCGCACCACCACGTCTACGACAGCACGACGCACTTCGTCTCCCGCTACGACGTCGCCGTTCCCGGGGACATCGCGCAGGCGCTGACCGCGGCGCAGACCGGGGCCCGCGTGGCGGAGGAACTGGTGCCACGGGTCGAGGTGGCCACCCGGTGGCTCGAGCGGTTCGGGGAGCGGGGCCGGGCGTCCCTGCGTGCCCTGGCTCCCGGCCACCTGACCGCGCTGTTCCTCTACACCAGCCAGGACCACGAGCTCTTCAAGACCTATGTCACCGCGAGCCGCTTCGGCGCCGCCGGCCGCTGGATGTTCCGGCAGCGGATATGGCAGTACGTGCGGAAGGACGTCGTGGAAGGCGGCCAAGGCCTGCCGGAACTGCTGGACGCCCACGAAGGCCTGAGTGACGCGATATCCGATCTGCGGGACCTGGACACGGAGGCGACCGAGGAGGAGACGGCGGCGGAGACCAGGGCCATCCGCCGCCGGGTGGACCGGATCGCCGACAAGCTGTACGACGACATGGCCATGCACGTCGACATGGCGGTCGAGGCGCTGGAGATCCTTCCGCCGGTGAACGGCCCGGTCTACTGGGGTGGCTGGCTCCCTGGACACCTGGACGCGATCGCGCAGGACGGGCCCCTCCTCACCGCGACCACGCTGTACATCCCGCGCTTCCGCAGCACCAGCGAGGACTGGGACACGGCGGGAGGGTACACACTGGGCGATCTCAGGGAGATGGGCGACGCCCAGGACCGGCACGCGATGCGGGGGCACGTGGCGCACTCCACCGCTCGCCAGGTGGCACCGTTCTCGGCGTGGATCGACGAGGAGGAAGTGCTCTACCCACCGGGCACGGCGATGAGCATTCTCGGCCGTGACATCGAGACGGACGCCGTATCAGGGCTGCGTTTCGCCGAATACGAGTTGCAGGAGATGCCTGCCTACCCGTCCCCGGTCCTCCACAACGCCGAGGACGGGCCGGCGCCGCGGATCGTGGAACTCACCGACGACGAGGCCGCCGCCCTGGAGGCCGACGACGAGGCCACCGCCCTGGAGGCCGACGCCCCCGTGCCTCCGGACGGCTACCGGCGCACCGGCCCGTACGCCGCCGAGTTCGACGGCACCGTCTTCGCTCTCCACACGTCACCGGGGGAGGGCGACCGGACCCTGGCCACCCTGCTCTTCGCCCTCCGCCACGCCGCGGCCGACGCCCTCCAGGAGGCGGGCATCGACACGGCCGACGACCTCCGCGCCTGGCTGGACGGTGTCCTCACCGACGACGACGTGTCCGAGGCGGAGGTGCCGCCGCTCGACGCGGGCCGGAACCTTCCGCTGAGCCTCCTGGACAAGGTCGGGGCACCCCTCGACATCTCCCAGCGCACCGAGGCCATGCTCCTCGGCGACAAGCTCCCGGCCTCGGGGGTCCCGCTGAGCCCCGCCCGGCGCCTGCGGGTGCTGCTGACGGACGCCTCCTACGGAGCCGAGGGCGCGACCGTGCCGATGGGACCCCTCGTGACAGCGGCGGCCCGCGGACTCGGGGTGACCGTGGCCGTGGCCGGCCCGGACGGCGAGGTCACACTCCACGGCGAGGGCACCGGCGACGCACCCCCCGCCCTGCTGGTCCAGGACGGGGACCGCCACCTCGCCGGGCTTGCGGACGGGCCGGGCGACACCACCGACGGGAGCGGGGCACGACTGAACCGGGTGGTGGACGCCCTGTCCTCGGCGCCGGTGTCCGTGCTGCGCCCGGTGACGGCCCGGCAGGCACCGGAGTGGGTCATGGCCCGCATCCGCTACATGACGGAGGCGGCGCGTTTCGAGGAGCGGCTGGGCCGGTATCTCGGCGGCCACGAAGCGGCGAACACCCAGCTCGGCGTGATGACCGCGGAGCTCTGGAACCGGGCCGTGGCAGCGGGCCGCTGGCCGGAACTCGGCTCGGACGACCCCGCCGTCGACGGCGCGGTGGGCACCGACCGGGACCGGCTCCAGACCGTCGCGGAAGCGGGCAACCTCCGCGAACGCATGGCCATGCTGTGGATCGGCTCCCGGTCACCGGACGGGCACGGCGGACTCATCTCCGACCTGCTCGGCAGCCCTGACCCGAACCCCGAGGTGATCACCGCGGAGTACCGGTCCTTCCGGCCGCCCGCCGAGACGATGACCGCCTACGAGGAGCTGGGCGCACAGCCGTACCGAACGCCCGAGGAGCAGGCGCGGCTGGCCCGCGCCGAGCGGGCGCTGCGCACACCGCTGCGCCCGGAGGACCTGTCGCCCCCGCTGAGCGAGGCCGAGCGCGCCCTGATGCCGGACGACACCATCCCGTGGGTGCCGGGGATGAACCGCTACGACATCGCCATGAGCAGCCTTCCGCAGTCCGAGGCGGAGACGAGGGGGGCCCTGGTCCGGGCCGGCACCTCCGGCTCGGCCTACCGGCTGATGGCGCAGGCGGTGAAGATGCGCGACGCGTGGGGTCTGGACGTCGACCTGGGCCTGGTGCGGATCGCGCTGATGGCCGAGATGCTGCAGGCGGGGCACCACACCCTGGACGAGATCATGCGGGGCGCCCAACTGGTCCTCGACGGCCTGCGGGAGAGCGGTGCCGCGGAGCCGACCGACCTCGACTACGTCGACAACTGGGGCCGTTACCGCAGTCTCGCCCCCTTGACCGAGGCGGAGCTGCGTGAACACGTGGCCGTCGACGGCAGGTTCCCCGACGAGCACGCGCTGGACGCGGCGGACCTGCCGGCCGAGGACGGGCCGGCCGACCCGGCGGATCCGGCGGTGGCCGAGTGGGCGGCGGACCACCAGGACGTACTGGACGAGACCTTGGCCGTCCTGACGGCGCTGCGCCCCGACGCCCTTCCCGGCTCCGACGACGGTGTCCTGACCACCGGCCGGCTGGAGCAGCTGGTCGACGCGTGGTTCCGGGCCCGGAACCTGACCCCCGCCGGCTCCCTGGCGGACAGGCTCCGCCGCATACTGGACGACGACCGTGCATAACACCCGAGCGAGGAGCTCATGAACGACAACACCGCCGGGGCCGGAGCCGCCGACGACACCGTGCCGCCGGTCCCCGAGGAGATCGAGGAGGCCGCCCGGCTCGCTCCCGACCACTGGCTGGGCATGGTCGACCCCGCGTGGGCGGGGGAGGGCGAACCGCCCGAGTGGGCGGTGGTGGGCCGGTGGAGGTCCGGTCAGGACGGTGACATCGAGGAGTGGCGTCCCAACGAGGAGTACCGCCCCTCGCCCCAGGCACTCGGCTGGTCCGCGCCGACCGACCCGGTGGACGAGGCGGTCCAGCTCGCCGCCACCGGTTACGGCCCGGGCGAGGCGGTCCCGCGGACACTGGCCGTGGCGGAGGTCGCCGTCCTGCTCGCACCCGGCGGCGCCCCGCTGTCGGCCACCTCGCCCGACGGGGCGGCGGTGGTGCCCGTCTTCACCTCGCCCCCGTACCTGCACGCGGCCGGGCGCTTCGGCTACGAACTGGCGCCGGTGCACGAGCTGGTGGACCGGATACCGGAAGGCCACGTGCTCTACCTCAACCCCTCGGGGCCCGTCGGCATGGCGGTGGAGACCGACGCCCTGCGTCAGGCGCTCGAAGCGGCGGCCCGGGGGACGGCGGAGACCGGCGGCGTGAAGGAGTCCGGAGAGCCGTCGGCCTCCGCGCGCTCCTCGGCGGCCCCAGGCGGGGACGTGCCGAAGCACCCGGTCACCGCGACCGCCGCCGGCACCCGGGCCGGGGGAGCGGCCGGCTCCGGCGACTGACCCCGTCGTACGTCCTCTCGACACCGCACCCCGACACCGCACACCGCACACCGCACACCGATGGAGTTGCCCCGCATGACGAGCCCTTCCGGTCCTCCGGACCACGAGCCCGAGAACCCCGCCGAGGCGGACACCGCGGACGGGCCCGCCGGCGAGGGCCCGGGCCCTTCCACCGCACAGGGCGGCCCGTCCGCCGTGCTGAAGGGCCGACCGGGATTCCGGGAACCGCCCGAGGACTACGTCAAGGCCGCCAAGGTGGCCCCCAACCACTGGCTGTCCGTCATCGACCGGCACTGGAGCGGTGACGAGGGCGAGCCCCCGCCCTCCTGGGCGAGCCTCGGGCGCTGGCGCAGCGACGAGAACGGGGAGATCGTCGAGTGGGAGCCGAACGACGAGTACCGGCCCTCACCCGACGCCCACGGCTGGGCCCCGCCGGTCGGCCCCGTGGACGCCGCCGTGCAGCTGGTCGCCACCGGCTACGCCTCGGAGGACCTGTTCGCCCTGATGCTCGCCGACGCCGAAGTGGCCGTGTGCGTCGACGGGCAGGGCGGCCTGGCGGTGACCGACGCGGAGGACGGTACGGAGGCCGTACCCGTCTTCTCGACGTCACCGGAGTTGGAGCAGGACAAACTGCCCCCGCACGAGGTGATGTCCGTCCCCGATCTCCTGGACCGGCTGCCGGAGGACAAGGAGGTGCTCTTCCTCAGCTCCTCCGCTCCGGTGGGTCAGCTCGTCACGGCGAGCGCGCTGCGCTCGGCCATGGCCGAACTGGAGAGATACGCGGCGCTGGACGACGTCGAGGCGTGGCCGCCCGAGCCCGCACCGGCCGGGGGCGTTTTCGGGGCGGGCGCGGATCAGTCGGACACCGGACCGACCGACGACTGGCCCGACTTCACGGCCGCGGGCCCACTGCCGCGGCCGGACGGGCCGGAGGAGGCGCCCGATACCGGCGCGGACACCGCCCAGGGGCGGAACCGGCCCCGTACCGGCGAGACGGACGAGGACTGACAGGCGGGTTGTTCCGGCTGCCCGCACCGGGCCGGGGATGCACGCAGGGCGTACGGCAGGCGTACGCCAGGCGTACGGCGGACGTGCGGCGGACGTGCGGAAACCGGGCGATCGGCACGGCCGACCAACTGGCCTCCTTACGTGTACGGTTGACACTTGAACGTATCTTCGAGCCGTCGTCCGACGTGGTCCCCGGGCCGTGGCGGACGACGTTCTCGCGGGGGCGGTGGTTCCGGGGACGAAGTGGTCCCCGGTCCGGGCCACGGCCGCCGTGCCGTCCGGCGTCACGTTCCGCACCCCGGCATCGCACGGAAGGGCACCCCGACTTAGAGGTCCGTACCACCGGACTGTTAACTGATGAGGGTGAGTTCGAAAGGATGGACCGTGTCTTCTGCTTCTGGAGTGCCCGCCGGTGAGTGAGTACGACGACAGGTCCGTCCCGCAGGCGCCCCCCGTGCCCCGGCCCGAACCACTCCCCGCGGCCGAGGACCCCGCGCCGATACCGGCGTACGCGCGGACCGTGACCGGAAGCGCCGGATCCGCCCCCACCCCCGTCATGCCGCCGGCCACGGACGACGACGCGGCCGGGAACACGGCCGGGCTGCCCGAACCGCCTCCCGAAGTGGTCGATGCGGCCCGTGGCCTGCCGGGCCGCTGGCTGAGCGTTCCCGACGCGGCGTGGAAGGGCGCGGGCACCCCACCGGACTGGGCGATCCCCGGCCGGTGGCGTACGGACAGCACGGGCACGATCGTTGCCTGGGAGGACAACGAGGGGTACCGCCCCTCCCCGGAGGCGCTCGGCTGGCCCAGGGCCACCGATCCCGTCGAATCCGCGATCCAGCGCGCCGTCACCGGCTACGGCCCCGCCGGAGAGGTCCTCCGTACGCTGGCCGCCGCCCAGGTCGCGGTGCTCCTCGGGCCCGACGGCGAGCCGGCCGCCCTGCGGACGGCCCAGGGCGAACCCGTCGTTCCCGTCTTCACCAGCCCCGCCTACCACCGTGTCGTCGGGACGTTCGCCGCGCGGCTGGTCCCCGTGGCGGACGTGGTGGAAGGACTGCCCGAGGGGCACTCCCTCTACGTGAACCCGACCGGACCGGCCGGGATGGTCATGGAGACGGAGGCGCTGGCCGAGGAGATCGCGGCCCAGGAGCGCGGCGAGAACCGTCCGGTGAGCGTGGACGCGTCGGGAGCGGCGGGGACCGCGCGCATCCACGCGGTACGGGTAGGAGACCCGGCGGGCGCGGCGGCTGGGGGAGATGCGGACGACGCGGCCCCGGGTGCGGACACCGCCCCGGCTGGTGCGCAGGACGGCTCCGGCAGAGCCCGCGTACCTGAGGCACCCGACGCCCCCGCAGCGACGGAGCCCACGGCCGGAAAGGGGTCCAAGGAGTGATCCGCCGACGTGGCCCCTTCGCGTGGCGCCGCGGCGACCGGTCCTCGGTCCCGGCCGGGCGCCGGTCCGCCGAGGTCCGGCCCGCCGACGTCCGGCCCGCCGACGAGGGGCCGGACAGCACAGCGGCGGAAGGGCTTCTGGTCGAGGACCACGACGGCCTGCTGCTGCTCCGGACGCCGTCGGACAACACGCTCACCCCCGCCGACGTCGCCGACCTGGCACGTGGCACGCGCACGGACGACGGGACCGTGACCGTCATCGCGGGCGCCGAGGGCATGGACTCCGCCGCCTTCTGGCCGAGACTGAGCGAGCTGCTGGACTCGCTGAGCGAGTCCGGCGCCGACACCGTACGGCTCGTCATGGCCGGTGCCGGACAGGACGCCAAGGACCGGCCCGGCACCGCACGCCGGATCGCCGACGCCTGGGGGTTCGCGGTCAAGGCCCCGGACGGAGCGCCCCTCGTCGTACCCGGCGGTTCGCTCTTCGTCCCTCCCGCCCCTTCCTCCGACGGGAAACCGGCGGAGGGCGGCTGGTGGCGGTTCGCCCCGGGCGCGGAGCCCGAACCCCTGGGCCCGCGCAGCCCGGAGCCTTCCTGGCAGCTCGCGCTGCGCGACGTGCCGTCGGGTACGGCGGGCGGCAGTGTGGTGGAACACATCCCCGCCGGACTGCTGGTACGCCCTGCCGGGGCCCCGGCGGCCCAGCCCGGCGACCTGTACCACGCCGTGCCGGTCGACCCCCGGCGCCCGGCCGTGGTGATCGGTGTTCCCTACGGCGAGGACGTGGCGGCCGAGGAGGTCGCCGAGGTACTGGCGGCCCTGCCGGAGGAGGTCAGGTCCGGCGTGCGGCTCGCGCCCGGCGGGCGGCGTGACGTGCTGCGGCTCGCGCAGTCGGTGTGCGACCGGCTGGAGACGGACGTGGAGGTGATGACCGGGCTGCCGCTCATCGCGGCGGCCGGTCCGCTGGGTTCGTACTCCGTACGGTCGGTCCTGGCCGCGCCGGACGGTACGCCGACGTGGCTGCCGTTCGTCGACGCCGTCGTGTGCCGGCCGCCGGACGGGGAGGGCCGGGCCCGGCCGCCCCGGCTGCTGCGCTGGAGCCCCCCGCTGCCGGGGCCCGCGCACCCGGAGACGGGCGTGACCGGCCTGACGGACCGTTGGCAGGTGACCGTCACCAGGGCGGGCCTCTGGGTCGGCCCGCGTGGCGGCCCCCCGCTGTCCCCCACGGCGCGTCAGGTGGACCCGGGCGGACCGGTGATCGAGCTGGGCATGCCGGGTGAGCTCATGGACGCCTCGCTGGCGCCGGCCCTGTCGCGTCTGCTGGGAGCCCTGACACCGGCCCTGCGTGAGCGCGCGACCCTCCACGTGCACGGCGTGACCCATGACGGCGGGCGCGGCCTGCGCCAGCTGGCGGCCCAGCACCGGCTGCGCACCCTGCGTTACGCCGCTCCCGCCCCGGCCCCGGCTCGGGCCAGGCCCACGGCCCAGGGCCAGGCGCTGCCCGCCCGGACGGCGGCCGCGGCCCCGCCCGCGCCGATGCGGCCCGCTGCGACGGGGGCCGGCCAGGCCGGTGCCGCTGCGTCGGTGGGCCGGCCGGAGCCGGGCCAGGGCACCCGGACACAGTCCGCGCAACCGAGCCTCCCGGGCCGGCCCGCGCAAGCGGCACAGCCGCGCCCGGAGCCGCTGCGGGCGGAACAGCCGGGGCAGACCGCGCAGTCGGGGCAGGCCGCACAGCCGGGGCGGCCGGGCTTGCCGTCGCGGCCGTTGCCGCCGTCACCGCAGGGGCCCAACGCCGGGATCGGGCCCGGCCGGCCGGCGGAAGGCGCCGGACGGGCCGCACGGGCCGAACGCGCTCGCCAGCTCCGGGAAGCGATGGCCGGCGCGGTGGCGGGCGCGAACGAGCCGTCGAACGCCGGGGTGCCCGGACGGGCCCCCGGCACGGGCACGACTGAAGGGCCCGACGGCCCCAGGGGGTTCCGTGAATCCCCTGCGGAGCCGGGCCGAGCCGGTGACGTGTCGGGCCGAGCCGGTGATCCGCCAGGCCGAGCCGGTGATCCCGGGCGGAGCGGCGGGCCCGGCGTGGACGCCGGTCCTGTGACGGCCGAGGGGCCCGCGCGGCCCGGCGGCGGTGCGACGCCCGACGGTAGGGGAACGGGCATGGCCGCCGGGACGGAGGACGGCCCGGCGGCGACCGGTGCTCCGGCGCAGCCTGCCGCCCTTGCGCGGACCGACGCTTCCACCGCGCCCGGCAACACCCCGCCCGGCAACACCCGACCCGGCAACACCTCGGCTGGTGGCAGCTCGGCTGCGGGCGGCGGGGCTGGGAGCAGCAGGGCTGAGAGCTTCCCTGTGGGTGGGAGCCGGGCCGAAGGCTCCCCGACTGAGGGCAGTCGGGCTGAGGGCCTCCCGGCCGATGGCCTCGCTACCGAGGGCTTCCCGCGTGGTGGCTTCTCTGGTGGAGGCACCCCGGCGGAGAGTATTTCGGCTGGGGACAGTCCGGCGGAAAGTGTGTCGGCGGAGGGCTCCCCGGCGGAAGGCACGCGGTCCGAAGGCACCCCGGCGGAAAGTGTTCCGGCGGAAGGCACGCGGTCTGAAGGCGCCCCGGCGGAAGGCACGCGGTCCGAAGGCACGCCGGCGGAAGGCACTCCGGCGGAAGGCACTCCGGCGGAAGGCACCCGGTCTGAAGGCGCCCAGTCCGGAGTCGCCCACGCGGGAGACGCCCCGTCCGAAGACACCCCGGCGGCGGACGCGGCGGGCCCGTCCGCCGAGGGAGCCCCGGCCGCGGAGCCCGCAGGCGACCTCGGTCCGGATGAACCGGAGGCTTCCGGGCGGCCTGAAGTCGTCCCCCCGCCGACTCCGATGCGCGTGGCATCAGGGACACCGGCCGATCCGGCACCCGCCAGGCCCCCCGCCTCACCAGGAGCCATGGCATCCGGGGACGTGCCGTCCGAGGAACCGGACGCCTTGGAAGAGCCAGGCAGAACCGGGACGGCGACGGGCGGGACCGGCGAACCGGACGAAGCCGGCGAAGCGGCGGAGAGTTCCGGTCCCTCGGTGACACCTGACCCGTCACGGGCGACGGACATACCCGACGCCCCGGGTTCCCCCGGCACCCCGGACGCCGCCGAAGAAGCCGAAGCCGACCAGGCCACCGGAGAAGTCGAGGCCACCGAGGCCGAGATCCCGCAGGCCCCGCTGCCGCCCGTGCCGTTCGACCCCGGACACCGCAGTTCCGAAGTGGAACGCACCGCCTTCCGCACGCTCGCGGAGGGGATGTGGGACCGGCACGGCGCGGCCGTCGCCCGCTCCCTGGCCCGTATGCCCGCGCTGCGCGGCAAGGAGCAGGAGGCCGCCCGCGCCGATCTGATCGCACTGCGGATGTACCTGCATGTCCCCGAAGGCCCCCTGAGCCACGGCGCGTTGACGCGGGCCCTGCGCGAGTACGAGCCGAACATGCTGCCGTACGGTGCCTGTGTGGCCTCGGCTCTGACCCGGCTGCCGTCCTACCGGGGTGCGGTGCTGCGCGGAACGGGCAGTGATCCCGTCGCCGAGGGTCCCGGCGCCCCCGCCCTTCCCCGCCCCGGGACACTGCTGCGCGACGCGGCCGTACTGAGCACCACCCCGTTCGACCCCACCGGCACGGCGACCGTGCCGGGCGGGAGTTACGTCATCTGGTCGGTGGCGGGCCGTCGTGTACGGCAGTTGTCCGACCACGGCCGGGGACCGGACGAGGTGGTGTTCGCCCCGGGGACCCTCTTCCGGGTACTGGACGTCCGTCGCGACGGCCAGGCCGTACAGATCTATCTGCGTGAACTGACCGGTCCAGCCATGGCGACCAAGCCCGATCCCGACGTGGATCGGGCCGTACTCGCCCGGCTGGACGATGTCGTGCGCGGGCGCTCGGCGGTACCTGCGGGCACCGGCCACTGGCCGGAGCGCTGCGTGGGTGCCGTGGGCGCCGGGCCGTGACACGACACCGAACCCAGACATGAGTAAGGAAATTGCATGGCGCGTGAGCATGATCCTTCCCATCGCGTACCACCGCCGTCGGGTACGTCCGCCGGTGCGGGCGACCCCGGGAGATCCGGGAACACACCGGTGTCGGTCCGCCGGGCGGTGACGATGCGCGGGGCGACCGGCGACCCCGGGGGCGCACTCGCTCCGGGCGGCGCACGGCGTGGCCCCACGAGTACGCCGTCCACCGCGGCCGGCCCGGACCCGGCTGCCCGCACGGAAAGCCGGGCGAGCAAGGACCCGGAGAACCGGGACCCCGAGACCAGCGAGCCGGAGGGCACCGAGCCGGAGAACGAGGGAGCCCGGAAGAGGACGACGGAGCGGACGGGAGCCGTCGCGGCCGCCGGTACCGCGAGAGGTATCGGCGCCCCGGGGCCCTCGGCCGGGGAAACGCCTGAACCAGGTGCGTCCACGGCCGACTCCACGGCCACGTCCGCCTCTCCGGCCTCCTCGGGACGTACGACCTCCTGGGCGGGTACGGCTGCCTCCGGCGCCTCGGCCGCCTCTACGGCGGCGACGCCGTCCGCCGCCCCCTCCGCCCCGGCCGCGGGGTCGGCGACCGTCAGCACCGCGGGCGCGTCCCCGGACGCCGCGATGGCCGCGGCAGCGGCCGGTAGCGGTGGCACGGGCGCGAGTGGACACGCGGGCGACGAACCGCCCGGCAGCCGCCCCAAGAAGCCGATGCTGGCCGCGGCGGCGATCGTCGGCGCGCTCCTCATCGCGGTCCCGTTCCTCGTAGCCGGGCAGGACGACCGCAAGCCCGAGCGGACCCGGACGGAGAACGCCGCCGGGACGGTCCTGGACACCGAACGCTCCGCTGCTCCGGACACCTACACCAGCAAGTCACCGGCGCCCTCCGTCAAGCCGAGCAAGAAGGAGGAGAAGGAGAAGAAGCAGCAGCCGCCGCCCGTCCCTGTGGTCCGCAAGGAGACGCCCACACCGTCACCGAGCGCGTCCACGACCAAGCCCAAGCCCAAGACCGAGAAGAAGGCCGCGGTCGTGGAGCTGACCCCGGCCGAGAAGCTCCGCCGGTGGGCCAACGGCCGCTCCGGGGTGCAGAACACCGTCCTCAAGAACGCGGCGACCGGACAGTGCGTGGACATCGGGGGCTACGGCGCGGGCAAGATCAACGAACCCGTCAACCAGTTCCCGTGCAACAACACGGCCGGTGACAACCAGCTGTGGAGTCTGGACATCGTGAGCCAGAACGGCGGGCCCCAGAACGCCCCGCTCTTCCTGGTCCGCAACAGCAAGGACGGGCTCTGCCTGGACCTGGGCGACTACGGGGCGAGGGCGGCGGGAACGAAGGTCAGCGAGTTCCACTGCCGCCCGAGCGGTGACAACCAGCTCTGGTGGCTCGACCCCCGCGGGGACGGGACGAACTGGATCCGGAACGCCGCCAGCAACGACCTCTGTATGCGCCCGACCGGCGGCGGGGGAGCGGGCAACGACGCCCGCCTGGAAATCGCCGACTGCGGTTCCGGTGATCACTGGATCGTCTGAGCACTCGCTCCGACGGACCACACGTCCCGGTTCTCTCGGTGCGCTCGACCGCACCGAGAGAACGGGGACGTTCTCCTTCCCGGCGTCCGGCGCCCCTGCCCCCGCTTCATCCGGAGAGCAGTGGGCAACGGCCGACGGCGAAGCCGGGACGAGAGGCGAGCAGCCCACGCCTACTTCACCCAGAGGATGAAGAACACCCGAGAGGAGCGCCCCCTTTACCGAACCCGAACCGGTACGGGCGCTCGGTCAGGCCTGAGCCGCGTACGCGACGAAGCTGGTCCACGAGGCAGGCGCCAGGGCGAGTTGAGGCCCTTCCTCGACCTTCGAGTCCCGGACGCGGACTGCCTCGGGGGAGGTCGCCACCTCGACGCAGCTGTCGCCGGAACCTCCGCTGTAGCTGCTCTTGAACCAGTCCAGTTCTGTGCTACTCATGCCGCTCCTCGCATCCTCCGCAGCAGGCTCGTGGAGTCCTCTAGGGAAAGAGCCTGTGACCGCATCCTGGCATACCGCATCTGGAGCATGCTGACCACTTTGCGGTCGGAGTTGAGCTGCCCGCTCTCCTGTCCCTCGCAGTACGCCAACCACGTGTTGTCCCGGGTTTCCAGCAGTTGGATCGGTCCGTCCAACCCTGCGTGATCCTCTCGGGTCTGGGGCATGACCTGAATCTCGATGTTCCTCAGCTCCGCCAACCGCAACACGTGCTCGACGAGGTCTCGGGTCACTTTCGGCCCGCCCGTTCCACGCAGGAACACCCCCTCCTCCAGAATGAAGCTGTACGCCGTGTTCGGCCGTTCCCGCAGTAACCGCTGCCGCTCCAGCCGCGCAGCCAACTGTGCCTCGATCTGCTCGTCGCCCAACGGCGGCAGCTGGTTGACGAACAGCCTGCGCGCGTACGCCTCGGTCTGCAACAGGTCGGGAACCAGACGGCATTCGTACGTATAGAGGCTGACCGCCTCCTGCTCCAGCCGTGCCCACTGCCGGAACCAACTGGCCAGCCCCGGTCGCCGCGACAGATGCCGTGCCGCACCCCGCAGCGTCCCGAAGGCGTCCAGGACCTCCTCGGCGCGGTCGATGAACTCCGTCGAAGGAAACCGCCGCCCCTGCTCGATCGAGCCCACGGTCGGCACGGAATACCGCACCCGCGCGGCGAACTGTTCCTGCGTCAGCCGGGCCCGCGCCCGGAACGCCTTCACGACCTCCCCGAACGCCTTCAGGCTGTCCGAACCCTCAGGCTCCGCCCCACCGTTGCCCGCTGTACCCCCGCAGATGCCACCCGCACCCACCGCCCCGTCGTCCAACCGGCCCACCTCCACGTACACGTTCCCGCCGTCCACCCCATGCTCACGCGCCACCGCACCCGGCGTCCACTCTCCGCACCCGTACGCTGACTCAGCGTACGGGTCCCCGACCTGGCGCACGGGCACCGCACCCCGGAGGCGGTGGTGCGGGTGTGGAGGCTCGTTGGGAAGCAGCGGAAGCCAAGAACCCCGCAGACCGGACGCGGGCATGTCCTCATCCTCGCGGCGACCGCTTCCGGGCCCGCGCAACCGCCATCCGTACGCCCGCTCCCCGTACGATCCGCTGATCTGGCGGCCCGCGCGGGACCGGACCACCGTGGCTCCCATGACGACTCCCGCCACCCCCACGGCGCCCAGCAGCCGCGCACCGCGCGCCGCCCACACGTTCACCCAGCGCTTCAGCTCCACCCCGCGTGGAGCCAGGCTCGCCCGGCGGCTCGCCGTGCTCCAGCTCGACCGGTGGGGTGTTCCTCTCGGCGGCCGACTGTCCGACGCGGCCGCCCTGGTCGTCGCCGAGCTGGCGGCGAACGCCGTGACACACGGCCGGGTGGCCGGGCGGGACTTCGAGCTGAGGCTGACCCGTGCCCCCGGTGCCGTCCTGCGCATCGAGGTCTCCGACGCGCGCGGTGAGCGGAAGCCACCCGCGCCGGGAACCCTCGGCAGGCGCGGGGCGGGCGAGCCCGGGGGGTGGGGGCTGCTCCTCGTGGAGGCGCTGGCCGACCGCTGGTCGGTGCACGACCGGGTCCCCGTGGGGAAGACCGTGCGTGCGGAGTTCGATCTGCCGTGCCGCCCTTAGGGTGCCCGACGGCCCACCATCTCCTCAGCCCGCTCCTCGCCGTCGGGCCGGACCGGGCCCACGGGATCTGGCCGGTCCCATGGGCCGGCCCGGCCGGTGGGCACGCCCACCGGCCGGGCCGGGTCTCCCCGTCAGGCGAAGGGAGTGGTGAGGACGGAACCGGTGCCCACCTGGAGGGTGGACGGGCCGTTGCCCAGTGCGCTCCAGACCTCGACGCGGACGGTGCCCCCGTTCAGGTCGCCCAGGGTCCCCGTCGCGGAGGAGACACCCTGCCGGGCCGACGCGTAGTCCTCCCAGCCGGTGACCGGGTCGGAGGCGAAGTAGCGGAACGTCTCCACCCGGTCGAAGGTGCCGTCGCCGGTCAGGTCGTAGGAGACCCGGGCCTGCTGGGCGTAGCCGACGTTGGTACCGGCGTCGACCTTGAAGGTGAAGGCCGTGGCGGAGCCCGCCTTCAGGGTGCCCCTGACGTTCTTCACCTCGTAGACGAGCGGGTTGTACGGGGTTCCGTCGCGATTGGCCCCTCCGGCCGACGCGATGGTGTCGGACGAACCCGCTCCTGCCGCCTGGGTGGTGAGCTCACCACCGGAGCGCAGGTAGAAGGTGTTCCCCGTGACCGGCGGGGGACCCGCGGTCGTGACGGTCACGGAACCGCTCGCCGGGCCCACCTGGCCGGCGGTGTCACGGGCCTTGACGCTGTAGGTGTACGCGGTGCCGGCCGTCAGCCCGGTGTCGGTGTAGGTGGTTCCGGGGGTCGTGGCGACCTTGGTGGTGCCGCGGAACACGTCGTAGTCCTTGATGCCCTTGTCGTCGGTCGCCGCCTTCCAGGTGAGTGTCACGGAGCTGCTGGTGAGATCACTCGCTACCGGGGTGCCGGGCGCACCGGGCGCCTCGTCGCGCGGGGGAGGGGTACCGGTGGTGGTGACGGTCACGGTGCCACTGGCCGGGCCGACCTGGTTGGAGGTGTCGCGGGCCTTGACGCTGTAGGTGTACTGGGTGCCCGGGGTCAGTCCGGTGTCGGTGTAGGTGGTTCCGGGGGTCGTGGCGACCTTGGTGGTGCCGCGGAAGACGTCGTAGTCCTTGATGCCCTTGTCGTCGGTCGCCGCCTTCCAGGTGAGTGTCACGGAGTTGTCGGTGACATCGCTCGCGACGGGGGTGCCGGGCGCACCGGGCTTGTCGTCCCCGGGGGCGCCGCACGGGGTGCCGAGCTCCGTGTCGGTGCCCGCGCCGGAGGCGGTCGACCGCGCCGGGACGTTCAGCACGCCGCCGTCGGAGAAGAGCACCGAGCACGCCTCGGTGGTGTAGTTGTGCGCGGAGTAGGTCGTGGTGCCGTTCTTGTCGAAGGCCACGGCGGTCGGGGAGTTGGCCGTGACCGTCATGTCCGGCGATCCGATGGCGTTCATCGTGGCGACCCAGTGATAGGTGTGGGCCTTGGTCTCGCCGGCCTCGGGAACGTAACCGCCGTTCCACTGGTTCCAGTAGCTCATGGCCTTGGCAGGGTCGTAGAGGGCCTGCACCTGCCAGAAGACGTCCTTCCACTCGACCGCCGGACCTCCGTTCTCCTTCTCCATCTCCGTGACGCTGCGGCGGAGCATCTCCTTCTCGCGGGCCAGGTGCAGGGAACCACCGGTCATCGGAAGGAAGTTGATCCCGTGGATCTCCTCGGGGTTGGCGGTCCACCAGGTCGAGTACGCTCCGCCGCTGCTCCAGACCATGCCGACGACGTCGTGGGTGAAGTCCTCCGGGTAGACCTGCTGGTCGGCGTCGAACCAGTACTGCGCGATCGCCTCCGACTCGGTCGTCATCATGTAGACGCCCTGGTCACGCAGCGCCTTGTTCCCCGTCGCCGAGCCCCACAGGATCAGTCCGGCGCTGAGGTTGATCGACTCGGAGGAGGACTCCTGGTTGTTGCCCGCGGCGAACGCCTCGTGGCCCGCGGCCCAGCTGTGGCCGGCGTAGACGTCGAAGCCGCGCAGGAACGGGTACTTGGGGTCGTTCCTGGCCGGGTTCGCGGCATCCTTGACGAGTTCCTTGAGCATGCCGCCCCACTCGGAGTCGGCGGCCCACTGAGGGTCGTACTGCGCCACGACGGCCGCGGCCATCACGTAGTACGAGTAGTGGAAGTGGTGGTCGTTGAGCTCCTGGTCACTTCCGTACGAGGCCGGGTACCCGATGAGGGTGCGCCAGTCCTTGTCGTAGGAGAACTCGGAAGCACCACCGACGGTGAACCACTCCTCCAGACGGCCCTTGAGCAGGCTCAGCAGCTTGTCCCGGTCGGCGGTGTCGCCGATCTGGTCCGCGAGCGGGACGAGCTGGGCGAGCTTGCCCAGGGCCTTGCCCGTCCAGTAGGTGTCGATCGCGCCGCTGAAGGGGTCGCCCTGGGTCAGCACGTCGTTGATGTAGCCCTTGAGCTTCGCCCGGTCGACGCCCGCGGCGCTCGGCAGGCCGGGCAGGACGCCGTTCACCTTCTGCGTGGTCGTGAAGGACGTGCCCTCGCGGACCTTCATCTCGCCGCGTGAGGAGACGTAGCGGTAGGCGGTCAGCGGATCGGTGGTGTGCAGCCACTGGTGGCGATAGAGCGCCTGGAAGGTGCCCGTCTCGGTCCCCTCCTTCGCCTCGGTGGTCAGCGAGTAGGTGGCCGTGACCTCGCCGTCCCCCTCCTTGTACTCCCAGTCCACCGTCGAACCGGTGACGAAGCTGAAGGCGTACTTCTCGAAGTCGGCCAGCGCCGCCTTGCTGGGAAGCACCGCCAGGGAGAAGTAGTGGTCAGCGCCCAGATCCGCCCGGATCTCGTTGCCGGAGACGGTCCAGTCGCTGCTGCTCGGGGCGAACAGCGCGTAGTCGTGACCCGAGATGGTGACACCGAGGACGTTGCCCTGGTCGGCGAAGACGGTCGGCGGGGCCGCGGCGCTGATCTGCGCCGCCCCGCCGGTGCCTTCCGCGTACACGTACGGCAGACCGTGTCCGATGGTCGTCCGCAGGCTGCGCGCACCGTCGTTCCAGGCCGGGCTG
Source organism: Streptomyces sp. NPDC020780 (assembly GCF_044334475.1). Taxonomy (NCBI): domain Bacteria; kingdom Bacillati; phylum Actinomycetota; class Actinomycetes; order Kitasatosporales; family Streptomycetaceae; genus Streptomyces; species Streptomyces sp. NPDC020780. Next base: position 78,744 of record NZ_JBIRTB010000005.1, on the reverse strand, counting down.
ACGGTCCAGTCGCTCCAGCCGTCCGCCTTGGCGTCGGGGGAGTTGAGACCCGCGAGTCCCACCGTCAGATCGGCCTTGTGCGGGAACTCGTACTGACGGCCGCCGCCCACGATCTGGTGCGTGGTCGGGTAGCCGACCTCCAGACCGCCGGAGACCGCCTTGTAGGTGAGCGGGTGGCCGTACATGTTCTCCGACCACGGGTTGGCGGAGAAGCGCTGGAAGGCCAGCGAGGACCACCAGTCGTTCGTCGGGACGGGCGTGTCCGCCATCGCGGGCGTGACCTTCGGCTTGACCGCCTGGCCACCGTTGTCCGACGGCCCCTGGCGGCCGGCGGGGCGCACGTCGCTGTAACTGCCCTTGCCGACCTCGATGGTGGCGGCGGAGGCGACACCGGTGCTGACGGTGCCCAGGGCCCCGGCGGCCAGAGCGGCCGTCGTCAGCAACGACAGATATCTGTGAGATCTCATGCACTTCCCCTTTGAGAGCGCTCTCAATTCGCCGACAACGTAGGGCTGTACCTGGGTCCGGTCAATACTTTGAGCCGGAACCGCCTCCCCGGCGCCTGTGTCTTCCAGGGGTTGAAGGGCGCGCCCGGGTCCCGGGCGGTCGAGTGAATCCGTGCGTCTGACGTGCGCGAAGGCGCTGTGGCGTGCCGCGAACCGGCGTGCGCGCCTCGTCCTCGCCTGCCGCCGCGACGCATGACGAGGTCGCCGGAGGAGTACGGGTCGGCCCGTGGCTGGGAGCGCTCTCACGAGTCCGGCCGCAGGACTATGCTGCAACGGCAGCCCGCCCGGCTTCCGTACGCAGAACAGGAGAGCCTCTTGCCCGAGCAGACGATGACACCTCGCCCCACCCTGGAAGAGGTGGCGGCTCGCGCGGGCGTCTCACGGGCGACGGTGTCCCGTGTGGTCAACGGCGGGTCCGGAGTGCGCCAGCCGCTCATCGACAAGGTGCGCAAGGCCGTCGACGAGCTCGGCTACGTCCCCAACCAGGCGGCACGTTCGCTGGTCACCCAACGTACCGGTGCCGTCGCCGTGATCATCGCGGAGCCCGAGTTCCGGGTGTTCTCCGATCCCTTCTTCGAGCAGCAGGTGAGAGGGATCAGTCGGGAGCTGACGGCGAACGATCTTCAGCTCGTGCTGTTGTGGGTGGAGGGGGACTCCGACCACGACCGGATCGCCCGGTACCTCTCCGGCGGGCACGTGGACGGCGCTCTCGCGTTCTCCCTGCACAGCGACGACCGGCTCGCCCAGCTGATAGCCCACAGCAGAGTGCCGTCCGTGTTCGGTGGCCGCCCCGCCGCAAGCTCCTTCCCGGGCGTCCCGTACGTGGACTGCGACAACAGGGGAGGTGCGCGTGCGGCCGTATCGCACCTCGTGTCCGCGGACCGCCGGAGAATCGCGCACATCGCCGGGCCGCCCGACCAGACCTCCGCGGTCGACCGTGCGGCCGGCTACCACGACGTCCTCGTCGACGCCGACCCCGAACTGGTGCAGAGCGGCGACTTCACCGAGGAGAGTGGGGTCCGAGCCATGCGGGCGCTGCTCGACCGGTGTCCGGGACTGGACGCCGTGTTCGCCGCGAACGACCTGATGGCCCGGGGTGCGCTGCGCACTCTCCGGGAGCGGGGCCTGCGGGTGCCCGAGGACGTCTCGGTCGTCGGGTTCGACGACATGGAGGATGTCGCCTCCGGCGCGACCCCGGCCCTCACCACTGTGCGCCAGGATATCGAGGGGCAGGGCCGCCTGATGGTCAGACTGCTGATGCGCATCCTCGACCACCCCGGGCAGACGGGGGCCGATTCCGTCATCACGCCCACCGTGCTGGTGCGGCGGCAGTCCTCCTGAGTCCCAGGCGCGTACCCCTGTTCCGGATCGCTGCCCCCTGACGCCCGGTGCGGAGGAGCCCCGTGCTCCGGCCCGGCCGCCAACCCTGGCTCGCCTTCCCTGCGGGTGACGGCGCGGGTCAGCTGCGACAGCCGTGGCGCCCCGGCGCTTCCACCTCCCGAGCGCCCGGCGGAAGCCATCTCCCCTGTGTCCTCATGCACCCCTGCAGGCGTGGGTCGCAGCGGCAGGTGAGCGGTTGGCGGCGCGTTACGGCAGAACGTCCCGATACCGCGTGCTTGCCGGTGAGTCCATCGACGGTGTGCAGTGAGCCCGTACGGTCTCCGCATGCGCATGCGCATGTGAGGGCGCTCTCACGCGTGCACGAGCCCGCTTGTGAACCTGCGCCGTCGGGGTCCTGCAGCAGTGCGAATGTTTCGGCCCTCGCGGCGAATTGTGCGAGAGGCGTTGACGCCGCTCGCCGATTCCCTATTCTTTAGCTTGCTCGACACTCCGACCTTTGTTCGATATCACGAACACGTCGAGTCGCTCCACTCGCACACCGGGGAAATTCCGGGTCACGCCCATCGTTTCGGCCGAGCCGCAAGGAGCATGCCGCAGATGTTTATGTCATGGCCTCGTCATTTTCTGTCTCGTCCTCGTGCGTGTGTGGCCGCCACCGGCCTCGCTGCCGGTGCGGTCCCTCCGCCTACGGGAAGCTCCCGCACGGCAACCGCTCCGGCCCACGGGCGGACCCGTGCCGTCGCGGGGGCGGAGACGAACCCGGCGGTGCGACGGTACGCCGGCCCCGAGCGCCGAGGGCGTTCGGGCCGCAGGCGGTCGTTCGTGGCGCCGGCCGCCGTGGTCGCGGCCCTGGTCGCCCTGGCCGCGATGCTCGTCGCAGGTCCGGCCCAGGCGGCCACCAGCGGGGCCTTACGCGGTGTCGGTTCGGGCCGGTGCCTCGATGTCCCGAACGCGGGCCAGGCCGACGGCACGTACCTGCAGATCTACGACTGCTGGGGCGGTACCAACCAGCAGTGGACCCTGACGGACGGCAATCAGCTCACCGTGTACGGCAACACGTGCCTGGATGTTCCGGGCCACGCCACCACGGCCGGTACCCGCGTGCAGATCTGGACCTGTTCCGGCGGTGCGAACCAGCAGTGGCGGGTGAACACCGACGGCACGGTCGTCGGTGTGGAGTCCGGGCTGTGCCTGGAGGTCACGGGCGCCGGTACGGCCAACGGCACGGCGGTGCAGCTCTGGACGTGCAACGGAGGCAGCAACCAGAAGTGGACCGGCCTGTCCGGCACGTCGACCCCGCCCGACGGCACGTGCTCTCTCCCGTCGGCGTACCGGTGGACGTCGACCGGTGTCCTGGCACAGCCGGCCAACGGGTGGGCCGCGCTCAAGGACTTCACCACCGTGACGTACAACGGCAAGCACCTGGTCTACGCGTCGAACGTGTCGGGGTCGTCCTACGGCTCCATGACGTTCGGCCCCTTCACGAACTGGTCGGACATGGCCACGACCAGTCAGACCGGGATGAACCAGGCCGCGGTGGCGCCCACCCTGTTCTACTTCGCGCCCAAGAACATCTGGGTGCTGGCGTACCAGTGGGGTGCTTCGCCCTTCGTCTACCGCACGTCGAGCGACCCCACCAACCCCAACGGCTGGTCCTCTCCGCAGCCGCTGTTCACCGGGAGCATCTCCGGCTCCGGTACCGGTCCGATCGACCAGACCCTCATCGCCGACGGCCAGAACATGTACCTGTTCTTCGCCGGGGACAACGGCAAGATCTACCGGGCGAGCATGCCGATCGGGAACTTCCCGGGCAACTTCGGCTCCTCGTACACGACGGTCATGAGCGACACGCAGGCCAACCTGTTCGAAGGCGTACAGGTCTACAAGGTCCAGGGGCAGAGCCAGTACCTCATGATCGTCGAGGCGATGGGAGCGAACGGGCGCTACTTCCGCTCCTTCACGGCCTCCAGCCTGAGCGGCTCCTGGACCCCGCAGGCCGCCACCGAGAGCAACCCCTTCGCGGGCAAGGCCAACAGCGGTGCCACTTGGACCAATGACATCAGCCACGGTGACCTGGTCCGCAACAACCCCGACCAGACCATGACGATCGACCCCTGCAACCTGCAGTTCCTCTACCAGGGCAAGTCCCCGACCGCAGGCGGGCCCTACGACCAGCTGCCGTGGCGGCCCGGTGTCCTGACCCTGCAACGCTGACCGTGCTCGTGGTGATCGCGATCCGGTGCGGGCGGCCGGCGTGTGGACGGGTGGGCCGCACCCGGGGTGTCTGATACCCACCGCACCGAGGAACCCCAGCCGTAAGCCGGCTGGGGTTCCGCCGCACGCCGGAGCCGCGTAGGAGACCGGGCCGTACCTGCCGCGTGCGTCTGCCGGGCGGCAACGGGGAGCCCGACTACGGGTCATCCCCGCGAGGCCGGCCGGATCCGATGCCCGCACCGGGTCCGGCCGCAGCACGCTGCCGCTGCCGAGGTCAGCCCTTGAGGAAGTCGAGGAGGTCCCGGTTGAACTTCTCCTTGTGGCCCGGCACGAGGGCGATGCCGTGGGATCCGCCCTCGTAGACCTTGAGCGTGGCATCGGGGATGATCTCGGCGGACTTACGGCCGGTGGCGTCGATGGGGACCACTTGGTCGTCGTCGCCGTGGACCACCAGGGTCGGTACGTCGAACTTCTTCAGGTCCTCGTGGAAGTCCGTCGCGGCGAAAGCGTCGACACAGTCCACGCCGCCCTCGATGGTCTGGGCCATGGCCATGTACCAGAAGGCGTCCTTGTTGCCCTGGGTGACCTTGTTGCCGTCCCGGTTCGCGCCGAAGAAGCCGACAGCGGTGTCCTTCCAGAACTGCGAGCGCTCGGCCAGGATGCCGCGCTTGATGTCGTCGAAGACGCTCTGCGGAACACCCTCGGGGTTGTCCGCGGTCTGCAGCATGAGCGGTGGGATCGCGGAGAGGAGGACGGCGGACCTGACACGGTCGGTGCCGTGGCGGCCGATGTAGCGGGCCAGCTCACCGCCGCCCATGGAGTGGGCCACCAGAGTCACCTCGCGCAGGTCGAGCTGCGTGATCAGATCGTTCAGGTCGTCGGCGAAGGTGTCGAAGTCGTACCCCTCGTACACCGGAGTGGAGCGCCCGTGACCGCGGCGGTCATGGGCGATGCCCCGGTAGCCCGCGTCGGCGACGGCCTTGAGCTGGTCCTGCCAGGCGTCGCCGTTGAGCGGCCAGCCGTGGATGAAGATCACGGGACGCCCCTGGCCCCAGTCCTTGTAGAAGATCTCTACACCGTCACGGGTGGTGATGATCGGCATGGCGCACCTTTCTCGGATCTGCGGCAGCCCACCACGACGTGGCAGGGTCGAGAGGTTCGCCGTACACCGTGAGTGGTTGCCGGCAGGACACCAGCAGTGGCCGGTACCTCTCGTTCCGTCCCCCGTTCCATTTTTCACACGGCCACGGCGCCCGCACTTCGAGGTCACACGCGACCCGAGGGGCTCACGGCGGAGCGGGCCTCAGCAGGGGCTCGCTCCCACCTGGCCCGCCACTGTCCCGGCGACGCAGTCGGTCGGCTGTCACCAGCCACGCGAAGGGCGGTAGCCGTGCTCCCTCGCCGGCCTCACTCCAGCATGGCGAGGTGGTCGGCGGAGCCACCCCGCCACTCGATGAGGAAGACGGTCGCGTCATCGCTGGTCAGCCCGCCACGTTCGTGTTTCAGCATGCTGGAGAGCCGGAGTGCCGCTGACCGCATCCCGCCGTCCGCCATACGGCGCACACACTGGATGAGCCGTTCCTCGCCGAACGGCTCACCCTCCGCATCGCGCTCCTCGATCACGCCGTCGGTGTAGCACAGCACCCTGTCTCCCCGCGAAAGCCTGAACGCGCTGACCGCAGGCCGGTCGCCACCGAGGCCGACCGGCAGCGTGGTGGGGCCCTCGAGCTTTTCGGGCCCGTGCTTCCTGATCAGCAAGGGCGGGGGGTGTCCCGCGTTGACCCATTGCAACAGGCCGGTAGTGACGTCGAGGGTCATCATCTGGGCGGTGACGAAGTGATCGGCCCCGAACTGTGTGGCGATGGCCTCGTCCATGTACGTGTACATCTCGACCAGACCGATTCCTGCGCGTCGGGCGTGGCGGTAGGCGCCGATGGCCACGGTGGCCATGGTGGCGGCGTCCAGGCCGTGGCCCATCGCGTCGATCACCGCCGCGTGCAGGACGTCGTCGTTGAGGGCGTAGTCGAAGCTGTCGCCGGCGATGGCATACGCCGGCTCCACGGCTCCGCTCACCGCCACGTGAGGCACGGACATGGTCAGAGGTGGCAGCAGGGACCACTGCATCTCCGCGGCCACACTCATCGGCTCGCGCCGACGGGCCTGGAAGAACCGATCGGTATAAGCGTTCTTGGTGACCAGCATGTCGGCCACCAACCCCGCGAGTCTTCGCAGCAGGCGCCTGTCGTCGTCGTCGACGTCGTCCAACGAAAGAGCCATCACCCCGACCTCGTCGCTGCCGTCCAGCAGCGGCAGATACATACGCACACCGTCCGCCCGCTCGACCTCCACAGTGCTCCCGCTCAGCAAGGCCCTACTGGCCGGGGAGTCACCGATCTCCTCCGGTTCGCTGGCGAACAACCTGCGGCCCGGCAACGGCACGAGGAGCTCCCCGGCGTAGTCCTGCAGAAGGATGGACACCTCGCGGCCACCGATCCGCGCCACTTCCTCCGCGATCAACGGTGCGATCAACTGCGGTGGCATCTCGTGCGCCCGGTCCAGCAACAGACCCAGGAGCCGCTCGCCGAAGCCTTCCGACCGGTCGGCCCTCCCCGTACCGGGTCTCTGCTCATCTGTTGTCACAGTTCCTTCTCCTGACCGGACCGGTGGACGATCGACACGACCACCGCTGTAGCCCCGTCACGTCTCCACTGCCCACTCGGTCGCTTCAAGCCAACACCGTCATACCGTCCCTAACGACTCACGAACGCGCATATCACCCCAATGGCATACTGAGGCTGCCGCCTCTCACGACCCACCCGCTGCGCACGGACGACCCATGAGCGGCAGCCACCACACCGCCCGTCGACACCATCACAGTCAGCCCCCCACCGCCGACGAAGCACGCCAGTTCCCTTCCCCCACCGACGGACCCCGGCTGCACGCCCATGCTCCGGCGTGGTTCGATGTCGTCCGCTCTGACCATGTGAGGCGCAGGAGCGCGAGGGGCCGGTTCGGATCCAGGCCGCCCGTCGGAGTCCGCAGGCGAGGCTGCGGATGCCGGCCAGGCGGAGGCCCCGCGCGCGCCGGCCTCGACGCGACCTCGAAGACCACGTGACCCAGCCGCGGCGCCTCCTTATTGCACGGTGCGGGCCGATCACCGTATGGTCGCGCGGGCGGCGATGATCGCGACGGGGAGTCCGCCGGCGGGCGCCGCGAGCTCCTCGGGCTGAGGGGCGGCGACGGATTCGCCGCACGGCGGGCCGACGGCCGCGCCCGTCCGGCGTGAACAGGGAGATCGAGCGACGGACCCGCGTCGTCCCGGCCTCCTCCGCACCGCCGCCCTGGACCGGCCACCGCCGATCGCATCGAAGCAGCTGCCCGTGACCACACCGCCCGGCGGGACGTGACCGCCGAGTCGGCGGGTCAGGACCGGTGCGGGGGTTCGGCGCCGACAGGACAGGGTGTGTCGCGCCGAGGACCCTTCCGGCACACGTGCTGGTCACTTCGCACACCGAACAAGGAGAGATCTTGTCCACCCATCCGCTCACGACGGACACCGGCCAACTCAGCGCGCCGCCCCACGATTTTCCCTTCGATCCCACCCACGGCTACGACCTGCGGCGCCTCCTCGCGGTGAAGGCGCCGCAGGGCCCGGGCGACTTCGCCGACTTCTGGCGAGAGCGCCATGCGAATGCGCTGCGCATCGACACGGCCCCCCGGATCGAGGGGCCGTGGGCCACGGTGGACGGCATGCGGGTCGCCGACGTCACGTACACGTCCGCCGACGGCGTCCGTATCGGCGGGTGGCTGACCGTCCCTGCCGACGGCCGGGTCACCCAGGGCTGTGTGGCGACGCACGGATACGGAGGCCGGGAGGCCCCGGACCCCCGGCAGTTCCCGCCGGAGACCGCGACCATCTGGCCCTGTCTGCGCGGTCTCGGAACGCGGAGCCTGCTGCCCGGCGTGCCCTCGACGTCGGCGGGGCACGTCCTGCACGGCATCGGCGCCCGGGAGTCCTACCTCATCGGCGGGTGTGTGGCGGACGTCTGGTGCGCGGCCACGGCACTGCGGCAGTTGGTGCCGGAGGCCGCCGGACGGCTGACGTACCTGGGCACGAGTTTCGGCGGCGGCATCGGGGCGCTGGCGCTCCCCTGGGACGACCGTTTCCGTGCGGCCGGCCTGACGGTGCCGACCTTCGGGAACCATCCGCTCCGGGCGACACTTCCGTGCACGGGCAGCGGTGAGTCGGTGCGTACGAGGCTCGCCGAGGACCCCTCGGTGCTGGATGTCCTCGCGTACTTCGACGCCGCGACGGCGGCCCGGCACATCGAGATCCCCGTCCACGTGGGCGCCGCCCTGTTCGATCCGCATGTGCCCCCGCCCGGGCAGTTCGCGGTGTACAACGCACTGTCCGGGCCGCGCGAACTCGTGGTCCTGCGGGCAGGGCACTTCGACCACCCGGGCGAGCGGGCCGAGACGGCGGCCCTGGAAGAGGCCCAGCGACGCTTCCTGTCGGGGCCGGACCCCGAGGCGCCGCGCCCCACCGCCTGACCGCCCACCGCCTGACCGCCCACCGCCTGACCGCCCACCGCCTGACCGTCCGCCGTACGACCGGCTCCGCCAGGCCGAGGTCCTCACCGGTTGCCGCCCGGTGACCTGGTGGTTCCGCGACGCCACCGACGTCCGGCCCGCAGGACGTCGCGGAACTGCCGCGGTCGCTGCTTTTCAGGTACGGGCGCCCATCAGGCGCGATATGCTGATGCAGAATGTGCAAGGGATGTGCAGAACGAGGAGGGTCATGGTTACGCGGGCGACTGACGCAGGGACGAACCAGAGCGTCGAACGAGCGGTGTCGGTGCTGCGCGCACTCGACTCCGGCCGGGCCGAACTCCGTGTCTCCGACGTCGCCGAGCTCACCGGACTGGGCTCCTCGACCACCTCCCGCCTGCTGTCCACCCTGGAACGCCTCGACATGGTCGAACGCGATCCGGTCAGCAACCTCTACCGCCTCAGCCTGGGGCTTCTCCCCCTGGCCGCCACCGCCACCAACCGCCACCCCGTGCACCGGGCCGCCCGCATGGTGCTCCAGGGCCTCGCCACCCGCACCGGGCTCGGGGCCAACGTGGCCGTACGCCGCGGTGGCGAGCTGATGTTCCTGTGCAATTTCGAGGGCACGCGCGCCCCCAAGTCCTACACGCAGGCCGGACACACCGCCCCGCTGCACGCCACGAGCATCGGCAAGTGCCTGCTCACCGGTCTCACTCCCGAAGAGCGGCGCAAGCTGCTGGGAGATCCCCTCGACGCGCACACGGAGTACACGACCACCAGTCACGACCTCCTCGACGCCGAGATCGACACCGTCCGGCGCACCGGTTACGCCGTCGAGGCCGAGGAACGCGCCCTGGGCCGTGCGTCTCTTGCCGCACCGGTCCGCGACGCCTCGGGGGAGATCGTCGCGGCCATCTCCCTCTGGGGCCCGACCTCGGTGCTCGGGGACCGCTCCGACACCGAGGGGCAGCGCCTCGCCCTCGTACGCGAGGTCATCGAGGCCGCCGACGCCATCAGTCAGGCACTCGGCGCGCTCTGACGTACACGTGCGAAGGGGTCCGGTGGAAGCTCTCCACCGGACCCCTTCGCCGTACGGCTACGCGCCGTACGCCTTGAAGGCGATCACGTGCGCCTGCCGCGCCCCGTGCGTCGCGTCGACCACGAGCCGCAGCGCACCGGTGCGTACAGGGCCGCCGTCCGGGGCCTGCACCGCGTGTACGCGGTGGCGGCGCCGGTTGTCCGTCACCGTCAGCAGCGTGTGCCAGGTACCGACGGCGTCGCACCGCTGGACGCGGTAGTCGCGTACGAGTTCCGGCATGACCGCGTACGGGGTGCGGTGGCGGTGCAGGTTGTTGAGGTACTCGTCGACGTCATCGTCGAAGACCAGGCGAATCTCGGTGAGTTCCTGCTCGTCGTCCCAGCCGAGGCGGAGCCAGGGGGCGTCGTCCTCCCGCGTGGAGGACCACATGTGGGGGCCGCCGTAAGGACGTTGGTATCCGCCTACCGCCCGTTCGGGGTGGAACGCCCTGGTGGCGGGGGTCGCCCGGAAGGCGAAGGTCTGCCGGCGGAGGCCGCGGGCCTGCCATTCCAGGACGGGTTGGCCGTCCTCCTCCGGGATGTCGTGGTCGACGCCCGCGTCCCCCTCGACCTTCCTGCGCAGGGCGAGGACACCGTCGGTGCGTTCGGGGAGAAGGACCAGGGCCGTGCCGGCGCAGGCCCGGACGACGAGGATCGCGTTCCGGGGAGTGTCGGGGTGGTGGTCGAGGCGGGCCGTGACCCAGTGGGGGCCGCCCGGCGGCACGGTGACGGTGGTCGTGAGGAGGTGGCCGGCGGGGACCGCGTTCTCGGGTTTGCCCGTGCTCCACAGTTCCACGGTGAGTTCGCGGGACCGGTCGTCCGGGGCGCCGTGGACGAGCAGGTCGACCGTGTCGAGTGCGGGGTCGACCGGCAGCAGGAGGGCGAGGTCGCGGGTGAGGGGGTACGGGGTGCCGGGCGCGTCCCGCGTCGGCTCGGCGGCCAGACGGTCCAGGCAGGACGAGGCGGTGACGCGGGCCGTGCGCGCCAGGTTGCCGGGGTCCTCGTCGGCGAGGCCGATCACCGATGCGTCCTGGCGCAGCAGGGTGCGGCGCACCAGGTCCGCCCGTTCGGTGGCGAGTTCCCGAGGCGTGAGGTTCTCGGCGACGCACAGCGCCGCGGCGGTACCCGCGGCCTCGCCGAGTGTCGCGCAGGTGGCCATGACGCGGGTGGCCCCGAAAGCGATGTGGGTGGCGGAGATGTTGCGCCCGGCGAAGTGCAGGTTCGTGACGTTCGCCGAGTAGAGGGAGCGCAGGGGGATGTGGAAGACGCCGTCCGCGTACCGCTGGCGCGCGCCGGGCTCCTCGGCGTACATGCCCTGTACCGGGTGGAGGTCGACGGACCAGCCGCCGAAGGCGATCCGGTCCTCGAACTGTCGCTGCTGGAGGATGTCCTGCTGGGTGAGGACGTGATCGCCGAGGAAGCGGCGGTACTCGCGCTTGCCGGGGAGACTGCCGACCCATTCCATGGTGAGGTTCGCCGCGTCCGGGAACTGGCCGGAGTTCTTGATGTGGTCCCAGATACCCATGATCACGGACTGGAGTTCGTCGCGGATGCGCTCGTTGTCGTGGACGGTGTCGAGTTCGCCGCCCCATTCGATCCACCAGTAGTCGCAGCCGTTGTCGCCGGTGCGCAGGATGCGGTTGCGCAGGATGGGGGTGGTCGACAGGTCTTTGGCGTAGGCGGGCGGTACGAACTTCACCGGCCGGCCCGTGTCCCTGGTGTGGAAGAGGATGGTCGAGCCGAGCAGCGCCCGGTCCGCCTCGGACGGCGCCCAGGGCTCGTCGAACTCGGACCGCGCCTCACGGCCGATGCGGTAGTGGGCGCCGGCGAGGTGGCCGACCAGGCCGTCTCCGGTGCAGTCGAGGAACTGGCGCGCGCGGAAGGTGATGCGGCGCTCCGAGCCCATCATCCAGCCGGTGCAGGAGTGCACCTCGCGGCTGTCGGCGGGGCCGCTCGCGTCGACCTCGCGTACGTCGGTGTTGAGGTAGAGGTCGATGTTCGGTTCGGCGCGGACGGCGTCGAGGACGACCTGGTCCCAGTAGTAGGGATTGCCCTCGGGGTTGCGGTACTGGTTCTCGGTGTACAACTCGCCCATGATCCCGGTCTCGCGGGCCCAGCGGTGCACGCCGTGTGCGGTGGCGCCGCAGACCCAGACACGGATCTCGCTGCTGGCGTTGCCGCCCAGGACGGGCCGGTTGTTGACCAGGGCGACGCGTCGGCCGAGCCGGGCCGCAGCGATGGCCGCGCAGGTCCCCGCCAATCCGCCGCCGATCACGGCGATGTCGTAATGGACCTCTTCTTCCCGCACGGTACGGCCTCCTTGTTGTGAAGCTCGGATACTCCCCGCCGCAGCGGGGCGGCCTTGAACGTACATCACATCCATATTGTGCAACCATTGTTCAACCTATGGGTTCCGCTGTAAGTTCCGGTTGCGGCCTCCGACCTGGCCGTCGTGAGCCGAAGTGCGGGTTCGAAGCAGGTGGGCTGCGCTCCCGGTCCTGCACAGAATCGGCGATTCACTGACGAAAAGGGTTGACGCCGTCGCGGGATATGGAGAACGATCCCGCATGCTGCAACTTGTATTCATCGCAGCAGGGACGACGTTCGCGCAGGGCTGCGGCGCTCCCGCCACCACGTGAGAGGACAGACCCATGAGTACGGCCGCACCTCCCCAGAAGGCGCCCCCACCCCGCGAGCGGAGCGGGGGGCGGCTCTCCAACGGTGCGTTCGCCCTGCTGCTGACCGCACCGGGCCTCGCCCTGTTCGCGGCGATCATCTTCTACCCGCTGCTGTCGGCCCTGTTCACCGGCTTCTTCAGGCAGGACCTGCGGCTTCCGGGCCGGGAGTTCGTCGGCCTGGACAACTTCACCTACTGGCTGGACGGCGACTTCCTCGCCATCCTCGAGCAGACGCTGGTCTTCACCGTCGGCGCGACGCTCGTCCCCTTCGTGGCCGGGTTCGCGCTCGCGCTCGCGCTGAACACCGGACTCAAGGGCAGCGGCTTCCTGCGCGGCCTGTTCCTGTTCCCGTGGGTGATCCCGGGCGTGGTGGTCTCCTTCCTCTGGATGTGGATCTTCAACGCGAACTACGGGGTGCTCAACGGCGTCCTCATGGAGGCCGGGATCCTCGACGAGTCCGTGGCCTGGCTCGGCCGGCCCGGCACCGCGATGCTCGCCGTGATCGTCACCAAGACCTGGGCCAGCTTCCCGTGGATGATGGTGATGCTCCTGGCCGGTCTGCAGACCGTGCCCAAGGAGCTGCACGAGGCGGCCTCGATGGACGGGGCAGGATCGATCCGGCGCTTCTTCGCCGTCACCTGGCCGCAGGTCCGCGGTGTCGCCTCGATCGTGCTGCTGCTGGAGTTCATCTGGAACTTCCAGCACTTCGACACCATCTACGTCCTCACCGGCGGCGGGCCCGCCGGCACCACCGAGACGTTCGCGACCGCCGTGTACCAGACCGCCTTCAAGGGCTTCGACATCGGCCGGGCCACCGCACTGGGCGGACTGTGGATGCTGCTCCTGCTCCTCCTCGTCGCCGTCTACCTCAGGATCACCGAGCGGAAGGGCGACGCCTGATGACCTCCACCACCCCCACCCCCGTGTCCGCCGTCGGCCGGCCGCAGCCGTCCGCCACGCGGGCCGGGCGCAGCACCCGGCGCCGGGTGCGCAAGGACCTGCTGCGCTCGCGGATCGCCGCCTGGAGTGCGGTCGTCGTCATCGGCGCCTTCGGCCTGCTGCCGGTCTACTGGCTGCTCGCCACCGCGCTGAGTACCCCCGAGTCGACCTTCCGGTTCCCGCCGAAACTGGTACCCACCGATCTCACCCTCAGCAACTTCACGGCGCTGGCCGAGAACGACCAGCTGATCACGTACATGATCAACTCGCTCGTCGTGGCCTCGATCACCGCCGTGCTGAGCGTGATCGTCGCCACGTACATGGGCTACTCGTTCTCCAAGTTCCGCTACCGGGGCCGCCGGTCGCTGATGCACCTGGTGCTGGCTTCCCAGATGTTCCCCCAGGCCCTTCTGCTGGTGACGCTGTACACCGTCTTCTCCAGCTTCGGCATGCTCAACACGTACACCGCCCTGGTGCTCTCCTTCACCACCTTCACCATGCCGCTCTGCGTCTGGATGCTGAAGGGCATCTTCGACACCATTCCGGACGCCCTGCTGGAAGCGGCGTCCATCGACGGCGCCTCCCGGTGGCGGACGCTGCACTCCATCGTGGCGCCGCTGGCCGCGCCGGGGATGATCGCCGCCGGACTCTTCGCCTTCGTACGCGGCTGGAACGACTTCATCTTCGCGCTGACCCTGGCCGACAAGGAGAAGCAGACCCTGCCCCCCGGACTCGTCTCCACCTACATCGGCGAATTCCAGACCGCCTGGCCCCAGCTGATGGCCGCCTCGCTCGTGGTGTCGGTCCCTGTGATCGTCGCCTTCATGTTCCTGCAGCGCTACCTCGTCGGCGGCATGACCGCCGGCTCGGTCAAGAGCTGAACCCACGGGTCCGGCCCCCGCCCTCACGTACCTCCCCTCCCGCACACTTCCCATGGAGAGAACATGACCACCTCTGGCATCAGCCGGCGCGGCGCGCTGCGCATGTTCGGCATCGGCGCCCTCGGTGCAGCGGCCACCGGTGTGCTCGGCGCCTGTGCGCCGTCCGGCGCCGGCTCCCCCTCCAACGGCGGTGACCCGAAGTCCAAGAACTTCGACTTCACCTCCTGGTCGCTCAACGAGGAGGCCGCCAAACCCTCGATCGAGAAGATCATCGCGGCCTGGGAGAAGGCCGAGAAGTCGACGATCCGCGCGGTCTCGTACCCGTACAACGAGTACCTGAGCCAGCTCACCCTCAAGCTGGGCGGCGGGGAGACCACGGGCGCCGTGCACCTCGACATCGCGTGGCTCGCAGCGATGGCGCAGATGGGCAAGCTGGTCGACCTCGGATCGGTGGCCGGCAAGGGCGGCTACACGGACGTGGCGCTGAAGAGCGGCATGTACGACGGCACGCAGTACGGGCTGCCGTGGAACACCGGATCGATCGGTGTGATCGCAAACGCCCACCTCCTGGAGAAGGCCGGGATCAAGAAGCATCCCACCACCGTCGAGGAGTTCGAGGCAGCGCTGCGCGAACTGAAGGGCCTCGGCGGCGGAGTCGTGCCATATGCCGCCGCCACCAAGGTCGCGCAGCTCAAGGACATCTTCCCGTGGATGCAGACCTTCGGCTGCAAGCTGCTCGACGGCGGGAAGGTCACGATAGGCGACGACGCGTCGGTCGACGCGGTCACCTGGTACAAGAAGCTGCACGACGCGAAGCTGATCGCCGCCGACGTGGACCGCTTCGACGCGCGCGCCCTGTTCGGGCAGGGCAAGGCCGCCTTCTACGACGACGCGATCATCGGCAAGGGCGTGACCTCCGCCCAGTCGAAGGACAAGACGCTGGCCGACGCGATGCAGCCGATGGAGCGTCCGGTGCTCAAGGCCGGGGACACGCCGCAGGCGCTGCTGTGGGGCGGTGTGATCGCGATCGTCAAGGGCAAGGGCCAGGACGCGGCGACCGAGTTCGCACTGCACACCACCACCGACCGGGCCACCACCTCCGCGTACTTCGCCGCGCGCGCACTGCCGCCGTCCACCACCGCGGGTCTGGCCGCTCCCGAGGTCGCGAAGGACACCTTCACCACGGAGTGGACCCGGAAGATCACCCGGACGGCGACCGGCAGCCCGTTCTGGCAGTTCGCGCAGAACGCCCAGATCGAGGAGGCCGTCGCCAAGCAGGTACAGGCCGTCCTCGTCGGCACGTCGAAGCCGAAGGACGCGATGAAGCAGGCCGGCGAGGAGGCCGCCGCGCTCATCAAGCGCTGAGGTCGAACGCCGGGGTCCGGGCCCGGCGAGCGCCGCACGCTTCGCCGGGCCCTGCTCCCTGCCCCACCCCGCACGACGACCGCGCCGACGACCGCGCCGCCGGCCGCCCCGGGCCGGTGCCGTCCGCGCCACTCCCAGGCCCGCACCCGCACCCGCGAAGGAGCTCCTCTTGCGACGGCCCACGGCACGTATACGCACGTTCACCGCCTCGGCTGCGGCCTTGGCCGCTCTCCTCCTGCCCGCCCCGGCCGCCGGGGCCGACACCGCGCAGACCACGGCAGCGGCGGCGGCGATCGAGAAGGTTCCGTACGCGATGGACGCGTCGAACCAGGCCGCCTGGTGGACGCCGGTCGCCACGTACAAGGGCCGTGGCCAGTACACGTACTTCGCCTTCAACGAGCCGGGCTCGACGGCCGCGACGCACCGGCCCGCCATTGCACGGCGCGACCCGGACGGGGTCTGGAGCCGGCTGCCGCTGCTGAACAACGACGGGCAGCAGGCCGAGTTCCCCGACGACAACGGCCACAACCAGCCGTCGATCGCCCGCGACGGCAGCGGCCGCCTGCACGTCTTCACCTCCATGCACGCCAACTCCTGGCGCTACTTCCGCACCGAGGCCCCCGGCGGCGACGTCACCGACCACGCATCCGAACTGCCCGATCAGGGCGTGGGCATCACCTACCCGGCCGTCACCACCGCGCCCAACGGCGACCTGTACCTGGCCGCCCGCGTCGGTACCGGCTCCGACCAGCGCCCCGGCAAGCTGTACCGCTGGGACAACGCCACCTCCCGCTGGAGCGTCGTCGCGACCTTCGCGAGTGCGCTGTACCGCTCCGTGTACCCCGACGACATCACGGTGGACGCCTCCGGCCGCGTGCACCTCCTCTACGAGTGGGCGAAGGCACCGGCGACCGCGTTCCGCCACCAGCTCTCCTACCTGTCCTACGACCCGTCGAGCGGTTCCTTCGCGGACAGTACGAACACGACCGTCACCACCCCGGTCACCCCCGCCACCTCCGACGTCGTCCAGGACCTCACCGCGGGCGAGGAGTGGAGCGCCGACAACACGTACACCGGGCCGGCGGTGCAGAGCGCCAAGCTCACCCTCGACGGCTCCACCCCGAAGATCGCCTACCGTTACCGCTCGGCGGACAGCGGTGGTCACTTCCGGGTGTACTACGCCTATCCGAGCGGTGGCGGCTGGGTCCGCAAGACCGTGTACGCCGGCGGGCAGACCGCGGCCGCCCTCGGCATCACCTGGGACGAGACGGACACCAAGCGGGTCTACTACGTGACCACCTCGGGCACCGACCGGGTCTTCTCCGCGACCCAGTCGGCAGACGGGGCCTGGACCGCGCAGTCCGCCGCGCCGGGCGTGAGCGCGGACCGGCTCGCGGTGCGACGGGACTCGGACGGTCAGGATGTGCTCTACCTGCCGGACACCGCACACAACTCCCTGTATTACGCGCCCCGTTGACGAACCGCAGCCGCGCCCCGCAGTGGGCGGGTGTTCAGCGGTCAGGTGTGCGTGATCAGGTAGGCGGGGCCTTCGCCGCGCCGGGCTCGCTCGATGGCGTCGAGGCGGACGAAGGCGCGCGGCGCCATCAGCTCCTGCCAGGTAGCGAGGTCGTGGACGGCCCACATGTCGTGCTCGGCAAGGTCAAGACGGATCCGGGTGAGCTGGTGGGCGCTCAGTCGGCCTCCGTCGAAGATGAGCCCCACCTTGTTCAGCGGCTGGCGTGGTCCGGCGTGAAGGAAGTGCGTCAGGAGCAGCTTCGGTGTGTCCAGGCCGAGTGCGAGGCCCGTCTCCTCGACCGCCTCGCGCCGGGCGGTCTGCAGCGGGTCCTCGCCCGGGGCATCGAGGTTGCCACCCGGGAACTGCCAGAGTCTCGAGCCGTAGACCGAGCGGAGCTGGATCGGCCTGTCGTGCTCGTCACGGATATACAGGCAGCCGTACACCGTGTGGTGGGGGACGGTCTGCGCGTACGCCTCGGCCGTCATCGGCATGGGGTGGCCGGGCCGGGCCGGGCGGTGGTCGAATGCGAGGGCGAGAACGCCGAGGGCTTCCTTGGCCGGCGGGTAGATGGTGCGGAGGCTGGTGAGCAGTTCGCCGGGCGGGGCGTCCGGGTCGATGCGCGCGGTGTCCTCCGCGCTGAGCAGGGCCTCGAAGGAGGAGTACGGGGCGATCCGCTGCGCGATGACGTCGAGTTCCCGTCCGGTGTCCCGGTCGTGGAAGACGACCGTGTCGCCGGCGACGACGGCGCGCTTCTGCGGGGTGGCCACCCTCACTTCGATCGTCTTGCGCCCCGCTTCCACTTGGCGGTAGTACCGCCCGAGCAGGTGCATGTGGTGTTCGTGCGGTTCGTCTCCGGCCGTTGGGCTCGGGACGGCTGGGATCGCCTGCTGAGCGTCGTCAGGCATACGTGCCTCCGTTCAATGCGGTCCGACCCTTACGGCCCGGGGAGCGCAACCGGGTCAGAGGGCGGTGACCGCTTTCCTGTGCTGCCAGATCGGTGTGGGTGGCGAGGAAGTAGACGATGCCGTCGGGCGCTAGGGCAGTTCGATCGGTCCGTAACGGGCGTGCGGCTCCTGCCGCTTCAGCGCGTCGTACCGGTCCGCCACCGAGAAGTGCCAGAACTCCGTTCCGTAGTTGGTAAAACCGGCGTCCTCCATGGCGTTGAGCAGCAGCGTCCGGTGGTGGCGCGCGTGATCGCTGAGGTTGGGGGCGTTCGTGTAGCAGGCCCCGTCGCTTTCCTCGGGGGAGGCGTTGACGCGGGTGCCGAGGTCGAGTTCGTGGCCGTCCTGGTCGACCAGGGTGACGTCCACGGCTGCGCCTGCGGAGTGGGGCGCGATCTCGGGCGGCGACACGTACCGGCTGGCGGCCTGGTGCAGTTGCTCGGCTGTCCAGCCGGGGTGAGCGGCGGCCAGCTCGTCCCGGTACTCGGTGAAATAGCGCTGTTGCAGGGCCAGCGGCCGGTAGCCCTCGATGAACAGCAGGTCGGTGCCGGCGGGCAGGAGGGAGCGGGCGTGCTTCAGTCGGGCCAGGACGCCCTCGCGGACGTGGGCGAACGCGCCCAGCGGATCTTGCTTGCGGGGATCGATACGGAAGCTGTGGTGACGCACGTCGACGAGAGGCTCCCCGCACTCGCGCACCGGGATCGCGGCAACCCGCGGATCGGACATCAACACCAGAGGGTTCATCGAGTCTCCCTGCGACGGATTGCCGTGCGGTGGCGGGATGGGGGAGGCGGAAGCCAGGTCGGCTTCGTCCAGGATGCGCGCGATGGTGTCCTGCAGCGAGCTGTCGGCGGGGATCACGGCCTCCAGACCGCCGGGCAGCAGATCCAGCTCGCGGTACCAGGAAGTGAGGTGGTCGTCGGTGACGTGCTCCAGGTACGCGGCATCCGCCTTCGACGCGTGCCGGACCAATGTCGTTTCCAGCGGCACGTCCAGGTAGTAGCAGCTGGAGACGCCGCGGTGGTCCCGTACCAGAGACGTGATCATGTGGCCGTATCGGTCGGCGTACAGGATCCCTTCGAGCACCACGTGGAAGCCGGCGTCCAGGGCTTCGCGGACGATCACGCTCAACAGGGCGATGTTGGCCCCCCGCGCGGTGTCGTGTTCCCTGAGCACGTTCCGGCGGATCACGTCCTGGCCCACGATCGCGACCCCGCGGCCGTGGTGATCGCGCAGGCCCTGGGCCACGCTTGACTTGCCTGACGCCGAGTTGCCGCGACCCGGGCGGCCGGGTGGAGACGGGCGCTGGGGCCCACGCCGCCGTAGACCTCACTGCTTCGTCGACGGGTTGCCGGTCGGCCACGGGCGACTCGGCGGACCATGATGCCGATCATTGCCCAGCGGGTCATGGTCTCTGAGCGGGCCGGGCACGTCTCGTAGTCATGCGCGAGGCGGCGGTGGGCGGTGAGCCACGAGAAGGTGCGCTCGACCGCCCATCTCGTGGGACGGACCTGGAATCCGCGCTGGCCCGGGGCCTTGCGCACGATCTCCAGCTCACGACCGAGGATCGTGCGTGACCACTCAACGAAGCCCGAACCTCCCTCGCTACTTCGCCGCGAGTCCGCGGCAATCGTCGAAGCGTTACGGATGACCTCGCACGTGGAGTGCGTGGCGATTCTGGAACCTGCGGACAAGAGGGCCTGACCTGAGATTATGTGGCGTCAGGCCGCGTTTGAACCCGAAGGTGGACCGTCCTCCCGCCACAGGGACGACGCGCGGCCGGCGTCGCGGTCGGCCTGCCGGGGCAGGTAACGGCTTGCTCTGCCGTGCCAGGTGACGATCAGCTCGTCCCGTGCCCGGGTCGCCGCCACGAAGAGCAGGGAGCGGGCTCGCTGCTCCTCCTGGCGATACCGGTCGGGACTGCTCAGCCGGAAGGTCTCGATGCGCTGATGGGGAATCAGGCCTTCGCTGACACCCGCCAGGAACACCCGCTGGAATTCCAGCCCCTTGAACCGGTGCATGGTGCCGATGTGTACGGTGTCGACGTCGCGGGGGCCCTCCCGGCCGATCTCGCTCGCGGGAATCAGGAACGGTTTGCACGCCAGCGTGTAGGCGAGCTGTGTGACGGCGTCCTTGTCGGGCACACTGACGGCCATGGCGGCGTACGGAGTTCCGTAGCGCTCGTGACGTTCCTTGAGCAGGGCGGCGATCGCCCGCATCTCGGTCTCCCAGTCGGGAGCACGCCAGTACTGGGGAGCCAGCCCGGTCAGTACGGACCGGTACCCGTCCAGGGTGTCGGCACCGTCGTCGAGATCGTCGAAGCTCTCACCGTGGACCAGGCCGTGGGCGCTGCCCAGGATCTCCCGCGTCGTGCGGTAGTTCAGGGTCAGCCGTCGGGAGGCCCGTCCAGGGGTGTTGATGCCGAGCCGGCCCAGCACCACCTGGTGCGAGTAGATGCGCTGGTGGGCGTCACCGACCAGGAAGATGTCGTCCGGCCCGGGGGCCGTCATCGCCCGCAGCATCCGCCAGTGGGAGGCCGACAGGTCCTGGGCCTCGTCGACGACCACATGCCGGTAGCGGGGCTTGAGCCACATGCCGCTTCCGGCCTCACGATGGACGAGGTCCAGGCCGCCGTGCTCCTCCTTGTAGCGTGCCTGCTCGACGGCCTTCGCCATGTGGCGCCCCTCGATCCGCGCGGCCTCGTCGGCGATCAGCGCGTACGTGGTGCGGCGGGGCGGACCGTCCAGCAGCGAGCGGTACGTCTGCACCAGCTCCCACACCTTTTTCCGGTCGGCTCGTTGCAGCACTCCCCGGCCTTTGCGTTCCGCGCGGAAGTACAGACGCTCCGTTCCGCAGCCCTGCGCGAGGATGACGTGCTTGAACTCCGCGTCGAGGAAGTCGGCGTCGTAGTCGAAGACACCCACCTCCGTGCACGCGCGGTGCCAGAGCGCCATAGCCTCCTCGTCGCCCATGGGCGTACCGAGCACCGAACCGGGATGCTGCTCGACCACCTCCCGGGCGACCTGGTCCACGGACTTGACGTCGACCCTGCGCACGAGCGCGTCACCGCCGAGCCGGTGCAGGCGCTCCCTCAGGTCGGCGGCGAGGTTCGTGTTGTACGTGGTCAGCAGCACGGGCCGGGTCTGGCCCGGGGGGAGCCGGTCGACGAGGTACCGGACCCGGTGGAGCGCCACGACGGTCTTGCCGGTACCCGGCCCGCCCGTGACCTTCGCCGATCCCTTAAAGGACGTGGTGGCGAGCTGGCGCTGCTCGGGATGGAGAAAGAGCCGCCACGCCTCGAAACCGTCCCCGAGCGCGTCCAGGACCGCCGCGTCCTCCGTGCTCACCTGGGAGACGGGGCGCCGAGCGGCCTGCGCCCAGTCCTGCGGGTCGACCCGTCCGTCGGCCCGCCACTGGTCGGTGACGAACGCGCGCACCTCGGACGGCTCCATGCCGTCGTGCAGCGCCAGCAGCACCTCCCGGGTGAGCCCCGGGAGGTTGTGACCGAGCACGGCCTCCAGCTGGCGGCCGTCGGTGACGCGCCGCAGGGCGGGCAGCAGGGAGGCGATGACACCGAGCTCGACCAGCTCCTCGTCGCCGTAGCGGGCGAAGAGCGGGACCGGGAGAGCGGTCGGCACGGGTTCGGAAGGCGAGGCGGCCTCCTCGGCGGCCGGGGCTTCCGCCGGCACGGCATCCGGTGCCGGATCGGGCTCCGGCCGTGCGGGCATCGCCACCACCTGGGCGCTGACCTCGCTCTGGTCGACGAGCTCGACACCGCCGGAGACCGCGTTGATCTCCACGGTCAGCCGGGCGAGTTCGTCCCGTGCCGCCGGCCCGACCCGGACGGCCAGCAGACTGAAGCGGTTCTCCTCGGTCTCGAGGAGCAGCCCCATGCGACTGCCGTCGAGGGAAGCGAGGAACAGACGCCCGTTTCCGCCCGTCTCCCGCAGGAAGACCAGCCGCAGCGCCCTGTTGGACCGGTCGGTGCGCAGCCGGCGGACGAAGTCGCCCACCGCGTTCTTCGTGGCCGCGTCGAGGCGCCGGATGTCCTCGTTGGCCTGCGGTGTGACCGTGACCTGTGTCCGGACTCCCTGGCTCATGACCGGTCCCCTCCCTCTCCGGATGCGCTCTCCCGCCGGTCGTCCAGCAGGGCGGCGAGCTCCTTCTCGTCCCAGCCGCCCGGCGCCCGGACCTGCCACCCGGCCGCGTGACACTGCTCCATGTACGCGTCGTCTGCCGCGTCCTCGTCCAGGACGACCGCGATCCTGCGGTCCGGCCAGGCGAGTTCGAGCGGCCTGGAGAGACCGGGGGCGTCCCAGCCCGCCTCGGCGGGCCGCACCTGGCCGCGCTCGGCGAGTGCCGTGGCGAGGGCCTCGATCGCCGGGTCGCCCACGTACGACAGCTCACGCAGGACGAGATCCCACGCGGCGCGTTCCAGCTCCGTGGGCACCGCACGCGCACCGTCGGCCTGCGGCGACGCGCCGGGAGCCGCCTCGGCCGCCGCCTCCGGCGCAGCGCCCGGGTCCTCCCGCTCCGCTTCCGGCAGCACGAGCCCCGTGCCCGGCAGCTCCTCGCGCAGGGCCGGCAGGAGCCCGCCGGCCCGTACGGCCGTGGCCGCCAGCAGTCCCGCGTCGAAGGAGTCCAGCTCGCTGCGGGCGAGTTGCAGACCGTCGGCCCGGCCGGTCCCGGCCGGGTCCAGGAACTGGAGTACGTTGCCCCAGCACAGCCACGCCTTCCAGCGCCGCCGGTGCGTGTCGCCGTCCCCGGCGACGGCCTCCGCACGGTCGTCGAGCACGGCCAGCGCGCTCAGCCCCTGCGGTTTCGTCCGGGCGTCACCGATCAACGTCAGCGGCAGGCCTGAGCCGTCGCGGACGGGGTAGAGCTTCAGCCCCTGACCGCTCACCGGCGGCCGGGCGTCGCCCCGCAGCGTCGCCTCTATCCACGCGACGGCCGCCTCGGGGGAGGCGTCGACCACCTCCTCCCGCTTCGCCAACGGGAGCAGACCCCCCACGCACAGCCGTGCCAGCGCGTGCCAGCGCCGCAGGTCGGGGTCTGCGAGGAAGGCGAGGAGGGCGGGGACGGCACCGGCGAACAGCCGGTCGATCTCGGCCGGGTCCTGCCGCTGCCGCGCCCAGTTGGTCCGGGCCCGGCCGCCCGGTGTGGCGTCCCCGTCGACGGCGTACGGCGGCCACGCGGCCTGCGCCGACGGCCCGGCCAGGGCGGGGGTGAGCGCCTGTGCGCCCTCGTCCCCGTCCGCCGCCGCACCGCGGCCGGCCCGGGTCCGCAGCTCCTTGTCCCAGGCCATGACGTCGTCCCAGGTGATCTGCCAGACCAGCATGCCGTCGGCCCGGAGCCGGGCCCGCTTGGCGGCGTCCCCCGCGATCCGGTTCGTCGCCGCGGAGGCGTGCCACCGGTAGCCGTCCAGGTAGACGGCCACCGGCACGGGCGGTGCCCCGTCCGACGTGGTCTCACCCGCGACGGGGCGCAGCAGCAGGTCCGGCACCGTGCCCTGGGCGTGCAGCGGCTTCTGTGCGACGGACTCCCAGCGGATCGGGGAGCCGTCCCGCCGGCGCAGCGTGAACTGCTTGCCCTGGCGTCCGGTCGGGGTCTCCTCGTGCTCCACGTCGGCCTTGTTCGCGGGATCGTCGAGCCAGCGGTCGAGGCAGTCGATGAACCGCCGCTCCAGATCGCTCTGGGCCTGCCGGGCGAAGCGCCTGCGGTCCTCCTCCTCGGCCTCCGCGCGCCCCGCCCGGTCCTTGCGGAGCGTCTTGACGTCCCACCGGCTGTGCCCGTCCGCACCGAGCACGTCGTCGAGCATCCACAGCGCTTCGAGGCGGTCCAGGAGCGGGTATTCGCGCTCCGGCGCGTATCCCAGCAGACAGAGGTGACACGCGCGCCGGGGCCCGTTCTCGCACGGGCAGGCGCGCAGGTATTCCTGCGCCGCCGCCAGCACCGCCCGGAATTCGTCGCCCACGCGCTCGACGAGCCGTTGCAGATAGCCCGTGCCGCCGGGCAGCGAGTCGTAGAGCACCAGGTAGTTGCGGGTCAGCCCGGTCTCGCGGTCCGGTTCCGTGCTCGGGGTGGACCGGATGTGCGCGGGGTCGCCGCCGTAGCGCAGTGCGAGCCCCAGGTGCAGGGCGGCGGAGAAGGACGCCAGGCGTTCCGGCACGTGCAGGGTCGCGGCGGGCAGCAGGATGCGCAGCGCCTCGGTGCGGTGCTCGGTCGCCGTGATCACCCGCCGGTCCTGGGCCTGGACGGCCCGGCCGCGGCGCCGGGTGGGGCACCAGGGGCGGTGGTGGGCGAGCTCCGGCCGTCCGGCGAGGGATTCGGACAGCTCCTCCTGTACGGGGGCGTGCCCGGGATCGCGGTCGGTGGCGCCCCCGCACAGCGGGCAGAGCACGAAGGGGGTGACGGTGACCTCGGTGCCGGCGAAGTACGTGTCGGGGCGGCGGTTCGCCCTGGCGGGCCCGAGGTTGAACCTCCGGATGACCGCCTCGCGCACGTGGTCGACGCCGAACGTGGCCCCCGTGTGACGCCAGCTCTCCTTGATCGCGGCCGGGTCGATGTCCACCGCCGTGGCCGTCGAGTAGTGGCGCTGGTTGCGCGTGTCGACGTCGTCGATGATCCGGGCGTCGTCCCGCTTGTCCCGGGAGGTCACCTTGTGCGGGACGATCACGTGGTGCAGCGCGGCCCGGCCGCCGATGCCGGCGCCGCCGCAGCGGGGGCAGGGCGAGGTGTCGGTCTCGGCGTTTTTCGTGCGGACGTGCCCGCACTCCCGGCAGACGCGCCAGGCGGCCACCGCCGGACGGGTCTCGTCCTCGCCGTCCTTGGGGCGCGGACCGAGATCGAAACCGTCGATGGTGTGGTGGTAGCCGAGGACGTAGTACGAGTTCCCGGGGGCGAGCTCGGTGAGCGCGGACTCGGCCGGCCGGGTGTAGGTCCGGCTCTCCGTGCGCCACTGCGACGCGGGCGCCTTCTCCGCGTCGGCGCCGGCCGCATCACGGGTACGCCTGGCGGGCTCCTTGCGGGTCAGCGCGGCTTCGAGGCGCACACCGCCCTCCACCAGGCTGTAGTTCGGCAGCAGCCCCCGCTGGACCAGGAACGCCTGCGCCCCGGCCTGCGCGAACTCCTGGAGCTGCTTCCCGACGGCCACCGCCTCCCGGGCGAGGTTGCGCCGCTCCCGTGCCTCGTCCTCCACGTTCTCGTGCAGGGCCTCGGCCGCCTCGTTGATCCGGGCGCGCCGGTCCACGAGCTCGGCCCGCTCGGCCTCCCAGTCCTCCTCGGCGTCCCGCAGCGCCTCGGCCAGCTTCCCCGCCGCATAGCGGTGCAGCGACGCACGGGCATCGCGGGAGACCCCGGAGTCGGGCACACCGTCGATCTCCGGGAACAGCTTCAGGAAGTCGTCGGCCAGATCCCTGCGCCCGGTCACGGCCTGGGAGAACCGCCGCAGCCAGCCGACCCGCCCGAACAGGGCCGTCACCCGGTCGGGCAGCGGGATCACGCCCTCCAGGCGCCCGCGCGCGGCCAGGTCGACGAGATGGGCGACGTACTGGCGGCGCAGCAGCTCGCCCGCCGACAGGAAGCAGCCGGGAGGCAGGATCCGCCCCGCGATCAACTGCCGTGGCTCGGCCAGGTGGTACAGGGCGCGCGGGCTGGTGTCGGCCAGCGACACCATGAGCGCGTTGCCCGTCGAGCGGCCGGCCCGGCCGACGCGCTGGACGTATCCGGCGGTGGTCGGCGGCAGGGAGGCCAGCACGACCGCCTCCAACTGGCCGATGTCGATGCCCAGTTCGAGGGTGGGCGTGCAGGACAGCACGTTGGGGTCGGTGTGCCGGACGCCCTGCCGGAAGCCCTTCTCGACCTCTTCGCGCTCCTTGCGGGTGAGCACCCCGGTGTGTTCGGCGGCGACCACGCTGTACGGCCCCGCGTCCCGGTACAGCTGCCGGTAGTAGTCCGCCCGGTAGTCCCGGCCGGCCCTGCCGGGCGCCTCGGTCGAGGGCACCGCCAACTGCCCCTCACAGCCCTTGAGCGGGCAGGGCAGGCCCTGCCACACCGGCACCCGCTCCGGCGGCACGGTCTGCGTCCAGCCGCACTCCGGGCAGGCCAGCGCCGCGTGCGCCGTCTGCTCGTCGGTCAGCGGCCGCACCCGGATGTGCCCGGGGGTGAGCCCGTAGGTCCCGTGGTCCTGGTTTCCCCGGCCCGCCGCCTCCTGGCCGGTACGCCGGTGGGCCAGGGCGCCGATCTCCGGGTCGGCCAGCCGCGGCAGCAGCTCCGCGAGGTAGCCGGCGGCGAGGGCCCGGTCCATGCCCAGGCAGCGTGCGGCGAAGTCGGCGTACCAGCTCTCCTTGGTGTCGACCCGCTCGAAGTCCGTACGGCCCGATCGCGACCCCACCAGGACGAAGGCGGGCGCGTCCGAGTTCCAGCCGAAGGCCTGCATCCCTTCGGGGCGTCCGCCCCAGACGTGGTAGCGGTTGCGCCCCTCGGCGTTGATGAACTCGTCCAGCCACGTGTGCCGGATGCCGCCGCTGGCCCGCACGTGTTCCAGGAGTCCGCGGACGAACCCCTCGAAGCGGCGCAGCCGTTCCGGCCCGGAAGCGGGCAGGACCGGAGGAGCGGATTCCCCGGCGGGTCCGTCCTCCTCCGCCGCTTCCTCGGGGTCCACGGGCAGCTGCCGGCGCAGGTGCTCCCTGTACAGCCCTTCCGCGAGCTTGGCAGCGGTTGTCGGGTCCGGCAGATACACCTCCGCCGCCACCGTGCGGGTGAGCTCCAGGGTGCGGCCCGCCCGCGAGTTCAGTCCGAACTCCAGCAGGGTGTTGAACGCCAGCCGCTCACCGACCAGTTCCCACGTCCCCCTGGGCAGCCGCTTCTTGCCCGCCAGGAGCCGCTTCACCTTGTCCACGTCGTGCAGGTCGGGCGGCACGACGGACGCGAGCAGCTTCTCCTTGTCCACGGAGGCCCGCTTCACCAGCGCGGCGATCAGCTCGTTCAGCGGAACGCCCTCGTCGGCGAAGTCCGGTTCCTCCGCCGAGCGCTGTGCCAGCTGTTCCTGCACGAGCGAACGCAGCGAGAACTTCCAGGCGCGCGACGCGACGAACCCGGCCCGGTGCGCCGCGTCCTGCACGGAGTCGTTGAAGATCAGCGTCTTGCGCGCGTCGTTGCCGTCAGCGTCCTTCTTCGGCAGCTCCCCGCCGGTGAACAGCTGGGTGACCGCCACCGAGGCGAGCGGGGCCACACCGGCACCGAGGAACCGGATGCCCTGGGCCTGCCCGCAGGCCGGGCAGCGGTCCTGCTTGGCGTACGCGTCCTGGTCGGCGTTGTCGAACCACGCCTTGACGAACACCCCGTTCTCCGGGGCCTCGGCGATCGATCCGTCGGAGCGCAGCACCTCGTCGGGGTCTATCCGGCGCAGCGCCTCCCCGTTGTCCTCCAGGACCAGCACGGTCGCTTCGCGGACCGCCGCCCGCTTCCCGCGCCGCATGCTCCGGCCGAGCGCCTGCCGCGCCTGGTTCGCCGCCTCGGCGGGCGTCGCCGCGATGAGCGCCCGCACCCGGGCCTTGCCGGCCCCGCCGCCCGCGCTGAGCCGGTAGACGTCGTCGGGCGCGGAGACGAGGGAGGTCGGGTTGCGCTCGGGGCACACGGCGCTCCAGCCGGAGCGTCCGCAGTGCCGGCAGTACGCCGACGGCAGCCGCCCGGCCCGAGGCACGACGCGGTTCCGGTCCGCCTGCGCGGCGGACGTCACGGAGGCCGAGGCGGCCCGGTCGGCGTCCGTCCACGAGAAGGCGGGCTGCGGCGCGACGAAGCGCAGCACCCGGGAGAGCGCACGCACCCACAGGTGCGTCTCGACGAGCAGCAGCGGCCGGTCCTTGCCGGCGGGTGCCCCCGGGTCACGCGCCACGGAGATCAGCGCGATGAACCGGGCCAGCGCCTCGGCGGCGATCTCCGGGTCCTGCGCCGCCGTCACCCGCCATGCGGAGCTGGCGGGGAAGGCCGCCAGGATCTCCCCGGCCGTGAGCGGCTGGTCCACGTCGGCGGTCAGCAGGTCGTGGGTGAGCGGGTGTGCGAGGAGGCGGCGCCCCATCTCGCGGGCGTCGGACGTGTCGCAGCCCAGCACCAGCCGGGAGACCTCGTCGAGCCCGCCGTCGCGCGCGGGCGGATCGGGCAGGGCCGCGACCTGGGCAGGCGAGGGCAGCGGCAACCACACGTCCACGGGGGAGAGGAAGGAGTTCAGGTCCCGCCGGTCCTCCCCGACCACGGCGTCGTCCGGAAAGCGCACCCCGAACACCTGCGACGCCACGTTCAGCATGGCCCGGGAACCGCCCGCGCCACCCTGGTCCTGCCGGTCCCGCACGGGCGACTCACCGAGCGTCGCCGAGGTGGCCACCGGGCAGATCGAGCCCAGCGGCCGCCCCTCCTCGGCCGCTCCGACGACCACGCCGAGCCGCCGCAGCAGCATGGCGACGTCGGTGCCCTGGGCCCCGTCGTACGTGTGGAACTCGTCGATCACGATGTACGCGAGGTCCGCGTCGGCCCACAGCGGGGCGTCCTGCTGCCGCTGGAGCAGCAGGTCCAGCATCTTGTAGTTCGTGATCAGGATGTCCGGCGGATTCCGCCGTATCTCCGCCCGGTCCACGGCGACCCGCCCGTACGGGGAGCCGTTCTTCGCGGAGCTGGCCTCACCGATGTAGAGCCCGGCGGTCACGTCCCGGAGCCGCTCGTCCTCCAGCAGCTCGCCGATCCGGTCCGCCTGGTCACCCGCGAGCGCGTTCATCGGATAGAGCAGCACGGCCTTGATCCCGTGCTTCCCGGCCGCCTTGGCCCGCCGGCAGTGGTCGATGACGGGGACGAGGAACGCCTCCGTCTTGCCGGAGCCCGTGCCGGTCGTGACGAGGCTCGGCTGCGGGACGTGCCCGCCCTTGGTCGTCAGCCGGGCGAACGCCTCTGCCTGGTGCGCGTACGGCCAGAAACCGCCCTTGTACCAGTCGAGGTGCTGCTGCCAACCGTCCTCGGCCGCGCGGAACGGCCGCCGGAGCCGGTGGTACGGCCCGCGGAAGAGCCCGTCGGCCGGGTCTGTGAGGAACTCGGTGAGGGCCCTCTGGGTGTCGGGCTCGGCGAGCGCGAACGTGGTGGTCAGATACTCGACCGTGGTGTCGCGCAGCGCCTGCGCGGCGAGTGTGGGACGCATGGTGCCCGCCGGCCCTCCCCCTGTGTCCTGCTCCGGGCGCTCCCGGACGCGCCTTGCGACGTGTGACGTCGGCCGCGGGTGATCATCCGCCCCCGGCCCCGCCCACTTTACGTCCGGGGTCGGACAGTGGGTCCGGAATCGGCCGGGGTGGGGGTCAGTCGGCGGGGGGCAGTACGTCTACGACGTACGAGCCCTTTGCGGGGAGGGTCTCGACGAGTCCGCGCTCGCGCAGCTCTCGGACAGCGCGACGGACGGTTCCCGCGCTGACGTTGTAGACGTCCGCCAGTTCGCGCTCGTTCTCGACTCGTCCGCCCGGCGGGATCTCTCCAGCACGGATGCGTCGCTCGATGTCGTTGGCCACCCGCTGCCATTCATAGATCACATCTCCATCGTCTGTGCACACTGCGCAAGCCACACTTTGGGCAGCACACTGTGCACGCTGTGCACAGTGTGCGTAGACTGGGTGTGCACACGAAAACGCCCCTGAGAGATCCGGCCTAGGGATCGCTCAGGGGCACACCGAAGATTGGAGCTTCGGCTATGCGAAACCTTATCGCCGCGCTGCTTGCGTGGCTGCTGGGCGTGCTGACGCCTGGTTCAGGACGACGCGGGGTTGGCCCGCAGCCGACCGCCCCGACCTCCGTCCGGCGGCCGGAAGGAGTCGGCCCGACCGGCGTTCCGGCCCGACAACGCACGCGGGCACGCGCCACCCGGCCGAGGTCCCCGTACGGGCTCGGGGAACGGCTCGCCGGAGAGGACAGCGCCCTCGTCCGCCCCTACCTCGTCGCGTACGAGCGGCAGGAGGAGCGCGCCCGGCAGCACCTGCGGCGGCTCAGCCTCGTGATGGCGGCGGACTTCGGTATCGACCTGGACGCCCGCGACGTGCACGCGGCGGGGGTGGCCTGGTGAGCGAGCCGACTCCCCGTACGCCGACGCGGAAGCCCGTCCGCCTCTGCGTGCGCTGCTACCTCGTCACGGACGCACCCGTGGTCGTGGCCGAGGTGCACCAGAATTCCGGGCCCGGATGGAACATGTACGCGTGCCCGAAGTGCGCCCCCCACTTCCCGCCGGTGCCGGACGTGATCGACCTCTTTCCGAGCAGGCCGGGCGGGGACCGGGACGGGGCCGAGTGACTGCGCGCGGCGCGGTGACGGTGCTGGCGTTCCACCGTGGCTGGGCCAAGGCACTCCGCGTCGACCCCGACACGTCCACGGCTCCGCCGGATACGCTGGCGGGGCCCACCCTGGAGGTCACCGTGACTACGCAGCCGATCCACTCCGACCCGCAGCCGATCCCGCGCACGCAGAACGCCGTCGCAGCCGCGTTGCCTGCTGCGCAGCGCATGGAGTTCTACCGCGAGATGGGTGAAGCGACCCCCGAGACGATCGGGGAGGTGCTCACGAACTGGTGGCTGCTCGTCCAGGTGGCAGGCGACCCGCAGACCGCGCGTACAGCCGCTGCGGTGAAGGCGGGCACAGCCCCGGGGCGCTCGGCGTCCACAGTCATGCGGGAGCTGCGGGAGCGTGGGCGGTGAGTGCTGAGGATGACTGGTGCGAGGGTCCCGAGGAGGAAGACCCGCTGACCCTCTCGCCACAGGTCGAAGAGGTCCTCTACAGCCTCGACACTCCCGCCGACGTGATGTCGGCTGTCTCCTCCGTCATGGTCGAGATGCGCGAGGCGCTGGAACTGGGCGTACTTCCTCCCAGTGGCCGGCCGCTCCCGGGAGTCCCCGGTGGGTATGTGTCGGCCATGCCGCGCGGCCTCGGCCTCGTCGAGTTCCACGAGACCGCTACGGAGAAGGGGGAGCGCGGGTTCCACCTCGCCCGCGTGATCAGGATCGACGACTATCCCGCCGAGTTCTGACCCCGCCCATGGTTCCGTAGCGCGGCCCGCTTGTCCGCCCCGTTCTCCCTGAGGGAGGCGGGGCGGACTGCGTTCGGGCCCGGCCTACTGCTCGGCGGACTCCGGCGGCTCCGTGTCCCCGGGTTCCCACCCGACGGCCCGCATCCGACGCGTGAACTCCGCGTGCGCGGCCCTCATTTCCTTGACCCGGTCGGCGCGGTACAGCGGTCCCTCGTACCCCTCGGGCACGTTCGCTTCGAGCGGGAAGTCCTCGTGGGAGCTGAGCTGCTTCCAGGCGTCCTTCGGCTGCCCGTACCCGTGCTGCTGATGCGCCTTGGCGATCCGGCGTCCCGTCGCGTCGAACCACATGTTCTCCTCGTACTGCTGGAGTACGGGGAAGCGGGCCCGGTACATGGCGACGAGCTCGTCTGCGCTAATGCCGAGCCACACAGCTACGAGGGCGTCGATCTCTACGAGGGCGGCGCGGCGGGCAAACTCACTGCGGAGGGGGGTGCGTGAGGTCCATGTAGGGGAAACGCCATCGCTAAGCAAGCGCTCCTCCTGTGGGCCATGCAGGGATGCCCAATGGCTTTGCGGCCATTTATGGTCATATTCTTTTTCCCATAGTTGCGAATAGGCTCGGCTTTGGCAGTTTAGTCGGAGCGTCCGCAATAGAAGGTCGGATGCGAGCGGGTGCCCCCGAGTGGGGGCGGGTAGATTATTTGCTTCTCCAATTCGAAGGTGCCGGATTCCATTAATGCGAACGTAGTAGTCGCAGGGTAGCGATGCCCAAAATCCACTAGTAAGGGCTGTCATGTGAACGTCATGAAGCGCCATCGTGTTTACAAGGTCTACGTGCGTAGGGCCCGGTGGCACGATGCAAACCATGAGGCTGCGTTCGGTCTCCGGTGGAATCATGACGCGCCATGCCGCTCGGTAAAATTCTGAGTACGGGCGCCAGGTCTGTCCTTCGGGTTGGCCTGAACTCCCGTCAAGCTGCTCGAAGGGGTCGTGGCAGGCCCATTTGTCTTGCTTGGCGCGGAATCTGGGGACAGCGCTTTGGCGTCGATAGTTCGTGCGAGGGACTGCATCCTCACTGAGTGCGAAGTGATTCCAGGTTTCGAGATCAGTTGAGGTGCGAGCGCTCGTGATGGGCTGCTTAGCGAAGGGGGTTGCGATACCGAAGAACGGGCCCTGGATAATAACGTCGCTCCAATCTTCGGAGGGCCCAGGTTCCCAGGTGAAGTAACCGGCGGTGCGATCGTTTTTTTCGTGAAATCCTGAGCTGATGCGAGGGGTGTGCACGCTCAACCGGGTGCGCCATTTGGTCAGCGAGGTGATGGCGGACTCTTCGGATGCGGTTACCGGGAATAGGGTTTTTGCCTCTTCGGGTGCAGATGTGCTCCCCGGGGTAGCTAGTTCTTGCCAACTCGTGAGCGTTTCTCTGTTTACGACGACAAGGCGACCGCTGTGGGGACGGGTGTCCCACTCGCCATTTTGCTTGATTCCCGGCTCTTCGCCTTCGCCAGCGTGTCGTAGTGACAATGTCAGCGTCGTGGGGTGAAATAGCCAGGAAATATGCTGGAAGTCAATCTCTTTTAGTTGCCCGTAAATGTTCAGGCTGAAGTGGGTTGTGTGGCCCACTGGTGAGGCGAAGAGCTTCCTCGCGTTACTGAAGTCGGCGTGAAGCCGCAGGTGCTGGTAGGTCGCTCGCCTAAGGAGCCCTTCCTTGGCTCCTGTCAGGTGTGTAGCTGGATGAATTAGTCCCGCCACGCCCCGCTCTCCAACCGCCCGCCAGACCAACAGCATGAACGCCCGATACAGATCAGGCTGTGTTCCCACCAGCTCCGGATAGGTATCCACCGACGCCAAGTACCCCGACACGGCAGCCGAATCCGCCAGTTCCCCCAGGAACGCCGACCGGGCCGCCTCCCCGCCCAGCACCGCCGCCTTACGCTCCGCCCAAGCCTCGTTGCTCGGCTTCTCCGCGAGCTCGAACCACGGCTCGAACTCCGCGAGGACGCCGCTCTCCTTCCACTCCTGCTTGACCCACGGCGGGTTCCCCACCATCAGGTCGAACCCGCCCCCCGCAAACACATGCGCGAAGTCCAACTCCCAGTGCAGGAACCCCCGCTCCCTTGCGATGCGCACCGCCGTCCCGTGCCACGGGAACAGGTCGCCCAGGCTCAGGAAGTCCACCCAGCCCGAGATCTCGGTCATCTTGTCGTCGAGGGTCCGCTCGAACTCGTCCAGACCCTTGAGCCCGTTGACCTTCGGCATCTCGAACAGCGAACCGGCATCCTTCCCCGGCTCCACATCAACCCGGCCGACGACCGACTCCGCGAACTCGATCCACTCGTCCAGGTTCCGCAACGCCACCTTCCGGTCCATGGCGCCCTTGCCGAGCTTCTTGAGATCCTGCGCCCCGTTGAAGTAGTCCGGCGCCGTGCCGTCCAGGAGCGCGACCTCCTCCAGCGGCCAGAACCACAGCGCACACCACGCGTCCATGACCTGCTTCAGCCGCCAGTACGGGCTGCCCGGCGCCTCCAGCGCCTCCAGCACGGCCTCCCGGTCCATCACCGACGCCGACCGCTTGCCGTCCCCCTCCGCACCCCACACCGGGATGTCACGCGAGATCTCCTGCTCCGACAACTCCAGCCGCAGCCGGACCAGGCCCCACAGGTACTCCACCCGCTCGGCCAGCGCCCGCAGGCGGCCCGTCTGACCGTACGAGCCGTCGTCCGCGTTCGTACCGGCCGCCGAAGAGGCGACACGCTTGGCGGGCGCGGGCGCGGGCGCGGGCGCGGGCGCGGGCGCAGGCGCGACATCAGCGGCCGACGCCGCCGCGAAGTCGAAGCCCGACTGCTCCCAGATGTCCAGCCCCAGGTCCAGCGCCCCCTGCCCGGTCCGTTCCTCCCGCTTCAGGACGGTCGCCTGGCTCGTCGCGGCCTTCCCCGAAGCGGAGGCCGAAACCGAGGCCGACGCCCTCTTCTCACCCTTCGGCGCCCGCCGCATCGCCGAGCGCCACTTCCGCATCGCCTCGATGAGCGACGGGTCCAGCCACTCCGCCACCGCCCCCGCCACCACGCTCTTCCCGGTGGCCTTCCGCACCGACACCGAGTCGCCGACCGACCCCCACCCGAGCGCCGGCAGCAGGAACTGGTGCACCGGCCGGTGCACGCCGCTGCCCCCCAGCGCCTCCGTCAGCGGGACCGCCTTCGGCGCCTGGCGGCCGGAGGACTTCAGCCAGCCGCCGTCACCCAGCGACTTCCCCGGGTACACCTTGCGCGCCGCGCCGATCAGCGAGTTGCCCCGGTGGAGGTGCAGCCCGTACCAGGGCGCCCGCATCCCCGGGTACATGGTGTTGAGCCACAGCGAGATCTCCGCCAGCTCCACCGCGGTCCTGTTGAGGTCGACGCCGTACGCGTTGTGGAGGGCGATGTACGCCTTGGCCTTCTGGAACTCGCGCGGGTACTCCTCCGGGTCGATCTGCTCGCCCCGCTCCTTCTGCGCCAGCTTCAGATACAGCTCGGCCAGCTGGTTGACCGCCTCGTTCAGGAACGCGCCGGAGCCGAGAGCGGGCTCGCACACCCGCCAGCGCAGCACCTCCGCCGCCGTGACGCCGGACTTCTCCGGTTCGCGCGGGTCGATGCGCCCCTCGTCGTCGAGGCGGAAGCGCAGCGTTTGCTCAACCGTCGCCCGGGTCAGGGACTCCGGTGTGTAGTACGAGGCACTGGTCTGCCGGTCCCGGCCGGCCAGCCGGTACACGTACGAACCGACCTCGTGCACCACCGAGTCGGGCACGCCTGTCTCAGGGTTGACGGCGTCCTTCTTGACGAAGACGCTGTCGCCCGGTGCGTCCGAGTACAGCCCGCTGCGGACCTGGTCGGTCGTGATCAGCCAGGACCCGCCCTCCGGGTTGCCGCCCTTGGCGACCTCGTACATCGGCTTCTCGGCGATGAAACCGGTGTACGACATCAGGCCCTCGTACACCGCGCCGAGGTGGTTGATGCTGAGGTTGGCATAGCTGATGAACCCGCCCCGGCCCTTGCCCTTGCCCTCGACCAGGGTCAGATGGCGCAGGACCTGGTGCAGCACCTTGTTGCGCAGGCGCAGATCCAGGGGGGTCGCCGGGGCCGGTGAGCCGTCGCGACGGGTCGGTTCGGGGTAGTCGATCCGCTGCCCGACCAGCTTTATCGACGTGGGGTCGAAGAGCCGTGAGCGCAGCGCCTCGATGCGTACGCTCTCGTGGCCGTCGTCCTCGGCCAGCTCCGGGGCCTCCTCGACGGGCGCGCTCCGGTCGGTGACCGTGTTCGCCACCGGGTGACCGCTGAACACCTTCTCGAAGAGCAGGGAGAGGGACTCGTGGAAGTGGAACCCGTCGCGGGACGCGCTGCCCAGCTTCTCCTGGACCACGAGCTCACGCAGCCGGGCCACGCTGTATCCGGAGGCGTACGCCTCGCTCTTCACCGGCAGGATGTCGAGCTCGGGCCGGGCCTCGGCGTACAGCAGGAACAGGATGCGGTACAGGTAGCGCAGCGACTCCTCGGTGAGCAGGCGCGGCAGGGCACCGTGCTCCGGCAGGGCGCCGGGCAGCCACTCCGGCAGGTCGTCCGGGTGGACCCCGAACTCCGTGCGCGCCCGCCCGAGCACCTCGTTCGCGATGAGCTGGACGGACTTCTGGAGGCCGACGCGGAGTTCGGCGGTCACGCCCACCGAGTGGTCCCGGGATTCGGCGACCAGTTTGGCGATCTCGTCGTCCGAGCCGTCCTCGGCCGGGCGCAGGGACGAGGCCGCGAAGACCGCCGCGATCAGGTCGATCTCGTTGGCCTTGGCCCCCTTGGCCGCCTTGCGGGGGAGGGCGGTGTCCAGGTTCACGGCGAGGTAGCGGCCACGGGAGAACTGCTGCTTGTCCGCGAGGATCAGCACCCCGCCGAACAGCAGCAGCGCGTAGCGCGGGGCGTTGTCCGCGTTCAGCACCCAGGAGGCCAGCTCGCGGACGGTCGTCAGGGTCTTCGAGGCCGAGAGACGAACCGGTGCGGCGAGGAGGTTCGCCGGGCCGTCGCCGCGCGTGGCGTCCAGGTCCTCGGCGAAACCACCGGCCAGGACGACGACGCCGGGCTCCGAGTGGGCCACGGGCACGGCGATCGGACCGGTCGGGGTGCGGGCGGTGAAGTGCCCGGGGCGCGGGACGAAGTCCAGCGCCTTCAGCAGGCGTTCGTGCCAGCCGCCCAGCGCGCCCCGCCACTCGCCCTCGGATGTGCTGTCGGCCTCGGCCTCGGGCTCCTGCAGCGGCTGGAAGGCCGGCGGTTCCGTGTCCGGGCCGACCGCCTTCAGCACGGCCGCAGCCGCCGCCTGCGCGGCGACGGCCGGTGCGTACGGCAGCCCGTTGTACTTCTCGGCGTCCGGCGCGAGCACGGCCCGGACGTCCATGTAGGGGCGGGTCAGATCACGAAGCTTCTGCCGGGGCGTGGCCTCACCCTGGCGTTCGCGCGCCGACCACTGCTTGAGGGGGCCGCTCGCGAGCTGCTTCGGCAGGATGTCGTCCAGGTAGAAGGACGGGAAGTACTCGCGTTCGTTGATCAGGGAGTCGAACGTCACGCCTGCTGCTCCTGCTCGCTGTTCATGGTGGGGAGGTCGAGGGGACGAGGGCTCATGCGCCGGGCTCCAGCACGGCCAGGACCCGGATCATCGGCTCGCCCGAGGTCCGCAGCCGGGCAGCCGCCCCGGCCAGGCGGTCCGCCGCCTCGTCGCGGGTGGAGCGGGTGAAGCCCGGAAGCAGCTCCTGCCGCCAGTCGTTGACCTGCTTCTCGTACGCGTGCAGCGGGGCGTCGACCTCCCGGTCGGCGATCTCGCGCAGACCGTCGAGTTCGCGGCGGGTCACGGCCACCGCCTCCGGGACCAGCCGCTGAAGGTTCTCCAGGGGGCCCGGGGTGTAGTGGTCGGGCATGTCCGGGCCGATGCCCAGTTCGGCGAGCAGTTGCGGCGTGAGTTCCCGGACGCGCGGCTCCGGCCCGTCGAGCCGGTCGATCGCGCGCCAGGCGACCAGGGTCGGGCGGCCCTCGGCGTTGGACCACACGCCCTGGGTGAGGACCACCGGCGAGGAGGCGCGGGCGGGGTCGACCTGGAGGACCTGGGCCTGCTGACGGCCGAGCTGGACGAGCACCTTGTCGGTGATCCACTCGACGACGGGGTGGAGCTCGCCGACGTAGTGGGCGTCCGGCCACAGGGAGGTCGAGTTCGAGTCCTCCCGTGCTCTCTTGAGGGAGTCGGCCGCGTCCTCACGGCTGAAGGTCAGCTTCATCCGGCGGGCGATGTTCTGGTCGCGCAGATAGCCGGACGGCAGGACGTCGAGCCGGTCGGCCAGGTCCTCGGGGGTGTCGAAGCTCAGGTCGGTGCCGTGGAAGGTGGCGTCGAGACGGAGGGACTCCAGCCGGGCGAGCTCCTCAAGACCGGTGCGTACGTACAGGAGGCGGTTGCGCTCCGGTGCGGTGTCGAAGAGGCGCAGTTCGTCCACGGTCGGCACGCCCGGCTCCTCCGGAGCCGGTCCGCGGCCGTCCTGCGCCGGGACGGGCTCGTCCTGCGCGTCGGACCCGTAGTCATCCAGGTCCATGTCCAGATCGAAGTCGAAGTCGGCGTCGAAGCCCGTGCCCGGGCCCGCGCCGTCTTCGTCCGCCGGTGCGGGCCCGGTGCCGAACTCGCTCATCGTCCGCCGGGCGACGGGGAACTCCTCGCCGAGACCCCCGCCCCGGGCAAGGGCCTCCACATCGACGGCCTCCAGGTCTGCGACCGCCTCCTCCGGAGGAGCCTCCCGGAGCAGCGCCTCCATCACGCGGCGCTCCTCCTTGTCCCAGTCGTCCTCCCGTGTGGCGGCCTCCACCGCACCGAGCACCTCGTGGACCCGGGCCTCGCGGGCAAGGACCTTCTCCGCGACGGTCCGGTCGTCCAGGGCGCCCTCGACCTCGCTCCGCAGGATCAGCGCCCGGAACTCCGGGTTCTCCGTCTGCCCGTAACGGTCGATGCGGCCGTTGCGCTGCTCGACGCGGATCAGGCTCCAGGGAAGGTCCCAGTGGACGAGGTGGTGGCACTGACGGTGCAGGTTGACACCCTCGGAGGCGCCGTCGCCGGTCAGCAGCAGCCGTACGTCGCTGCCGGCCCGCGCGAACTCGTCCACGTAATCCATCTGGACCGTGTCCGAGACCTCGCTGTGCATCACCTTGACGGCTGCCTCGCCGTCCTCATGCTTCTTCCAGCCCAGCAGCGCGGGCAGCACCGTCCCGAGCCAGTTGAGGGTCTCGCGGCGCTCGGAAAACACGACCGCGCGGGTCCGGCCGCCCGGACCGACCCCGATCTTCCGGAGGTAGGAGACGAGGGCGGCGAGCTTGGCCGTGGCTGTGGGACCGGGTCCGGCCGTCGAAGCCCGCTCGATCTCGCGGGCGAGCTCCGTCAGCCGCACCAGCGAGGCGACCTCCGGCACCGGCGAGTGCGCCTCGGCGCCGGTCAGCGGCGGATCGGTGACGTGCTTGTGGCTCTCGGGGAGGGCGTACCCCAGGCTCGACAGCTTCTTGCGGGCCGTCGCGAACAGCGCCCGGTGCGAGGACAGGAAGGACTTCAGCAGCACGTACGGGAAGAGATGATCGGCCCCGTGCGGGTCCGGGCTCCCGAGCCAGCTCGCGGTCAGTTCGGCGAAGACGCGCTCCTCCACCTCGCCCGCCGCGCACGGGATCGGCTCCGACGCGCCGCGAGGCGCCCAGGAGTCGTGCAACGCCTTGGCCACCTCCGTGCTCACCTTCGTACGGCGCAGCATGAGGTGGTGCAGCTCCGACGCCTTCGGGTGCTGCTCGTCCGTGACCGCCATCGGGTCCAGCAGCCGGACCAGACCGGTGAAGTCCCGCATCACACCGTTGTGCGGGGTGGCGCTCGCGAGGACCAGCGCGTCCGTCTGCTTCGCGAGCAGCTCGGCCAGCACGCGGCGGTCGCTGCCCCGGTTGATCAGGTTGTGGGATTCGTCGATCACGACGGCGTCCCACTCGATGCCCTGGAGCCAGGCCCCGTAACGCTTGGCGTTCTTCAGAGTGTCCATCGAGATGATGACGCGCTTGTAGTACGTGAACGGGTTCCGGCCGACGGGGATCTTCCGCTCGATCCGGGAGATGCCGACACTGTCCAGGCGGACGAGGGGCAGCGAGAAACGGGTCCACATCTCGTGCTGGAACTGCTCCAGGACCGGCGCCGGAGTGACCACGAGAATGCGCTCGCCGCGTCCCCGGCGGATCAGCTCGCCCAGCAGGATGCCGATCTCCAGGGTCTTGCCCAGGCCGACCACGTCACCGATCAGCAGGCGGGGCCGCAGCGGGTTCGCGAGAGCCTTCTCGGCCGGGCGCAGCTGATAGTCCATGCGATCCAGCAGGAAGCCCTCGGTGAGCGCGAGGCGGCGTTCGATCTGGGGGAGCGGCGTCTTGCGCAGCACGGCTTCCAGGAACAGCCGACTGAGGCGGAAGCTCTCGGACTCGTCGTGGACGAGCCTGGTGTTCTCGGGGCGCAGGACGCGCGGCATGCCGTCGAGCGAGGTCAGGAAGCGCGCCCGGTGCCCGCGCACCAGCTCGGAGGCGCCGGTGGCCTCGATCACGATCTCGCCGGCGGGGGTCCGGGCGCTGCTGCGGACCAGCCACTCCTCGTTCCGTACCTCGATCACCGTGCCCGCTGGAGGTGGGCCCGAGGAGAGTTCGGACGCTGCGTCGGGCATGGCGGGTGGTTCCTTTCGACGGGCCGGCGGGACGCGCACCGGACCCGGGCACGTACGAGGTTCTGTTCCTACCGGTGAGGAGGGGGGCGCGGGGCCCTTTTGAAGCCTAGACGGCCTGGGAACGCTGCTCGCGCCAGGCCCGGGAGGCGCCCGTGCGGCCGGTCAGAGGCGTCCGCTGTGCGCGTACGCCCTGCGGAGCCGCTCGGCGGCGTCCCGGGCGAGGCGCGGCACCACCTCGGACTCGGGCACCGCGTGCGGCTGCGGTGGTGCCAGGTCGTAGCTGGTCACCCCGGGCTGCGCCGGCACCGGCGCGACGGCTTCCGGAGCCGGCTGCGCCGCGGGGTCCACCACGGTCGGCACGTATCCGGCGGGACCGGGCGCGGGCTCGGCAGCCGGGGCGAGGGGCGCCGGGACCTGCGCCTCGGCCTCCAGGAACTCGTCGAACAGGTCGGGTGCCCATGGGCTGTCCGGAGCGCCCCCGTCGTCCACGGCCCGCTGGGCCGCCTGCCGGACCCCGGGGTCCGGCAGATCGGACAGCGCCCGCGCGGGGAGCTCGGGAATCAGCCCGGACTCCGCCACCAGGCTCCGCAACTGGTCCGCGGCGGCCTCCTCCGTCAGCCCGTGATCGATGAGCAGCTGGCGGAGGTCGCTCGCGATCTCGTCCAGGGACGGCCGCTGCTCCGCCGTATGCACGAGAATCCGGCCCAGCAGCGGCAGGCACGGCCCGTACACACCGTCCCACTTCGGGGCGGTGGGCATGGGACCGTACGGGTATGGCGGCCGCTTCGTGGCAGCGAAGAAGAGCACGGCCCCCAGCGAGTAGACGTCCGCCGGCTCCGTGACGTGCTTGGCGTCCCTCGCCTGCTCCAGAGACATGTAGGACGGCGTACCGAAGCCGGTACCCGTCTTCGTGAGAGCCGCGTCGCTGTCCCGCTCCGTGAGCACGGCGAGACCGAAGTCGAGCACGACGGGACCGTCCGGGCCGACGGCGATGTTGCCCGGCTTGAGGTCGCGGTGCAGGAGCCCCGCGCCGTGGATCGCGCGCAGCGCGTCGACCAGGGCGAGTCCGAGCGCCCCGTACGGTCCCACGGCCAGCGGGCCGCAGGCGTGGACGAGCTTGTGGAGGGTCGGGCCGTGGACGTAATCCATGGCCAGCCAGGGCTGTTCGGCCTCGGCATCGGCGCCGAGCAGCGCCGGGACCCGGGCGCTGGCGACCGTACGCATCGTCTCGATCTCCTGCGCGAACCGAGCCCTGGTCTCCTCCTCGGAGTGCTCGGAACTGTCCCGCAGCTTCGACGGCTTGATGACCTTCACCGCCGCCAGCACCGGCTGCGCCGACTCGTCCAGCTCCGTCAGGTGATACCCGGCCTCCAGCTCGGGACCCAGATGCTCCAGCGGGAGCCTGCGCCCGAGGTAGGTGCGGCCCATTCCGCCCTGGCCGAGCACGGCGAGCAGTTCGAACGGGCCGAGCAGCGCCGGATCCGTCTCCTCGTTCAGCTCGTACACGGCCGTGCCCCCACCCCTGTCGAACCTGATCGTGCTGTTGTCGGCGGTGCGGGCGGTCCCGGAGGAGCCGGACGCACGGGGAGGCCGCGTCCGGCCGACGGCGTACGCGGATGCGGACAGTCTAGGACGGGCGGCCGCGTCTTCTGCTGGGGCTGAAGCAGGTCAGGGAGGTGAGCGGCTGGATCGGACTGTACGCTGGCTGAGAACCGACGTGTGAGCCCCGCGCATGGGACGCCCCGCTGCGATCGGGGCAGGCAGCCTCGACACCCCTCATGGGTGTCGACGTGGGGGTTCCTTGTTGCTGCGTCCGTCGATTCGGTACCGCGGGCCGCGAGACGTCCGCGCGATGTTCTCGACGAGACCGCGTGACGCACGACGAGGCTCATCCTCATAACCCTTGAAAATCGGTTTAGTTGGATCCCGCTGCCGTGCATTCGCCCTTGTGGGGAACGCGGTTGGCCCTACGTTGTGGGGTGCCCGCGCGGTAGAAGTCTCATGCTGTTCCCATGCTCTGACCGCTTCCGCCGGGCAGTTGTACTCGGGCGTTAGCCTCGCGCTCTCACTAGTAGGGCTTGGCCAGGTCGGATGTGGTGGCGCGTGTCCTGTAGGCCCGGTGTGGCGTTGAGAGTGTGCGACTCCTGACGAAATCGCTCTCGTGCGTGGTGAGTTGGAGACGTTCGCGGCGGAGGTGTTCGAGCCGTTCGCGCGCAAGGACCAGCGCCGGTGAGGGGCGGCAGGGGTAGCCACAGATCCCCGCGTGCACAACGAGGTTCTTCGCGTCCGCCCGCACGATGAGCGGCTGGCCGGTCCGGTGGTGTACGCAGCGTCATCGCGGTTCACCTCGGTCGGCGGGTTGGGCACCGCAGTCCTGCAGCGACCCTCTGCGGCTGTGATCTCCAGGCGTACACAGAGATCCGCTCCGCCGCGCGCCAAGGCACGGCGGAGCTCCCGTCGGAGCGCATCGGCAGCATGCGCGACCGCGTTTCGGCGAGTTGATCGCCGGGCGGCGCGTCAGGCGCGCTGCCACCCGACGGGGTTGTTACTCTCCGTGCGCATGCCGGGAAACACGGACAGTCAGCGGAGACGG
This sequence comes from Streptomyces sp. NPDC020780, assembly GCF_044334475.1. Lineage (NCBI taxonomy): Bacteria > Bacillati > Actinomycetota > Actinomycetes > Kitasatosporales > Streptomycetaceae > Streptomyces > Streptomyces sp. NPDC020780. Next base: position 36,375 of record NZ_JBIRTB010000005.1, on the reverse strand, counting down.
CAGGGAGCCGGAGCATCGCCATGAACGAACCCCCTTCCAGCAGCCCCGCCGTCGCGCACCGGTGGGTCTCACTGTTTGCGATCTGCACGGCCGCAGGGATGGTCTGGCTTGCGTTCGGCGACCTCGGTGTGGCGATTCCGCAGATCGCCGACGAGTTCAACGGCAACCTGTCGAGCTTGCAGTGGGCGAACAACGCCTTCAGCCTCGTCACCGGTGCCCTCGTGATCACCGCCGGCAAGTTCGGCGATCTCTTCGGCCGCCGCCTGATGCTTCAGGTGGGCACGGCGCTGCTTGCCGCCTTCTCCGTGCCTGCCGCGCTCGCGCCCGACATCGAATGGCTGGTCCTCAGCCGTGGTCTCATGGGCATCGGCGCTGCGCTGATTCTGCCGGCCTCGCTCGCGCTCATCCCGCCCGAGTTCTCCGGAAAGGCGGAAACCACCGCGTTCAGTATCTGGCAGGCGGTGGCCTGGGGCGGGCTGTCCGTCGGGCCCGCGCTCAGCGGGGTCATCACGGACGGCCTCGGCTGGCGCTGGCTGTTCTGGATCAACCTGCCGCTCGCTGTGATCACTCTCGTGGTCGTCCGGGTCACGACTCCGGAGTCCCGCGACGAGAAGGCCGGTCACACGGTCGATTGGCTGGGGCTGGCATCCATCGTCCTTGCGGTGTTCGCACTGTTGTACGCGCTCACCGAAGGACCGAGCGTGGGATGGGGCAGCCCGCTGATCGTGGCGCTGTTCGTGGCAACCGTGGTGCTGTCGGTCGTGTGGTGGTTCGTCGAACGCCATGTGAGCCAGCCGCTCGTGGACCTGAAGCTGTTCAGGATCCGGGCCTACAACGGCGCGCTCGCGGCCAACCTCACGATGAACTTCACCTTCGCCGGGATGAGCTTCCTCCTCGTGCTCTGGCTGGAGAACGCACGCGGCTACAGCGCGGTGGAGTCCGGGGTGCTGATGCTGCCCGCCACCCTCGGGGTCTTCCTCTTCATTCCGCTCGGCGGCAGGCTCGCGATCCGGCGGGGCGGACGGCTTCCCGCGGTGGTGGGGCTCGTCGTGGCTTGCGCCGGACTGGCTCTGCTCGGTTCTCTCGGTACGCGCAGTTCGACGGAGTACCTCGCTGTCGCACTCATCGTCATCGGGCTCGGTCTGGGGTTGGTGAGCACCCCGGTGGCCAATACGACCGTCGGAGAGGTCCCGATCGACCTTGCGGGCACCGCTGCCGGTGTGTTCAAGATGTCCAGCATGCTCGGCGGCGCCCTCGGGGTCGCCGTCCTCACCGCGGTGGCCAGAGGGCTCACGACGAGAGACGCGGCCTCGGTCGTCGAGGCGTCGGGGCTGACTCCGGCGGAGATCTCCCAGTTCCGCCAGGCATTGGTGAACTCCTCGTCCTTCCGGGAAGCGATCGCCTCACTGCCGCCCGACCTCGGGCGCACCGTGGAGCAGGCAGCCGTCTCGGCGTTCTCATCCGGTGTCGCCGACACGATGGCGGTCACGGCCGTCCTCACCTTCGTCGGGACGGCGGCCGTATTCCTCCTGTGGCCCCGCCGAAGCAAAGCCGACGCCACCGTCGCCGGGCCCGGACCGGAAGACCGGCCAGACCGGTAGGGCGCTCCCCTGGACCCCGCCATGACCAGGAACCGACGCATCAGCCTCGACCAGCTCAGTGCCATCTCCGCGGCGCTGGGCAAATCTCTCGACGAGCTCGTCGAGTCTCCGGATGACTCCGGTGTCGTCATCCGACCGGACCGCGACGAGACCCGCGGCCTGACCACCTGGCTCCTCACCAAGGGCAATGGCCCTCAAGGGCTGACCGTCGGCAAGATGCGCATCACCGACCAGGCGGGCAGCGTCACTTCTGACGACATGGGTGTCCATCCCGGCAGGGACCGGTTCACCGTTCTGTCCGGCACCGTCGTCCTCCACCTCGGCGCACGCGTCATCCGCGTCGAGACCGTTAGGCCGCCTCATTCTCCACCATGACCCCCCACCCCCTCCGCAGCGACCGCGGCCCCGCCGAGATCCTGACAATCCTCGACCACAACGGCGAACGCAGTCATCCGCGTAGGTCCGTCAGGCGGAATACTCTGTTCGTATGAGCGAACGAGGAATGCAGGAGCTGGCTCTGCTGCTGCTGACGGCGCTGGCAAATGCCCCTCGGCACGGGTATGCCATCGCCCAGGAGGTCAAGACAATCACCGACGGCCGCGTAACGCCGCGTACCGGGGCACTTTACGGGGCGCTGGACAGGCTTCTGGCGGAGGGGTTGATCTTGGTGGAGCGTGAGGAGGTGGTGGACGGTCGGGCTCGTCGCGTCTTCTCTCTCGCTCCCGCAGGGCGGGAGCGGCTGGAGGCCGAGGCGGAGCGGCTGGCCGCGACCGCCCGGGAGGTCAGGCGGCGTCTGGCCGGCGGCGCGGCGGCGCCAGCGTGAGCGATCCCCTCGTCCGTCTGTATCCGGCTGCGTACCGGGCGGCTTACGGGCAGGAAATCATCGACGTACACCGGGAGATGACGGCGGACATGGCGCGTCCGGCCCGGCTGCGTGCGAATGCCGACCTGGCCGCGCACGCCCTACGGGTTCGGCTGGGGCTTGACTCGGCGTCGCCTGCGGGGCGTTTCTTCGCCCTGGCTGCCCCGTTCGCGCTGGCGGCCGGTGCGGTGGAGGGCGCGCTGCATCTGACGCGCTGGTACGCCGGGCTTGTTCTCTCGCCGGCCCCGGTATGGGTACAGCTCTCCACTGTGGATGGTGCGTGGGGCCTGTACATGCTGCTCTCACTGCTGGTGTGCGTCGGCGCGGTCATCGCCTTGACCGGCCGGTGGGGGCCGGGTGTGGGGGTGGCCGTGTGCGGGCTGCTGGGGACGGCCGTGCAGTGGGCCGCCGGCGCTCGCGTGTACGGCGAGGGGGCCATCGCTCCGGTCGCGGTGTTGCTGACCGTCGCCGTCGTCCTCGCCTGCCCTCCGGATCGACGCGGTGACAGGCAGCTGTCGGCGACGGCCGGAGCCATGGCTGCCGCGGCTTGGTTTCCCGTCGTCGTCGTGAATGCAGGGACCTATACAGGGGCCTTCGGTGTGACCACGGACTACGGCGCCTGGCCGATGCTGGTCCTCGCCTTCACGGGGGCCGTCCTCGCCCTGCGCGCGCGTTCCTCGGGTTTGCGTGAGACGGGCGCGATGGCCGCGGCCTCTCCGTCGCTGGTCGCCTACTCCTACGCGACTGCCTGGGGCGATCCCTGGCCCGTCCTCGGCATCCTTCTCCTGCTGCCGGTGGTGGCCGCGTTCACCTCGTTCTTCCAGGCAGTGCGCCGCCGACGCTGACCCCGCCTCTACTTTCCGGCCGGCCGGACGCCAACGGGCGGCCGGCTTTGCCGTCCCGACCATGTGCCTTGCCTGACGGCTTCCCTTCCGGCAGCACACCGTGCCCGAGCACGTTGCGATAGTCCGTTGAGATGAATACTCTGTTTGAGGTTCTATCCGGGAGTGTTGTCCGGGCTGGCCGTGCAATCTCGGGCACCCCCGTCGAAAGGGTGCCCGCAGCGAGACGTGCAGTGACCCCCGCCCGGTCCCTTCCGAGCAGAGAAGAGCATCGCGTTGCCGTTCACCTTGTCCCACCCCGCAGCAGTGCTGCCGCTGATGCGTCGGCCCTTCGTTCCGGCGGCTCTGGTCGCGGGCGCCACGGCACCCGACGTCCCGTACTTCATGGACGCCCTCGGCATGTCCGAGACCAGCCCTCAGGACTGGTACGGGCCGCTCCTCAACGCCACGCAGACCCACTCGCTCAGCGTTGGTCTGGTGGTCAGTCTGCCCCTTGCCATCGGCCTGGTCGCCGCCTACCGGATGCTGCGCGCGCCGATCACAGCACTGCTCCCATCCGGCCTCCACCTTCCGGAACCCGAGCGGACAACCGGCCTGCCGGCCAAGGCCCGCTACACCATGTGGCTACTGGTCTCCGCCCTGATAGGTATCGCCTCCCACCTCGCGTGGGACTCCTTCACCCACGGCGACGGCTTCCTGGTCGCCCACGTGCAGTTGCTGCGCGCCTCGACCCTGGGAGGCCTGACGGCCGCCCGGCTGCTGCAGTACGCGAGCACCGCCTTCGGCCTGGCAGCCGTCGGCTGGCATCTTTGGCGGCGTCGTAACCGTCTGCGCACCCACGTCGGCACCGACACCGTTGCCCGCCTGTGTCCCGTCATGCGGTGGAGCGTGGTGACTCTGCTGGTTGCGGCGCCCGTGCTGGGCGGGGCCGTCAACAGCCGTGACGACTTCAATGCCTACCGCTATGCGACCGAAGTGGACTACAGCCAACCGACTACCGTCGACCTGGGCGACGGCGCGAGCGAGACCACCTATCCCTCCAAGAGGGTCCAAGCTCCGTGGGGGACCCTCACCGAAGGCGTGTTGACCGGAGCCGCCAAGAGAGCGGGCGCTTCGTTCACGGTCGCACTGCTGCTGTACTCCGCCACCTGGCGAATCGGCGCCATCTGGCGCCGGCCGGCGACGGTGTCCAGCTCCGCCTCCTCGCCGCAACCGACTCGGAACGGGAAGTGACAGCGCTCGGCGGACGGATATCCGCGCCCTGTCCGCCGAGGTGGCCTGCTTCGCCTGCGGGAGTCACCACATCCGGCGGACGGCCTTACTATCCCGGATCTGCGGCGATCTCGACGTACGGCTCGAGATGAAGGCAGTACCCCAGAGGTCGAGGCGGGCGAGCGTAGTTTTTGGACTGGGGCCCCCTTCGGCTGCGCGAGCGCGGGGACCCGGGATCACCTTGGGAGCCGGGTCAAGGCACCGGCCCGTGGCCTGCAACACATGATTGCCGCAGGCCGCGGGCCTGTCGCTTGACGACGCTCTGCGGGTTCTTGACCTGTCAGTTCAGAAGAGGTCGAGCTCTGCAGACTCGACTGCACCCAGTAGTCGGCATTCTCCGGTCTTTCCGTCAACGCGCAGGTAGCCCGTACCCACAGCTATGTCCCGGGGGTCTCCGTCACGGAGATAGGCAGCTGACTGGCAGTCGAAATAGAAGTCGCCTCCCACTTGGGCGCTTTCCCCTTCGACGAGCGCGAGGGCCATGCCTTCGTGGCTGACCTGCTGCTCCAGGAAGTTCTGGGCCAGCACGGCAGCGTCTTCGACGTTCAGCATCAGTCTGTCCTCAGGAGAGAGAAGTTCCGCCATGGCGAGAGGCTGGCATGTCCCGCTCTGCGCTTCGACGATTCACAGACCACATGTCCGTGACGCTGGGTGACTGGTCGGTGCCGTTCAGTGGGTCGGGCACTAAAAAATTCTGAATGTGAGCAGGCGGGCGCCATGGTCGCCGTAGCCTGCGGGTCGGACGTTCGTGGTCAGCGGGGCCGTGGGGCGAGTTCGAGGGCGGTGAGCCAGCGGTCGAGTGCGTCGACGGCGTCCTCGTCGACCGCGCCGCTGATCCATGCCTGCGCCCGTTCCCAGGCGGGCTGGGCGTCGGCCAGTGCCTGGTGGCCGGTGTCGGTCACGACGACACGGGTCGTTCGCCCGGTCGCCGAGATCTCTGCGGCGCGGACGTAACCGAGTTGGGCGAGCAGGTCAAGGTTCCGGCTGATCGTGGAGCGTTCGATGCCGAGCCAGCCGGCGATCTCCGACGGGCGGACGGGTTCGCCGGAGACGGCCATCTCGGAGAGCACTTCGACCTGCGGCAGGGTGAGTCCCGACTCCCGCAACTCCGCCTCGAAGCGCCGCGAGACGAGCCGGTGCAGCCGCGCGATGCGCCTGCCGAGACACCGGTCCGCCATCCACAGGGCTTGCCGCTTCTGCTCTTCCGACCCATGGTGTTGCATACGCACCTCCTTGTGTACTGTAGCCGACGTACTCAGTGTTGCAGATACACCACATGGAGGAATCGTGTCGGACTTCAACGAGTTCTTGAAGCGCAACCAGGTTTTCGCGACGAACGTCGACCTCGCCCGGCTGGCGATGCCGGAATCGATGCCGGAGCGGCTGCCGCTGGTACTGGTCTGCGCCGATCCGCGAGTCGAGCCCGCGGGCTTCCTCGGGATCGGAACCGGGGACGCGGGCGTGCTACGGAACACGGGCGGACGGGTGGACGGCCGAGTGATCGAGGACATCGCGTATCTGGCGGTGCGGCTGGGGGTCAGGATGGACGTCGCGATCGTGCATCACACGCAGTGCGGCACCGGCCTGCTCGCCGACCCGGCGTTCCGCCGCTCGTTCGCAGACCGCACCGGAGGCGACGACGTCGTGCTCGCCGAGCGCGCGGTCACGGACCCGGTCGCGACCGTGCGGCGCGACGTCGAGAAGCTCCTCGCCGACCCGCTGATGACCGGCGAGGTCCTCGCGTCCGTGTCGGGATACGTGCTGCGGCTGGAGACCGGGCTCGTCGAGACCGTCGTCGAACACGTCATCGAGACCGCCACCGAACCCGTTGCGCCGGCCGGCAGGTAGCCGAGCGGGGGGCGAGCGCCGACCGGGAGGCGAGCGCCGACCGGGTCAGTCGAGGATCGTCGCCGCCTGCCAGGCGCCTGGGCGCAGGCCCGTCGCGTTCTGAAAGAAGAGCGAGAAGTTCGACGGGTCCGGGAACCCGAGTTCGCTCGCACATCGCGCCGCGGTGACGCGTTCGTGGGCCAGCAGGCGCTTCGCCTCGAGCACGATCCGTTCCACGATGTACGCCTTCGCGGTACGCCCGGTGACCTGCTGCACTGCCCGGGTCAGGGTGCGCGGGGCGAACCCGAGCGTCGCCGCGTAGTAACCGGCGTCGTGGTGGTTCCGGAAGTGCGCCTCGACACTTGAGCGGAACAGCTGGAACGTCGGGTTCGCCGAGCGCGCCTCGGAATGCGGGGGCTCGAGGCGGGTGATCAGTGCGGACAGCAGGATCTCGGGCAGCTCCGTCGACGGGTCCTTGGCCAGGGCTGCCGCCTCGAGGACAAGGTGCCTGCGCGCCGCGTCGATAAGCGGCCAGGCCTCGGCGGGCACCGGCCACCGGGCGACGAGATCGGGAGAGGCGACGAGCTCGCGCGTGCGGTGCGTCACCGGCGCGGTCGGGACGAAGAGCACCAGGTGTCCCGCGACGCGGGTGATGTCGTCCCAGCGGTGTACTGCGCCGGGCGGGATCCACACCGCGGTCCGCGCCGAGAGCGGGTGGGAGACGAAGTCGACCGTGACCGTGCCGTCCCCTTCATCGACGAGAGCGAGGACATGGAAATCGGCTCGTTGCGTGCCGCGGTCGTTGATCTCCCGGAGCCGTTCGAACGTCATCACCTCGACCGACGAGGCCCCGCGCTCGACGGGCTGATAGGTCATGTGCCGGATCGTTGCCACGAGTCCAGTTTTCACCATCGGCCGTCCAGTCGTGCCGATGTCTCGTTCCGCGCTCGGCGGTCCAATGGAACCACGGCAAAACCAGCCGCAAAGCGAGACCGAAGGATCCCCGCATGACCAGCACACAGCACCTTTCCCTACCCGCGTACGACCATCGCAGGGGCACGGGTCCGACCTTGGTCTTCCTGCACTACTGGGGCGGGTCCGCCCGCACCTGGGACCTGGTCGTGGACCGTCTGCCGGGCCGCGACACGCTCGCGGTCGACTTTCGCGGGTGGAGTCGTTCGAACACGCTCCCCGGGCCCTGCACGCTCCGCCAACTCGCCGATGACACCGTAGCCGTACTCGCCGACGCCGGAATCGACGACTACGTCCTCGTCGGGCACTCCATGGGCGGCAAGGTGGCGCAACTCGTCGCCGCGACGCGACCCGCCGGTCTGCGGGGGGTGGTCCTCGTCGGATCCGGACCGGCCAGGCCGGCCGCGGAGATCACCGCCGAGTACCGCGAGTTCCTCTCCCATGCCTACGACACCGAGGAGTCCGTCGCGGGCGCGAGGGACACCGTCCTGACCGCCCACCGACCTTCCGGCACGGGTCAAGGCCCAGATCGGCGCGGACTCCCGGGCCGGCGCCGAGGCGGCGCGCACGGAATGGCCGCTGCACGGCATCGCCGAGGACATCACCGAAAACGCCCGCATGATCAGCGTCCCGGCCCTCGTCATCGCCGGCGAAAACGACCGTGTCGAACCTGCCGACGTGCTGCGCCGCAACCTCCTCCCCTACCTCTCCGGAGCGGAGTTCGCGGTGATTGCGAACACCGGGCACCTCATCCCGCTCGAAGCCCCCGACGAACTCGTCGACGCGATCACCGCGTTCGCACCCGCGGCCTGACCCGCCTCTGCCCCAGATCTTCCCCAAAACGGCTCCGCACCATAGAAGTTGCCCATCGGGCAGCCGTCACCGTTCCATCCACGCGAAAGGCACGACCATGACCGACACGACCACGACCGATGCCAAATCCACCATCGTCCTCGTCCACGGCGCGTTCGCGGACGCGTCCGGCTACAGCGGACTGATCTCCGGCCTCGAAGCCGACGGCTTCACCGTCGTCGCCCCGCCCAACCCGCTGCGCGGTCTCGCGTCCGACGCGGCGTCCATCAAAACCCGCGTCGCGGCCATCGACGGCCCCGTCGTCCTCGTCGGCCACTCCTACGCCGGCGCCGTCATCAGCCACGCCGCCGACGGCCTCGACAACGTGATCGGACTGGTCTACCTGGCCGCTTTCGGCCTCGATGTCGGCGAAAGCTGCCTCAGCGCACAGGACGGGTACGCGCCGTCGCTGCTCGCCACCGAGAACGCGCCCACCCCGTACGACGCTCCCGGCGCCCCGGGCGGCCCCGATCTCTACATCAACCTCGGCCGGTTCCGCGAGGTGTTCTGCGGTGACTCCTCCGACGAGCTGGCCCGCGCGATGTACGCGACGCAGCGGCCGCTGTCCGCATTCGCGTTCACCGAGGCCGCCACCGTCCGGGGATGGGACCGGAAGCCGACCTGGTACCTCGTCTCCAACGACGACAACTCCATCCCGCCGCAGCTGCAGCGGGACATGGCCGACCGGATGCACGCGCACACCGAGGACATCGACGCCTCCCACACGGCCTTCGTCGCACATCCCAAGCGCGTCGCCGACTTCGTCGAGCGCGCCGCCAAGGACTTCGCAGAGCGCGTCTGACCCGCCGGGGGGCCGCGCGCCCCCACCCTCACCTCCGGCGAACCGCACCACTCCACCAGCCGCACCGGTGGCGACCGCACATCCCCGGCAGGGCGATCCGCCGCCGCTCCACGTGCCGTGCGCAGCACCTCCAAGGCCCGGCACGCCTCAGCGCGTCGCCGAGAGACCGAACCGATCGAGGCGCCGCGCCAATCGGTCCTGCACCGGGACAACCGGACGAAAGACACACATCATGACCGCAGATGCAGGCTTGTCCGTCTTCGAGCAGCTCGACCTGCCCGACCTGCCCGACACGAGCCTCACCCGGGACACCTACGCCGGTTGTTGAGTTTCACCGCGATGGCATCAAGGTCGCCCTGACTGAACGCCGCAAGGTTCGTACCTTTCGGCAGGTACTGCCGGAGGAGCTTGTTCGTGTTCTCGTTGGTACCGCGCTGCCAGGGGCTGCGCGGGGCAGCGAAGAACACGTCGACACCGGTGTCAGCGCTGAGACGCTTGTGGGCTGCCAATTCCATGCCGCGATCCCAGGTCAGCGCGCCGCGTAGTCGAGAGTCCATGCGCGTGTATGTCTCGGCCAGAGCTGGAACGACCACGTTGGTGTGGCGGCTGGCGAGTTTCACGACCGTGAGGAACCGCGTCTTCCGGTCGACCAGTGTGGCGACCTGGCTGTTGTTCGAGCCGATCACCAGATCGCCTTCCAGGTGCCCGAGCTCGCTGCGGTCCTCCGCGGCCTGAGGGCGCTCCTCGATCGGCCGGGCATCGGTGATCTGCGAGCGCCATTGCCCCTTCACCGCCGAGACCCGGATGCCGATCTATCTCTGCAAGCCGCGCAGCCCGTGGCAGCGCGGCACCAATGAGAACACCAACCGACTGCTACGGCAGTACCTCCCCAAGGGAGCTGACCGATTTCCCTCTGCGGGGATGGATGGCAGTGCACTGCCATCCATCCCCGCACCCGTTATTCTTTTCTGGCAGAGGGGAATGCTCCCTGTCCAGGCGGAGCAGCCGTGTCGATGACTGTCTGGAGGTCGAAGACGAGAACCAGCCAGTACCGTCGCAGAGCCGCGAGTTCGTGGAAGATCTGTCGGGAGATGACTGCTTCCCGCTCCGTCGAGCTGTTGGATTCCCGCACAGTCAGAACGACTTGGTAGCGCTCGAATGGGATGCCTTTGTCCTCCTCGTACTCATGCTCCATTTCTAGTTCAAGTGTTGCGTCGCTCAGGCTTACGACGTAATCCGCGGGCACGTTCACGGCTCGCCGCAGCCTCCCGCCACAAGCCAGTGCCACGTCTGCGACGAGAGCTTCCACAGGGTGACCGGGGTGGATGAAGATGCTGTGGTGGGAGGTCACAGTTCAGCTCCCTCAGGGGTAGGTGATGTCGTAGCCGTCGCCGACTATGCGGATGAAGTCCATCCGTCCGGGCGGATTGTTGCGCAGGAACTTACCCAGCCCCTCTTGTGCTGCTGACTCACTCAGTCCGCTCGCGCGTGCGTCGCACCGCCGCCTGGCCCGCGAGTACGACCACCGGCCCGACACCTCCGCCTCGCGCGTCTACTGGGCCTCCATCGCGAACATGACCCGCCGCCTCACCACGCCGAGCCCGCCCTGGCGCGACACCCTCGAGCTGGCCGCGTGAACATCACCGAGCTCTTGGCCGGCCTGCAGGCCCAGTACGACCAGACCGCGACTCGGGCCAATGAACTACGCGGCCAGATCGAGCACCTGACCACCGCCCTGGCCGACACGGAAGCACGGCTCACGGACCTGGCCACCACCGGAAAGGTCATCGCGGAACTCGCATCGTCCCAGGACGACACCGAACCGCCCGAGAACAAGAGCGCCTACCAGGCCATCGTGAACGCCTTCAACCAACACCCCGACCAGAAATTCCGGGCCCGTGAGCTGCACGAACTCCTCCGCATGCCCACCGACGAAGCAGCCGTCAACGTCACTCGCGCCCGACTCGGACGCCTCCTCCGCCAAGGCTTCCTCACCCAACCCGGACGAGGCCGCTACCAGAAACGAACTTAACGACCTCTCAGATGTGACACACCTGAAGGACGATCAAGGACAGCCGGACGGTTGCCGATCCCACCGCACAGTAGGCGTACTGAAATGAAACGCGCGCTACTGAAATCTTCCGCACGGTCCGACAACACTGGCCGCGCAAAGCGTCAGCGCAAGTCTTTACAACTGGCATTATGCGCTGGTGACTTGGACAATACGAGACTCGGGCGCACAGGTCGAGAGACAGCGACGACGCAGGGCTGCACGCGAACTTGAGCAGCTTCGGCGGGATTTGCGGCAGATCGGAATCGACCCGGCCGTCGCGCCCCGCGTGCGCGACGCGGTGCGGATCTGGCACGCGTGCGATGGGCCGTCCCGGCCCCGGCGAACCCCGTCACCCGTGACGATTTGCATGGTTCTGCTCGGAGTTCTGTGGTCGGTGCGCAACCTGTGGGAAGCAGTGAGCCTTTTCAGTGTGGCCACCGATCGGGTGACTGGGCTGCTGGCGGACGCAGGGTCGAAACGGACGAGGCTCCCGTACCGTTGGGGAAGATGTTCGAAGTCTCAACCCATCGGCGCAGGAGCCTCGTTGGTTCCCTATCCTGCCGCACTGGATCTGCCTCACGCCCTGGTCGAGTGGGTCACGATGCTCATCGTCACCCGCGAAGGCGACCGCCGCTGCAAGCTCCCGCCGCACCAGCGTGCGCTCGTCGCGCTCGTGTACCTGCATCGTCACGACACCCTCGCCCACATCGCCGCCGGCTTCGGGATATCCGTCGGCACCGCCCACGCCTACGTCACCTCGGTCGCAGGTATGCTCGCCGACCGCGCTCCTGGCCTACTGAAAACACTGCGCGAGGAAGACCCTGAATTTGTACTCCTGGACGGGACCCTCGCCGAATGCGACCGCGTCGGTGACAGTCGCGCCGACTACTCGGCCAAGCACCGCCGCCACGGGGTGAACGTCCAAGTCGTCACCGACCCCAGTGGCAGGGTCCTGTGGATCTCACCCGCCCTGCCGGGGCGGACCCACGACCTGACCGCGGCCCGCACCCACCGCATTATCCGAATCTGCGAGCGACAAGGTGTCCCCGTCCTGGCCGACCGCGCCTACCAAGGCGCCGGCCCCTGGGTCACCACCGGGATCAGGCGACCGCCCGGCGGGGAACTCACCCCTACCCAGCGCACCGTCAACTGCGCCCTCGCCCAAGCCCGAGCTCCAGTCGAACGCGGCATGGCACGCCTGAAGACCTGGCAGATCTTCCGACGATCCCGCATCAGCCCCAACCGCATGACCGTCATCACCAGAGCCGTACTCACGCTGGAGAGGCAACGCTGAGAAGGCTCACTTGGCGGGCGCAGGGCCGTACAGCTGTGCCGGGTCGCCGGCCAGGGCCGCCTTGACAAAGCGGCTGGGGTCGTCGACCAGCACTTCGAGGGAGTCGCTCTGCACACCGTCAAGGCTGGCGCGTGCGACGTCGACGGGATCGATCTTGGGGGCGTCGGTGCCCGCCATCATGTCGGTGTCCGCTGCCCCCAGGTGAACACCCTGGACAAGGGTCTTCTGTCCGGCGAGCTCGACGCGTACGCCGTTGGTCATGTTCCACTCGGCGGCTTTGGCCACGGAGTAGGAGCCCGAACCCTGGGGGGTGGCAACCCATGACAGTACGGAGAGGACGTTCACGATCGCTCCGCCGCCGTGGGTGGCCAGAACCGGAGCGAAGGCGCGGATGACGCGGAGGGTGCCGAAGAGGTGCGTCTCCAGTTCTCGCCGGACGTCGTCCAGGTCGTCGGTCAGCAGGTTGGCTCCTGTGGCGATGCCAGCGTTGTTGACCAGCAGTGTCACGTCCTGTGCGACGGCGGCCGCATCCGTGATCGACTTCTCGTCGAGGAGGTCCAGGTACAGCGGGCTGACGCGGGGGTCGGATGCGGTGATCGTCTCCGGGCTGCGGGTCGCCGCGTAGACCCTCTCGGCTCCGCGGGCCAGCAATTCGTCAACGAAGCGCCGGCCAATGCCCCGGTTGGCTCCGGTCACGAGCGCGGTGGAACCAGCAATGTCCATGATCATCCTTTCATCGGGCGGAGGACGGCGATTGCTCCCGCCCTTCGCGCCTACGCTAGAACTTGACGTCAACGTCAAAGGCAAATCGGACACCGCAGAGCGAGGGGCGAGTCACAGTGCGTATCGGAGAGCTGGCCGACCGGGCCTGCGTCAGTACGCGCGCTTTGCGCTACTACGAGGAGCAGGGCTTGCTGCGTTCCTCGCGCACGGCAGGAGGACAGCGGGTCTACCCGCAGTCGGCCGAAGACCGTGTACGGCTGATCCGCGAGCTCTACACAGCCGGGCTCACCCGCCGCGTGATCGCCTCACTCCTGCCGGCTATCGATGCACGCCACGTCGGTCCCGAGTTGCTGGCGCGCTTGCTTGACGAACGTGCCCGCACGACGGCGAAGATCGCCGAGTTGCAGGCGGCGGGCCAACGCCTCGACGCCCTGATCGCCCTCGCCACACACCCGGACTCCGACTCGTGTCCGGCCACACTCGACCAGGCAGCCGCAAGTAGTTCCGCCCCGTAGACGTCCTTCTCCTGCCAGGAAGCCATGTGGTGGACGGCGCGGGAGCCTCGTGCGTGACGAGAACCGATCCCGTCACCCGATCAGTGGCCACGCTGAAAACGCTCAGTGAACGGACCGCTTCGCCTGTGGCTGTGGCGCGTCGCAATGATCAATGAGATCGAGCTCGCTCCCATGGGGCGCGTTCTCGGCCTCTCCGCCCTCGATGTGCAGTCTGTAACCATGTGGATGCTCTGCTACTTCGTTCCCTGCTGGGCTTTGACCATGGTCATCAGTTTCATGGTGAGTCGGCTGCTCTACCGGCTCCGCATGATCTTTTACCCGGCCCGCCTGGCCGACAAGTCCCGTGCGGGCCTTGCCTACCGCTACGACCTCGTCGGCCAGGTGCTGAGGACGGTCAACGCGTGCAGCATGGTCCACCGCGCTCCGGATGACCAGAAGGAGTCCGCGCGCCGGGCACTATCGGACGCCCTGGCGCAGGTGGAGCAGGCCATCAGATGGGCACATCACTCCCGGGGAACCCTGTCCCTGCGCTCACCTCTGCACAGCAAGGCCAAGAGCCATGCCGACCGTGTCATCGGCAGGCTGCGTACTGCGGATCAACACGTCGACGCAAGGGGGGACGGCGAACTCCGCCCCCTCGCCGAACTACTCCTGACCATCGCGGAGAGGTACTTGGCGGGGCGCGTCACCTCGCTGCTGAAGAAGAAGACGCTGAAGGGGGCCGAACCGGCCAAGAGCCGCGAACCTCTGCGGCTGGCCGCGGCTGCCTTCCTAGTTGCTGCCGGAGGCGTGGGAATCGATCTCTTCGGCCTCCCCGACGTCCTCAAGGACACCACCTTCGCCGCCGTCGTCATCATTGCCATCACGCTTCTGTACCGCGGAGCCTGGGTGCCCAGAGGCTTCGCGGTACCCACTGGAGCCCGGTAGTGAACGTCATGTGGCACCCTCAGCTTGCAAGTGTCATGGTGGCCTGCGTTCTCGCGGGCCCCCTCTTCTGGTACGGCATTAGACACGCGACCACCCTGCAGTCCCTCATCGTCAGGTGCGCGGTCACCGGCCTGTCGGCATTCCTCGTCTCCACACTCTTCAATGGGATCTTCGCGCACCTCATGGCGTACCCGGACGACCGCTTCCCGGCCGACACTCGGTTCATCGCTGCTGACCCGAACAAGCTCCGGCTGGCGGTGGGGGACTCCGAAGACGAAGTTCGTACGTTCACGCAGATACACCTCTGCGAGTCGGCATCCGCGAAGGGTGGCGAGACTTCCTGGATCTGCTTCCATGACGACGGACGAAGGACAACATCATTCAGAACAAGGGACGGTTCCGTCGTCTTCATAAGGAGATGGAACGACGGGAAGTGACGAGCAAGCGCGCCAGGACACGGAAGCCGAAGACGTCCGTTCCGCACCCACAGGGACTGGACCTGATCGTGGCACCGCACGAGCCCCTTCTCGTCTATCAAATGAGGGCTGACCAAACCATTGAACCCTTCTGTTCACCTTGGCGGACCTGCACAATCGGCAGCATCGTGACGGTGGCGGTGGCTGGGAGACCGAGAGCAATGCTCAAGACCTGTGGATCGGACTCGGGAGGGGTGCCTCGCGGAACGCGGAGGGCGTACCTTCCCGAGTGATCGACTTCTGGTCATCGAGTAGGCCCGCGTTGCAGCGCGGGTCGGGAAGGCACGCCCGTGCTGAGCGTAGTCAACGAGGACGGCACCACCCAGAGCGGCTCCCTAATGGACGACATCGTCCGTGAGGGCGCCCGTCGGATGCTCGCCGCGGCCCTGGAAGCCGAAGTCAATCAGCACATAGCCGAGTTGGCGGGCGAGCGGGACGAGGTCGGCCGCCGTCTGGTGGTCCGCAACGGCCACCACCGCGAGCGGACGGTGACCACCGCCGCCGGGCCGATTGCGGTGAAGGCGCCGCGGGTGAACGACAAGCGGGTCGATGGCGAGACGGGCGAGCGCAAGCGGTTCTCGTCGAAGATCCTCGCCCCCTGGTGCCGGAAGTCCCCGAAGATCAGCGAGGTCCTGCCCCTGCTCTACCTGCACGGTCTGTCCTCCGGCGACTTCGTGCCCGCGATGGAGCAGTTCCTCGGCTCGGCCGCTGGGCTCTCGCCGGCCACGGTGACCCGGCTGACCAAGCAGTGGAGCGACGACCACGCCGCCTTCCAGGACCGACACCTGTCCGGATCCGACTACGTATACGTGTGGGCCGACGGCGTCCACCCCAAGGTCCGCCTCGGCCAGGCCCGCTCCTGCGTCCTGGTCCTCATGGGCGTGCGCACCGACGGCAGCAAGGAGCTGATCGCGCTCGCCGAGGGCCTGCGCGAGTCGGCCGAGTCCTGGGCCGACCTCCTGCGGGACTGCCGTCGGCGCGGCATGCGCGATCCCGAACTCGTCGTCGGCGACGGAGCCATGGGCCTGTGGCGGGCTCTGACCGAGGTGTTTCCGCAGGCCAGACATCAAAGGTGCTGGGTTCACAAAACCCGGAACGTGGTCAACGCCCTGCCGAAATCGGCCCAGCCCGGCGCGAAGAAGGCGCTGCAGGAGATCTACAACGCCGAGGACCGCGATCACGCCGAGAAGGCGGTGAAGGACTTCGGGCGCGCCTACGGCGCGAAGTGGCCCAAGGCCGTCAAGAAGATCACCGACGACGTCGACGAACTCCTGGCGTTCTACGACTTCCCGGCCCAGCACTGGGTCCATCTGCGCACGACGAATCCGATCGAGTCGACCTTCAGCACGGTGAAGCTGCGGACCAAGGTCACCCGCGGCGCCGGCAGCCCGGCCGCGGCCCTGGCGATGGTGTTCAAGCTCGCCGAGTCCGCCCAGGCCCGCTGGCGCGCGATCACCGCACCCCACCTCGTTGCCCTCGTCCGCAATGGCGCCCGCTTCGAACGCGGCGTCCTGGTCGAGCGTGAGCAGGAGGCCGCGGCATGAGTGAGCGCGAAGAACGCCCGCTGCTGTTCCTGGACGTCGACGGACCTCTCCTGCCGTTCGGCGACGGCCCGCAGCGCGAGCCATCAGGCACCGCTACAGATTCGCACCTGAAGCGGCTCGACCCGCGCGTCGGGCCTCGCCTCGCGGCACTGCCGTGCGAGTTGGTCTGGGCCACCACCTGGGAGGAGGAGGCGAACACCGACATAGCACCACGGCTCGGCCTGCCACCCCTGCCGGTCGTGACCTGGCCGGAACCCTCCGACGCGCATGAACGCGAGGACCAGTGGTTCAGGCTCCACTGGAAGACCCGAACCCTGGCGGCATGGGCGGACGGACGCCCGTTCGTCTGGGTCGACGACGAGATCACCGACGCCGATCGGGACTGGGTGTCCACCCACCACCCCACCCCGGCCCTCCTCCACCGCATCGCGTCGTCCCGCGGCCTCACCCACGAAGACTTCGCAGTCCTCGATCAATGGCTGCGGGCCACTTGAGGCTCCCCACGGTGATCCACAGGAATTGACAATTGCTCGAGACCCGAGCTCCGGTGGTGTAGGGCCTGGGGGTGTGGGTATGTCGAGGAGCGCTTCGAAGGCGGATTGGCCGTTGTCGACCGCGGCGCGTTCGTCCTCGGTCAGCGGGATGGAGGCGAGCATGCGTTGGAGGTTCACCTTGGCCTCCAGAAGTTGCGCCCTGCTGGAAGCCTTGGGAGCGTAGAAGTCGCAGCGAGCGCACTCCATTCGGTGATGGCACTGTTCGAAGAAGCTGTAGGTGCACCAGCCATGGTCGAGGTCGTAGTACTGCCAGGGTTGCCCTGCCGCGGCTGTACCGGTGGCGACGGCGTCGCGGTCGTTGCGAGGCCGTTCGGCGGCAACCCTCCGTAAAGGGGTCGGCTCTTCAGACATTGCTGACGCACCATCAGTCATTCAAGATCATCTTGCACGTGCGTTGCACAAGGTGCTGAAAAACAACAGTGATCAGCGCCGGGTCGTGAAGGTTGGTATCCGCAGGTCAGATGGCATATTGGGGTGTCGTGTCCCTTGCCACCAAGGGGCACGACACCCCACCCCTCAGATGTCCCGGAAGGGACCGCGCAGTCCCATGACCTGCGGCGATACCTGGTTGCAGGGCGTTGACCTGCGTGAATCTTCTTTCAGATGTCTTCTGTGCGTGCACATTGATGCGGCCGAAAGTCCCAGAAAAGTCCCAGGGTCCCTGCCGCCCGCGACCCGCTCTCCGGGCTACATGCGGGCCTTGGCTCTGAGCCGTCGCTGGGGTCCGCCAAACGAACGTTTGGCGGACCCCCGCTGCGCGTTCGTCATGTCCGGGGTGCAGTGCTGTTTGCGGCCAGGCCAGTCCGGCAGCGTTCCCGTACAGCAGGCATCCTGCAACAACTTCCGGCAGCGATGTCGGACAAGGGGCGTGAGGTGCCCGTGGGGGTGGCAGATGGAACAGGCTCGTTCCCACTCAGCCCTGCGTACGAAGCGATTCGAAGAAATCATCGATCTCCAAAATTTCCGCATCGCTGAGATGGGGGACGCTCCACTGCATCCTCGCACCGTGCTCCATGAATCCAGAAGGGAGCCCCGTCCTGTAGGTCTCCACGTACTCGGCAGTGTCGCGACGCCAGTAGTAGGTGCCGTCACTGTGAAGGGCGGACCCGCCCATCACGCCGAACTTTTTGCCCACGACATCCTCCGTATATCCCATGAGGGCGATGATCACGGGAGCTCTTCTCAGGTATTCCGCTACGCGCGAGCAGTCGTGTACGGGCATCTGTCCGGAGAGTTTCTTGATGCCCTCCGCATTAACGCTGAAGCGGGACTGGCTGGAGATACTGCTGAAAAACCCGAGAGGGGTGACCTGGCGCATGTGACGGCTTCCTGAGCAGGACCGCGTGAGGCGGTGATAGGTATACTTATACTGGTGCGTAAGGGTGCGCACGGCTTTCGTTCCGGACGCGCCCTTACGGATAATCCTGAGCTGTTTTCGGAGAATTCTACCTCGGGTCGCCCTGGCTCCCCTCAGGCCACTCGCGAACCTTTCCGGTCCGAGGGTGGAGATCTACCTGATGACCGCTCGCGTTTCTCACTTCCACGCCACCCAGAGCCTTGGAGAGTTCACCGGCCGCCTTGCAAGCGCCGTGACAGGTGACCAACTGAATGGGGCCTCCGTTGTAATGCGGATTTTCTCTGACCAGTTCGGCGATCTGCTGCGGGTGGGTTATCTTGCCGTCAACAATGAATTCTCCCTGTTCGTTGCCGTGCACAATGACGTCGTGCCCGTAGTCGCCCTTGGACCGCAGCAGATTCTGAATCGTGTTCGTATCGTCTCCGATTGCCGTGGCGGTCCTTGTGTAGCGGACGCTTCCGCCGGCCCAGGTGAACGACGAGGCAGGTGGAACCCCCATCACGGTGGCTCCAGCCGCACCACGAGGCGATGCCGCCGCCTTGCGCCACCCGGTCAGTCCTCCGAGTCCCGTGACGGCGAGCTGTTGGGTCAGCTCTTCGGCTGCTTCGGCGTAGAGGTCGGCGAGTGCGTCGCAGCCTTGTTGGCGGAGCATGTATTCGGCGCGGTAGAGGCGGTAGGCGGGGCGTACGGGGAGGTACTTGTCGAGGAAGGCGCCGGCGCCGCCGTTCTCGCCGGTGAAGGCGTCCTGCGCGTCACCGAGGAACACGAACGGTGACTTGACGACGTCGACGAAGGCGTCACCGAAGATGCCCAGCACGTCGCCGATGCCGTCGACGCTGTCGTTCGGGTCTTTGGGGGTCCGGCCGCTGGGGTCGGTGAGCAGGGTGGGCTTGTTGTCGGCGTAGGCGTACGGGGACACGTGGGGAGTCGAGGCACTGCGCGCAGCTGGGTCGGTGCTGGTGAAGCGGCCGGTGGCGGGGTTGTACTGGCGGGCGTGGAGGTCGATGTTGCCGGTGGTGGCCTCGTAGCGGGCGCCGGTGTAGGTGGGCGTGCTCGCGGGGGCGCCTCCGGTGACGGTGCCCAGGACGCGGGTGCCGTAGGGGTCGTAGGCCCAGCGTTGGTGGAGGGTGCCGGTGCTGCTGGTGACGTCGAGCGGGGAGCCCTGGGTGTCGTGGTGGTAGTAGAACACCGCACCCGCGCCGGTCTTGGTGGCTGCGGGCTGGCCGAGGGGGTCGTAGCGGTACGACTGCTTGACGGTCCAGGCGCTGTCGTACTCGGTAGCGAGGATCGGCAGGGGTGCGTTGGGGTCCCACTGGGTCCGGCTGGTGACCTCGCCGTCCTTGAGCGTGGCGACCTGGTTGCCGCTGGCGTCATGGTCGTAGGCGTAGTTGGCACCTGCGACGGTGGCGGCGGAGATCTGTCCGGCCAGGTCGTAGATGAAGGTGTCGGCGCCGGCCTTTGTCTGGTTGCCTTCTGCGTCGTACTCGTACGCGGTGGTGGCCCCGGCGGTGGTGGAGGTGAGCTGGTCGGCGGCATCGTAGGCGTAGCTGGTGGACGTGGCGCCGAGGGTGGAGGTCAGACGGTTGCCGACCTTGTCATAGGTGTAGGACGTGGTGCGGGTCGCGGCGCAGCCGGTGACCCAGGGCTGGGGGTAGCAGCCGGCGGTGATGCGGCCCGCGGTGTCGTAGGTCTGGTCGTAGCCGCCGGTGCCGACTCCGGCCCGCGTGACGTCGACGCGGGTGGGCAGGCCGGCCGCCGAGAGGGTCAGGGCGGTCTTGGTGACTGTCGTGCCCGCCTTGGCGGAGGTGACGGCGGTGACGCGGCCCGCCCGGTCGTAGGTGCGTTCCTCGGTCTCCGTGTTGGGCAGCGCCGTTTTGGTGAGGTTGCCCGCCGCGTCGGAGGTGTAGGTGGTGGTGGCGCCGTCGGCCGTCATCGTGGCGGTGCGGCCGTCGTTGTCGTAGGTGTAGCCGACGGTGTTGCCGTCGGAGTACTTGCGGGTGAGCATCTGCCCGGCGCCGTCGTAGGTGTAGGCGAAGCCGCGGGTCTTGGTGAGGTCGCCGACCGCGTTGTAGACGAAGTCCTCGGAGATCTTCGCGTTGGCGCGGGCGGTCATCTGCCCGGCGTCGTCGTAGCCGAGGGTGACGTCCGGCGTGGAGTCCGAGTAGTCGATCTTGGTGACCAGGCCGCGGACGTCATACGTCCGGGTGGTTGAGCCGCGGGGCGTCGTCACCTTTACCGGATTGCTGTCCGCGTCGTACGCGTACGTCGTCGCCCTGTCCAGGGGGTCGGTGACCGACGTCAGGCGGTGCGCGGCGTCATGACCGTAGGTGGTGACGTGGTTGTTGGCGTCGGTGCGACCGGTCATATTGCCGACCGCGTCGTAGCCGTAGGTGGTGGCCGCGCCGCCGGGGGCTGTGACGGTGGTCAGCTGGTCGAGCTTGTTGTAGCTGTAGGTGGTGGCGCGCTGGTCGGCGTCCGTGCTCCGGACGACGTTGCCGACGGCGTCGTACTCGGTCCTGGTCGCGTTGCCGAGCGGGTCGGTGACGGTGGTCGGGTTGCCCGCCGGGTCGTAGTCGTAGGTGGTGGTGTACTGGGCGGGGGAGGCGCCGGTGACGTTGCCTCGCGGGTCGACGGCGGTGGCCTGGCGGCCGTCGTCGTCGTAGGTCCAGCTTTCCTTGTTGCCCAGGGGCGAGGTGCTGCTGAGCAGGTTCCCGTCGGCGTCGTAGGTGTAGGTGCTGGTCTTGCTCAGCTGGTTGGTGCTGCTGGTCAGCCGATTGTTCTTGTCGTAGACCGAAAGGGTCGTCTTGCCTGCGGCGTCGGTGACCTTGGTGACGTTGTCGTTGGCGTCGTACGTGTAGGCGGTGGTGTGGCCCAGCTGGTTGGTGTTCACCAGCGGCCGGTTGATCGCGTCGTAGGTCGTGGTGGTGAACGCGCCGGTGGGGCCGGTGACCTTGGTGCTGTTGCCTGCGGCGTCGTAGGCGTAGTTGGTGGTGTGGGCGGCCGGGTCGTTGCCTGTGGCGTTGCCGCGCGGGGAGACGCTGGTGAGCAGGCGGCCCACCTTGTCGTAGGTGTAGGTGGTCTTGTTGCCGGCGGCGTCCGTCTCGGAGGCGAGGTGTCCGGCGGCGCTGTAGGTGCGGGTGACGAACTTGCCCGCCGGGTCTGTCGTTCGCGTCAGGTGCCCGACATCGTCGTAGGCGAATGCCGTGGTGTCGCCCTCAGGGTTCTTCGCGGTGAGGAGCTGCTCCGCGCCGTTGTACGTGTAGGCCGTGGTACGGCCCAGTGGGTCGGTGGCCGAGCTGAGTAGACCTCGCCCGTCGTAGGCGTACGTCGTCGTGAAGACGGCGGGGTCAGCGCCGGTGACGTTGCCGCGCGGGTCCGTCTTGGTCAGGATCCGCCCGGCCGCGTCGTAGGTGAACGTCGCCTTCTCACCCAGGGGCGTGGTCACCGACGTGCGGTTCCCGGCCGTGTCGTAGCCGTAGGTGGTGACCTTGCCCCGTGGCGTCTTTACGGTCTGGATGGCGCCGAGCGTCGTGTACGTGTAGACGGTGGTGCCGCCGAGCGGGTCGGTGGTTGTCGTCAGCTGGTTGGACGTGTTGTACGCGTACGTGGTCTTGTTGCTGCGGCCGTCGGTGTGGCTGGTGATGTTGCCCGACGCGTCGTACGTCCAGATCTCCTTGTAGCCGAGCCCTGAGGGCGAACTGCGCGTCAGCATCCGGCCGGCGCTGTCGTACGTCATCGACGTGGTGTGGCTGCGTTGGTCGGTGATGCCCACGGGCCGCAGATTGCGGTCGTAGTCGTAGGTGATGCTCTTGCCGTACGGGTCGATGGTCGACATGAGGACGTTGCCGGAGTACACGTCGGTCCACACGCCGCCGTCGGGCGCCGTGGTGTGCGACTCGCGACGGCCGTCCCAGGTGAAGGTGGTCGTCTTGGTGTTCTGGTCGGTCTGGGAAGTGATCCGGCCTGCGGTGTCGTAGGTGTTGCTGACCTTGCCGCCTGCGGGGTCGGTGTAGGACGACAGCCGCTTGTTCGCGTCATACGTGTAGGAAGAGGTCTTTCCGGCGGGGTCGGTCACCGAGGTCAGCAGACCACCGGTGTAGCCGTAGGACACCGAGGTCGTGTCCGGCAGGGCCACCTTGGTCAGCAGCCCGTCCGCGCCGACCGTGAGGGTCGTCGTGCGTCCGGCGGCGTCCTTGACGGAGGCGAGCTTGCCGGACACGTACGTCAGGTTCAGCCCCTTCCCTGCCTTGTCCACGACGGAAACGAGCTGACCACCGCTGGTGAAGGTCCGCTTGGTGTGGTCGGGCGTGGTCAGCATGTAGTCGCTGGTGCCTTTGACCAGCTTGGCTGCCGACCCGGCCGGGGCTTTGTACGTCCCGTCGCCGTTCTGCGTGAACACGAACGACGCCCCGTCGTCCGCCCGGTAGGTGACCTTTCCCGTCGCAACCGTGAGCTTCGAGTCGAACGGTGTCGCCCAGCCGCGTCCCAGCAGGCCCGCTGCGGTCGAGTCGGAACGGTAGGTGCGTTCCAGGGCGAGGGGCACACCTGGGCCGACCAGGGAGGCGTCGGTGAGCTGTTCGAAGAACATGCCGGTCGCCGTGTTGACCGGGTCGGCACGGTGGGCTTGGGCGTAGCAGGTGCAGATGCCCGCCTGCGCCCCAGGGATGTCGGGCGTGTAGAAGGCTTCCACCAGGGGAGAGGTGGTTCCACCCGGACTCGACGACCCGTCCGTGCCGGTGAGGAAGATCCAGGCGTAGTACTTCTTGCCGTCCTCGAGATGCCCCCCGAGCGTGCTGCCGCTCCACCAGAAGCACTGGTCGGCGGGGTAGGCGTTGCCCGGCCACCATCCGTAGCACCAGGCGCCGTTGTCGAGGTAGCGGCCCGAAGGGTCACCGGTGGAGCGCTTGATCTCCTGCTGGAGGACGAAGTTCCCGGCCTCGTCGCGGACGTAGAGCCACATCCCGGATACCGAGGAAGCCGTCGTGCCCGTTGGTAGCTGCAGTTGCCCGCCGATCGACAACATCGCCGGGTAAGCAGTGGCGTACGCGCTGACCCATGGGGGATTCCCTGTTGCCTGGGTGCCGAACGGAGTTGCCGATCTGTTGGCGGCCGGGCCTCGGTCGGCTGGTTCGGTGGGGCGGGGGTGCGGTGTGCCGGACGGCTTCTTTGCGCGCGGGGCGATGTAGTTGTGCATGGGCGACAGCTCGCCCCGGTCCCGCTTCACCTGCTGGCGTCTCTCGGCCAGCGTCATGGCCTTGGGCGGCTTCGGGAGGTCCGAAGCGGTTCTCGCCGCGGCCGTCCGTATGGCAGCCGATGGGGGTATGGAGGTCTGTTGGCCTCCAGGGGATGCCCAGGAGGGGATGACCCCTGCGACGGCAAGGAGAGCCAGAGCCAGGAGTGTCGTGAGGAGTCTTCGCGCTTGTGTGCGCACAGTGCATCACCCGTGAGTAAGTCGTGAACAGAGTCGGGGTGATGCTTGATCCAAAAGCGGATCGAACTAACGCACGGCGGCGGATGGGGCTGGATCCAGACGTGTCGCGCCGAACGGTGCCTGGAGTGTCCCCTGGTCGCGCGGTCGGCCAGTCGCCTTGGGATGGGCGATTGGCGTGAACACGCCGCCCTGCCCTGGAGGCGGTAGTTGAACACCCGGAGGGCAGTCGGCCAAGCCTTGGTTTCTGTTTGGAGGCCAGCGTGATTGTGGCGACTGTGGGGGAGTGAAGGTGCGCCTCGTTCGCGGACCTTGCTTGCTGTCGACGTGCGGGAGTGGAGCCTTCAGTGGCGCTGTTGGCTTCGCGGACCATGATCGGCCGGGTGCTGGCCACTGTCGTCGGTGACGCCCTCGACCGAGGGTCGGCGCCTACCTCGCGGCCCGGCGGGAGGCGGCCGAGGACAGGGCCGGACCGCACCGAACCATGGCCTTTGACGGCAGGCGCTGAAGGGGTCGGCCTATCTGGCCGCTACCCACAGGCGCCTGCTTTCCGCGGTCACCCACCATCGCGTCGTAACCTCGCCCAGGCGGAGGCCGGGCCGGGAATGGGGTTCTCCCGGTACGGCGCGAAGTCGTTGGCGTCCGTGCCAGAGAAGTTCCTCCGCGCGGGTGCGGAGTGTCGTCGGCCGGCGGGCATGGCCCATGACGTTGTCCGGACAGATGGCGGGGCATGACAGATGAGCTGGCGTCCGGAGCCGACGGGGGCGGACCCGATGGGTGACATGGCTTTGGCAGCCTGTTCGCCGGCTGTCGGGGTTGACGCTCCAGGTAGCCACACGTAGGACGGCGAGCTGAGAAATGGTCTCTGACCTGGGCTTTTCCATCAAGCGCTCAGGCCGACATGTTTGCGATGGCTCATCGCGTGAAGAGCCCGGTGCACGGAGGCCATCGCTCCTGGTTCAAAGTCCCAGAAAAGTCCCAGGGACTCCGTCACACCCCGCCTCGACTCGCATTTGTGCAGGTCAGAAGGGGTGTGGCGGTGCCATTTTTGCAGGCTTTCAGATGTCCCGGAAGATCTCGATCTGAGCCCCCACCGAGTTCAGCCGCTCCGCCAGTTCCTCGTAGCCGCGGTTGATCACGTACACGTTGCGCAGGACGGACGTTCCCTCGGCCGCCATCATCGCCAGCAGTACCACCACCGCCGGACGCAGCGCGGGCGGGCACATCATCTCGGCGGCGCGCCAGCGGGTCGGGCCCTCGACCAGGACCCGGTGGGGATCCAGGAGTTGGAGCCGGCCGCCGAGGCGGTTGAGATCGGTGAGGTAGATGGCGCGGTTGTCGTAGACCCAGTCGTGGATCAGGGTCTTGCCGTGCGCGGAGGCGGCGATGGCCGCGAAGAACGGCACGTTGTCGATGTTCAGCCCGGGGAAGGGCATGGGGTGGATCTTGTCGATGGGCGCCTCCAGTTTGGAGGGGCGCACGGTCAGGTCCACCAGGCGGGTGCGGCCGTTGTCGGCGGCGTACTCTGCCGTGCGGTCGCAGTCGACGCCCATCTCCTCCAGGACCGCCAGCTCGATCTCCAGGAACTCGATCGGGACCCGGCGGATCGTCAGCTCCGACTCCGTCACCACGGCGGCGGCCAGCAGGCTCATCGCCTCGACCGGGTCCTCGGAGGGGGAGTAGTCGACGTCCACGTCGATCTCGGGCACACCGTGCACGGTGAGGGTCGTCGTCCCGACCCCGTCCACGCGTACGCCGAGCGCCTCCAGGAAGAAGCACAGGTCCTGGACCATGTAGTTGGAGGACGCGTTGCGGATGACGGTCGTGCCGTCGTGCCGCGCGGCGGCCAGCAGGGCGTTCTCGGTCACGGTGTCGCCGCGCTCGGTCAGGACGATGGGACGGCTCGGCCTGATCGCCCGGTCCACCTGCGCGTGGTACAGCCCGTCGGTCGCCGCGATGTCGAGCCCGAAGCGGCGCAGCGCGATCATGTGCGGCTCGATGGTCCGCGTACCGAGGTCGCAGCCGCCCGCGTACGGCAGGGTGAAGCGGTCCACGCGGTGCAGCAGCGGGCCGAGGAACATGATGATGGAGCGGGTGCGGCGCGCGGCGTCCGCGTCGATCGCCTCGAGTTCCAGTTCGGCGGGCGGCAGGATCTCCAGGTCGACGCCGTCGTTGATCCAGCGGGTGCGGACGCCGATGGAGTTGAGAACCTCCAGCAGGCGGAAGACCTCTTCGATGCGGGCCACCCGGCGCAGTACGGTGCGGCCCTTGTTGAGCAGGGAGCCGCAGAGCAGGGCCACGCACGCGTTCTTGCTCGTCTTGACGTCGATGGAACCGGAGAGCCGGCGTCCGCCGACCACGCGCAGATGCATGGGGCCGGCGTAGCCGAGTGACACGATCTCGCTGTCGAGGGCTTCACCGATGCGAGCGATCATCTCAAGGCTGATGTTCTGGTTGCCGCGCTCGATGCGGTTGACGGCGCTCTGACTGGTGGCGAGCGCCTCGGCGAGCTGCGACTGTGTCCAGCCCCGGTGCTGGCGGGCGTCACGGATGAGCTTGCCGATACGTACGAGGTAGTCGTCTTCCATGAGTTGAACGCTATCTCAGATATGAGATCAAGCTCGCGAGGGGGGTGTGGTGTTCGCATAGACCTCGGGTGCCCCGGCCGTGTGAGGCCCGCATTCCGATGGTGGATTCCTGTCGCGGCGCTCGGCGCGTCGGATGCCGCCGAACGGGTGAGTCCTCAGCTGTGGCGGCGACGTCGCGTCGTCCTGCGCCAGCCGAAGGGGCCCGGCAGGTCCATCGACGTGGTGCGCCGGCCGGTGCTGCTGGTGGTGTGCCTCGGTCCGTTCCGGCCGCCCGTGGTGACGGACCATGAGCGGCGGTTGATGTTCAGACGGACGCCCGGAAGTATCCGGAAGCTCTTGCGGAAGGTGAGCGGCATCGGTGCCTCCTCTGTCGCGGCTAGCGGCTTGCGGCTTGCGGCTTGCGGACTGTGGATGTGCTGATACGAGTACGGATATCCCGTACCCGCCCGCTCATGCCCGACGGTCGCGGGTTGTCCGCATGCTCGGGCGCGGGCCGACCGCCGACGACCGATCCGCCGACGACCGATCCGCCGACGACCGATCTGCCGCCGATCGATCCGCCGACGGCCGACCCGCCGCCGACCGGCCCCCCGCCGGCCGACCGCCGCCGGGTGCCGGTATCGCGCAGGGGCGGCGCGGAACACGGGCGCCCGGGCATGACCGCGGGGCGGCGATGTACTAGAGTTATCTCGACATCGAGATATCTGCCGAGGCGCGCCGCAGCCGCCGCGCGGTAAGGGTTACCTAACTAACCCTTACCTCAGCGGATGGTCGGGGCCGTAGGCGGCACCACGCGGCGCCGGCCGCCAATGAGGCGCGGCGCGGTAGTACGCGCACATTGAAGAAGGAGACTGTCGTGTCGGCGAACAGCTTCGACGCCCGCAGCACGCTGCGCGTGGGCGACGAGTCGTACGAGATCTTCAAGCTGGACAAGGTCGAGGGCTCCGCGCGCCTCCCTTACAGCCTGAAGGTGCTGCTGGAGAACCTCCTCCGTACCGAGGACGGCGCGAACATCACCGCCGATCACATCCGGGCCCTGGGCGGATGGGACTCGCAGGCCCAGCCGAGCCAGGAGATCCAGTTCACGCCGGCCCGCGTGATCATGCAGGACTTCACCGGTGTCCCCTGTGTCGTGGACCTCGCCACCATGCGTGAGGCCGTCAAGGAGCTCGGCGGCGACCCGGCGAAGATCAACCCGCTGGCCCCGGCCGAGCTGGTCATCGACCACTCCGTCATCGCCGACAAGTTCGGCACCAACGACGCGTTCGCGCAGAACGTCGAGCTGGAGTACGGCCGTAACAAGGAGCGCTACCAGTTCCTGCGCTGGGGCCAGACCGCGTTCGACGAGTTCAAGGTCGTCCCCCCGGGCACCGGCATCGTCCACCAGGTCAACATCGAGCACCTGGCCCGCACGGTCATGGTCCGCGGTGGCCAGGCCTACCCCGACACCCTCGTCGGCACCGACTCGCACACCACCATGGTCAACGGCCTGGGCGTACTGGGCTGGGGCGTCGGCGGCATCGAGGCCGAGGCCGCGATGCTGGGCCAGCCGGTCTCCATGCTCATCCCGCGCGTCGTCGGCTTCAAGCTGACCGGCGAGCTGCCCGCAGGAACCACCGCCACCGACCTCGTGCTGACCATCACCGAGATGCTCCGCAAGCACGGCGTCGTCGGCAAGTTCGTCGAGTTCTACGGTGAGGGCGTCGCCGCCACCTCCCTCGCGAACCGCGCCACCATCGGCAACATGTCGCCGGAGTTCGGCTCCACCGCCGCCATCTTCCCGATCGACGACGAGACCCTGAAGTACCTGCGCCTGACCGGCCGCGACGCCCAGCAGGTCGCCCTCGTCGAGGCGTACGCCAAGGAGCAGGGCCTCTGGCTGGACCCGGCCGCCGAGCCGGACTTCTCCGAGAAGCTGGAGCTCGACCTCTCCACGGTCGTCCCCTCCATCGCCGGCCCGAAGCGCCCGCAGGACCGCATCGTCCTGGCGAACGCCAAGGCCAAGTTCGCCGAGGACGTGCGCAACTACGTCACCGACGACATGGAGGCGAGCAAGGAGTCCTTCCCGGCCTCCGACGCCCCCGCCGTGTCCCCCGACGGCGTCCCGTCGAACCCGGTCACCGTGACGGCCCCCGACGGCACGACGTACGAGCTCGACCACGGCGCCGTCACCGTCGCCGCGATCACCTCGTGCACCAACACCTCGAACCCGTACGTCATGGTCGCCGCCGCGCTCGTGGCGAAGAAGGCGGTCGAGAAGGGCCTCACCCGCAAGCCGTGGGTCAAGACCACCCTCGCCCCGGGCTCCAAGGTCGTCACCGACTACTTCGACAAGGCGGGCCTGACCCCCTACCTCGACAAGGTCGGCTTCAACCTCGTCGGCTACGGCTGCACGACCTGCATCGGCAACTCCGGCCCGCTGCCGGACGAGGTCTCCAAGGCCGTCAACGACCACGACCTGGCCGTCACCTCGGTGCTTTCCGGCAACCGCAACTTCGAGGGCCGGATCAACCCCGACGTCAAGATGAACTACCTGGCGTCCCCGCCGCTGGTCGTCGCGTACGCCATCGCCGGCTCGATGAAGGTCGACATCACCAAGGACGCCCTCGGCGTCGACCAGGACGGCAAGCCCGTCCACCTCGCGGACATCTGGCCCACCGAGGCCGAGGTCAACGACGTCGTCGCTAACGCCATCGGCGAGGACATGTTCAACAAGTCCTACCAGGACGTCTTCGCGGGCGACGCCCAGTGGCAGGCGCTGCCGATCCCGACCGGCAACACCTTCGAGTGGGACTCCGAGTCCACCTACGTGCGCAAGCCCCCGTACTTCGAGGGCATGACGATGGAGACGACCCCGGTCGAGGACATCACGGGCGCCCGGGTGCTCGCCAAGCTCGGCGACTCGGTCACCACCGACCACATCTCCCCGGCCGGTGCGATCAAGGCCGACACCCCGGCCGGCCAGTACCTCACGGAGCACGGCATCGAGCGCCGTGACTTCAACTCCTACGGCTCGCGCCGCGGTAACCACGAGGTCATGATCCGCGGCACGTTCGCCAACATCCGCCTGCGCAACCAGATCGCGCCGGGCACCGAGGGCGGTTTCACCCGCGACTTCACCCAGGACGGCGGGCCGGTGTCGTTCATCTACGACGCCTCGCAGAACTACCAGGCCGCGGGCGTCCCGCTCGTGATCCTGGCGGGCAAGGAGTACGGCTCTGGCTCGTCCCGCGACTGGGCCGCCAAGGGCACCGCGCTCCTCGGCGTCAAGGCCGTCATCGCCGAGTCCTACGAGCGCATCCACCGCTCGAACCTCATCGGCATGGGCGTCCTCCCGCTCCAGTTCCCGCAGGGCGGGACCGCCGAGTCCCTCGGGCTCACCGGTGAGGAGACCTTCTCCTTCGCCGGCGTGACCGAGCTGAACGACGGCACCACCCCCGCCACCGTCAAGGTGACCACCGACACCGGTGTGGAGTTCGACGCGGTCCTGCGCATCGACACCCCCGGCGAGGCGGACTACTACCGCAACGGCGGCATCCTGCAGTACGTGCTCCGCAGCCTGATCCGCAAGTAGGCGATCTCCGGCAGCAGAAGAAGGGCCGCACCCCTGCGATCAGGGGGTGCGGCCCTTCGCTGCAATAGGTTCGAAGGCCTCATGAAGAACAACCTGACCTCGCCGGCGGCCAAGGCCGGTCACGAGTCCGTACGGCGCCACAACCTGAGCCTCGTGCTGCGCACCGTGCGCGCGGAGGGCGAGGTCACCCGTGCCCGGGTGGCGAGCCTCGTCGGGCTCACCCGGGCCGCCGTCTCCTCCCTCGTCGAGGAACTCCTCGCACTCGGCTGCCTGAGCGAGTCGGGCAAGACCTCCAGCGGGTCGGCCGGACGCCCCGGCACCGTGCTCACCCTCGCCCGCACCGGTCCGGCGGGGCTCGGGGTGGAGATCAACATCGACTACGTGTCGGTGTGCGCCGTGGACCTCACCGGGACCGACCGGGTCCGGGTGACGGAGCACACCGACCACCGGGGCGTCCCACCCGCCGAGGTCCTCGCCCACGCCGCCCGGCTGACCAACCGGGTCATCGCCTCAGCCCGGGAACAGGAACTGCGCGTGGTCGGCGTCGAACTGGCCCTGCCCGGCCTCGTCTCCGGCGGCGTCGTCCGGCAGGCCCCGAACCTCGGCTGGAACAGGGTCGCGGCCGAGGGCATCTTCGGGCAGGCACTCAGCACCCTGCGCCCGGCGGGGCGCGCGCTGGCCGTCGGCTCCGGCAACGAGGCCAACCTCGCCGCCCTGGCCGAGCTGTGGTTCGGCGGGCTGGGCGGCGTACGCACCTTCCTCTACCTCACCGGTGAGATCGGCGTCGGCGGCGCGCTCGTGGTGAACGGCGAGATGCTGCGCGGCGCCCACGGCTTCGCGGGCGAGATCGGGCACGTCGTCGTCGACCCGCAGGGCCCCCTCTGCCGGTGCGGGGCGCGCGGCTGCCTGGAGCAGTACGCGGGCCGGGCGGCGCTGCTGACGGCCGCGGGCATCGACCCGGAGACGGGGGTGCGGGGGGTCGGCGAGCTGGAGCAGCGGGCGGCGAACGGCGAGGCGCGGGCCCTGGAGGCGCTGCGGGAGGCGGGGGACCGCCTGGGTGTGGTGCTGGCCGGCGCGGTGAACCTCTTCGACCCGGAGGCCGTCGTCCTGGGCGGTATCTACCGCGGTCTCATGCCGTGGCTGGAGGGCCCGGCGGACGCCCAGCTCACCGCGCGGGTCGTCTCGGGCCGCTGGCACGAGAACGGCAGCAGGCTGCGCGCGTCCTCCCTCTCCGGCGACGCGGCCCGCGGCGCGGCGGCCAGGGTGGTGCACGACGTCCTGGCGGACCCGGGCGCGTACGCCGTGCGGTGACGGTGCGGCGGCGGAGAACGGCAACCGGTGGGGGGAGAACCGGACCGGGGGCGCACGCGCCGTGGTGCGCGCGTACGCCCCCGGTCCGGTGAGGTGATCAGGCCCGGTGGGCCGCGATCAGCTGCTGGTACCAGCGGTAGCTGTCCTTCGGGGTGCGCTCCAGGGTGTCGTAGTCGACCCGGATGATCCCGAACCGCTTCGCGTAGCCCAGCGCCCACTCGAAGTTGTCCAGCAGCGACCACACGTAGTACCCGCGTACGTCGACGCCGGCGTCCATGGCCGCACGGAGCGCCGTCAGGTGCGTGCGCAGGTACTCCACCCGGTCCGCGTCGTGCACGCAACCGTCGGCCTCGACGCTGTCGTACTCCGCCGAGCCGTTCTCCGTGATGTGCACCGGGGGCAGGGCGTCGCCGTAGGTCTGCTTGAGCGTGGTCAGCAGGTCGGTGAAGGACTCCGGGACGACCGGCCAGCCCATGGCGGTCTTGCGGACACCCCGGTACTCGCCCTCCGCGTACCGGTTGTCCGTGGCGACCCGCAGCGCCGGGTCCGCCTCGCGGTGCGGTGCGGCGGCGACCACGATCGGCCGGTAGTAGTTGATGCCGAGGAAGTCCAGGGGCTGGGAGATCAGCTCCAGGTCGCCCTCCCGGCGGAAGTCCTGGCCGGTGATCAGCTCGCCCCAGGTCTCCTCCTCGGTGGCCGGGTAGCGGCCCGCGAGGATCGGCTCGGTCCACACCAGGTTGTGCTGCGTGTCGGCCCGTACGACGGCGGCGAGGTCGGCATCGGACTCGGTGGCCGGGACGTTGCGGTCCAGGTTGAGGGTGATGCCCGCCTCCCGGACCCCGGCCGCACGCAGCGCGCTCATCGCGTGGCCGTGGCCGACCAGCAGGTGGTGTGCGGCGGCGAGCGCGCCGCGTCCCTCCTGGGCGCCCGGCGCATGGCGGCCCACGGAGTAGCCGAGGAAGGCGCTGCACCACGGCTCGTTGAGGGTGATCCAGCGTGGCACCCGGTCGCCCAGGTGCTCGGCGACGATCGCCGTGTACTCGCCGAAGCGCTCGGCCGTCTCCCGTACCCGCCAGCCGCCCTTGTCCTCCAGGGCCTGCGGGAGGTCCCAGTGGTAGAGGGTGGCGGCCGGCTCGATGCCCGCCTCCAGGAGCGAGTCGACGAGCCGGGAGTAGAAGTCCAGGCCCTTCGGGTTGACCGGCCCGCTGCCCGAGGCCTGGATCCGGGACCAGGCGATCGAGAAGCGGTACGACTCCACGCCCAGGTCGCGCAGCAGCGCCACGTCCTCGGGATAGCGGTGGTAGTGGTCGCAGGCCACGTCGCCGGTGTCACCGCCGTCCGTCCGGCCGGGGGTGTGACTGTAGGTGTCCCAGATGGACGGGCCGCGGCCGTCTTCCTCCACGGCGCCCTCGATCTGGTACGAGGCCGTGGCCGCGCCGAAGACGAAACCGGGCGGGAAGACCGGGAAGTCACTCATGGAAACCCTTACTTGACCGAGCCGCCGGTGATCCCGGCGGCGATGTACTTCTGGGACAGGACGAGCAGGACCGCCGCGGGCACCGCGGAGAGCACGGACGCGGCCATGACCGAGCCCCAGTCACCGACGTGGGCTCCGATGTACTGGTAGATACCCAGCGTGATCGGCTTGACGTCGTCCGTGGTGTTCAGCGTGAGCGCGAACATGAAGTCGCTCCACGCGTACAGGAACGAGAACAGCCCCGCCGTGATCAGGGAGTTGCGGCTCATCGGCAGCACGACCTGGACGAACGTACGCATGCGGCCCGCGCCGTCCACCTCGGCTGCCTCGATGACCTCCCGGGGGATGGACACCATGAAGGAGCGCATCAGCACGATCGCGAACGGGATGCCCAGCGAGGCGTCCGCCAGCATCAGCCCGAAGTAGGAGTTGACCAGGCCGAGATCGACGTACGCGCTGTACAGGGCGTTCGCGATGACGATGCCCGGGACCATCTGCGTGATGAGCGTGCCGAACACGATGGTCCTGCTGCCGGGCAGCCTGAACTGCGCGAGCCCGTACGCGGCGGGCGCGGCGACCAGCAGGCAGATGGCCACGGCGCCGAGCGCCACGGCCAGCGAGGTCAGCAGGTTGCCGCCCTGCTCGGTGAAGGCCGACGTGAAGCCGGAGAGGTCCACGCCCGTCGGGACGGGGCCCACGTCGACCAGGCTCGCGTCCGGCTGCAGGGCCGTGTTGATCATCCAGTACAGCGGGAACAGCATGACGGCGAGGATGACGACGCCGAGGACGGTCGCCCCCCAGCGGCGCTTCGGCCGGTGGACGGCGGCGGGCACCGGGGCGGCGGGGATCTGGGTGGTGGTCGCCATGCCGGTCACTTCCCCTCGTTGCGGTTGACCCGCAGGTAGAACACCGCGAAGACGGCGGAGATCAGGATCAGGATGTTGCCGACCACGGCACCGGCCCCGAAGTCCATCTGGACGAAGGAGTTCTGGTACGTGAGCGTGCCGAGCGTCTGCGTGGAGTCGGCGGGGCCGCCGTCGGTGAGCGCGAGGACCAGGTCGAGGATCTTGACCGTCGACATGAAGCCGAGCACCAGCACCACCGTGATGACGGGCTTGAGCATCGGCAGGGTGACCGACCGGAACGTGCGCCAGGCGGACGCGCCGTCGAGGGCCGCGGCCTCGCTGAGCTCCTTGGGGACCTCCTGGAGGCCGCCGTAGAGGATCACCATGTTGAACGGGATGCCGATCCAGATGTTCACCAGGATCACCGAGATCAGCGCCATGCTCGTGCTGGTCAGCCACGGGGTGTCACCGGGAAGGCCGACGGTGCCGAGGAAGGAGTTGAGGACGCCGGTGTCCTGGTCGAAGATGCGCCGCCAGACGATGCCGGAGACGACCATGGGCACCAGCCACGGCAGGAGGATCAGCGAACGCAGGATCCCGTTCAGCGGGAAGCGGCGGGTGAAGAAGACGGCCAGGGCCAGGCCGATGCAGAACTGACCGACGAGCGATCCGACCGTGAAGAGGATCGTCTGCCAGAGTGCCTTGCCGAAGAGCCCGTCGCCGAAGACGTTGCTCCAGTTGTCCATGCCGTTGAACGGCGCCTCGCCGGTGAAGAAGGTGGACGGCGAGTAGTCCTGGAAGCTCATCACGATGTTGCGGACGAGCGGGTAGCCGAAGAACAGGGCCATGAAGATCACGGCAGGGGCGATGAAACCCCACTGGGCGAGCTGCCTGCGGCGCCGGGCGCGCCGGGGGCTCACGGGCCTCCCGGCCGCGGCCGCGCCGGTGGCCTGCGGGTCGGCCGGCGGTGCGGCGGCCGAGGCTGTGGTGGATGACATGGTTCGTTACCTCAGTTCCCGCTCGTGACCTGCTGCTGGGCACGCTTCAGAGCGGCCTCGCTGGACTCGCCGGTGAGGGCGGACTGGAAGGCGCTCTGCAGGGCGAGCGACACGGACGACCACTGCGCGCCGACCTTCGCGGTACGGGAGCGGGCCGTCGAGACCTGTCCGGCCAGGGCCGCCAGCTCCGGGGCCTTCGTACGCCAGACGGCGGCGGCCTTGGCGTTCGCCGGGACCATCCAGCTGTTCAGGGCGTAGGTGATCTGCTCCTGCTCTCCCGCCATACAGCCGATGATCTTGGCGGCCGTCCGCTCGCGCGCGCTGTCCCCGGTGTTGGGCACGGTCAGCACACCACCGCCCAGCGGACCGACCGAGTCGTCGCCCGCCTTCGGTACCGGGATCTGCGCGATGCCCCAGTCGAGCCCCTTCTTCGAGTTCAGGGTCTCCACCTGCCACGGGCCGTTGATCATCATGGCGGCGTTGCCCGCCATGAACTGGTCGTTCACATCGGCCTGGGTCCAGTTGACGGTGGATTTGGAGAGCGAGCCGTCCTTCAGCAGCGACTTCCAGTAGTCCAGCGCGCCGGCGACCTCGGGGCTGTCGAGCTTCGTCTCGTCGCCGCCGTTCGACCACATGAACGGGGTGAACTGGAAGACGCCGTCCTCCGCGCCGCCCGCGCTCAGCGCGAGGCCGTACCGCTTGCCCTGGGTCAGCTTCCGGGCCGTCGACCGCATCTCGTCCCAGGTGGTGGGCACCTTCAGGCCGGCCTTGGCGAGGGTGTCCTTGTTGTAGAACAGCGCCAGGGTGTTCACCGTGCGCGCCGCTCCGTAGTACGTCCCGTCGAACGAGCCGAAGTCGACGATCCCCTCGGGGATGTCCGTCGTGGCCAGCCCGAGGTCCTTCAGCGGGATCAGCCCGCCCGCCTCCGCGAACGTCGGCATCTCGGAGGCGTCCAGCTGGAGGACGTCCGGCAGCGACTTCGACGAGGCCATGCGCAGCGCCTTGGTCATCAAGTGCGCGGCCGGCACGCTCTGCTGCTCGATGGTGATCCCGAGCTGCTTGCTGCAGCGCTTCAGCGTGTCACCGTCCCAGCGGTGGTACGACTCGTCGGTCGAGGAGTTCATGACGGTGTAGACGTCCTCGTCGCGCTGCTGGCCGCAGCCGGACAGAACGGTGCCGGCGACGACGGTGGAGACAACGGTGAGGGGGAGGAGGATCCGCCGGGTGCGGCGGCGTCGGACCAGGCCGTCCGGAGAGGGTTCTGTCACGGTGGTGCCCTTGCGGTGAGAGGGTGGCCGGTGCGCGGGGAGCGCTCCCACTGGCTGAGTGCCGGGTCCGTGCGCGGGTCCGGCACTCCGTGCACGGGAAGGGTGTCCGGCGGGCGGGCCGCCGGACACCCGGTGCGTCAGCGGACGCCGAGGAGGTGGTCCAGGGCGAGTTGGTCGAGGGCTTCGAAGGCCATGGAGCGTTCGGCGGCGGTGGTGATGTCGAAGTCCTCGTAGGCGGTGCGGTCGGCGAGGAGGGCTTTGAGGCCGTCGTCGGCGGTGGGTCGGGCGAGTTCGTGCAGGCGGGAGGCGGTGAGGGCTTCCTGGACGGCGGGGTCGGCGCGGAAGGCGGCGGCGCGTTCCTTGAGGATGAGGTAGTTGCGCATGCAGTTCTTCGCGGATTCCCAGACGCCGTC